>NZ_CP154859.1:2567008-2887884 GCF_039614725.1 Thauera sp. JM12B12 | reverse complement strand
GGCCCCGGCATCCGGGGTCGAAGATGCGACCGCCGCGGCCTCGCGGGCGGAGGCGGCTGCGGTGTCGGGGGCCGGCGTCTCAGGCGTGTGTGCGGGGTGCATCGGCGGTTCCGGTGGCTTGGCTGGAAAATGCGGCGTCGTGGGCGGCAATGATGTCGGCAGCGAGCGTGCGCGGGCGCGCGCAGGGGCTGGGCGGCCTGGCGCTCTCCGGCGGCGCGGCGAGGCCGGCGTAGGCGCAGGTCAGGCGCGGGTTGATCTCGATCACGCACAGCCGGCCGTCGGGCTGGCGGACGAGGTCGAGGCCGACGAAGCCGGCCAGCCCGGGCACCGCCGCGGCGCAGCGCTCGGCGAGGTCGCGCAGCGCTTGCGTGACCGGCTCGACCCCGGTGTCGACGCCGGCATAGCCGAGCTGGCCGTCTGCTTCCAGGATGAGGCGCTGGCGGTTGACGCTCAGCACCTCGACGCCCTCGGCGGCGCACAGCAGCGACAGGCTCAGCGCCTCGCCCTCGACCCAGGCCTCGAGCGTCCATCGGGGAGGGAGGCCGGCGTCGGCCTGCGCCGCATCAAGGCCACTGGTCGCGATGGCCGCGGCCAGCGCCGCGCGCGCGGCGGCGAAGTCGGCGAACACGCGGGTGTGCTCGCTGCCGGCGCCGTCGTCGGGCTTCAGCACCCAGCGCCCCGGCTGCGCGGGCGGGGGCAGGCCCGGCGCCCACGCCTGCGGCGTCGGAATGCCCTGCGCGGCGAGGCGCTCGCGGGTGCGGGTCTTGCTGGCCGCCACCCGGATCGCGTCGGCGCTGCAGCCGATCCAGCGTGCCGGGGCCACCGCCGCGCACAGCGTGAGCAGGCAATCGTCCGTCTCGGGTGCGATCACCCACACCAGGTCGAAGGCCGCCTGCCGCGCGCCCAGCCAGGCGGCCAGATCGGCGACGGCGGCGGTGGACAGGCGCTGCACGGCCGCAGCGGGCATGGGCGGGTGCGCGGGCAGCGGCGCCAGGCCCGCGTCGGCGACGCTGATCTCCAGGCCGGGCAGGGCGCTCAGCTCGCCCAGCAGCGCGTCGCGCATGCGCACGCCCTGGGCGAGCAGCGGCTCGCCGGCGACGCCTGCCGGCTCGGCCGACGCGGCTTCTCCCAGCCCCCCCGCGCTGATAAATTCGAGCACCAGAATCCGTCGAGTCCTTGTCATGCAGCTCATTCCCGTCATCGACCTGATGGCCGGCCAGGTCGTCCGCGGCGTGCGTGGCGAGCGCAGCGCCTACCGACCGATCCGGTCGTCCCTGTGTCCATCGAGCGCGCCGCTCGAACTCGCGCCGCGCCTGCTCGAGCGCGCGGCGAGCGACACCCTCTATCTTGCCGACCTCGACGCCCTGATGGGCGGCGCCCTGCAGTTCGACATGCTGGCCGCGCTGCTCGACGGCTTGCCCGCGGTGCAGCTCTGGGTCGACGGCGGCTTTCGCGACGCCGAATCGATCGACGCCTTCCGGCAGCGCCTCGGCGCGCACGCCGCCCGCGTCACCCCGATCGTCGCCAGCGAGTCGCTTGCGGATGCCGACCGCGCGCGCCGCTGCCTCGCGGCGCATCGTGCGCACTGCATTCTGTCACTCGATCGCCGCCAGGGCAGCCTGCTCGATCCCGGCGGCTGCCACGCCCACCCCGAGTGGTGGCCCGCACGCGTGATCGTGATGACGCTCGACCGTGTCGGTGCCGACGCCGGTCCGGACCTCGAAACCCTGCGCGGCGTTCAGGCCCTGCGCCCGGACGTGGAGCTGGTCGGGGCGGGCGGAATCCGTGACGAGGCCGACCTCCGCCACGCTGCCGCCTCGGGCGCGAGTGCCTGGCTGGTGGCCTCGGCGCTGCACGATGGGCGCATCGGCGCGCAGCGCGGCGTCATGTGAGAGACCCGTCGCGCCCGCTCGCAGCGCGCTCGTCCGCGCGTCGTTCGACGGCGCGCCGCCTTCGCCGGGTCAGGGTGCCGCAGGCGCGCGGTGCCGAGGCAGGGTGATCGTGAAGCAGGTGACGCCTTCGGCCGATTGCGCGCTGATCTGCCCGCCGTGGGCGTGGACGATCGAGCGTGTGATCGCGAGCCCGAGCCCTGCGCCTTCGCCGCGGGACTCGCGCTGGGCGCTGCCGCGATGGAAACGCTCGAAGATCCGCTCGATCTGCTCGCCGGGGATGGGATCGCCGACGTTGCAGACCGCGACACGGACACCGGCAGCGTCGGCATCGATCCTGATCGTGATCTGCCCGCCTTCGGGCGTGTGGCGGAGTGCGTTCGAGATCAGGTTGGAAAGGGCCCGCCGCAGCATCAGGCGATCGCCCTGAACGCTCGCCTGCCCCTGGCGCGCGATGCCGACCTGGCGCTCGTCGGCGAGGGCCTCGTAGAAATCGACCAGGGCATCTGCCTCGAGGGCCAGGTCGACCGGCTCGCTGGCGTGCGCGAGCGTGTTCCCCTCGGCCTTGGCGAGGAAGAGCATGTCGCTGACCATGCGCGCGATGCGCTCGTACTCCTCGAGGTTCGAGGCCAGGATGTCCTGATACGCCTCGGTCGTGCGGGGCCGCGAAAGCGCGACCTGGGTCTGCGTCATCAGGTTCGAGATCGGCGTGCGCAGCTCGTGGGCGATGTCCGCGGAGTAGTCGCCGAGGCGCTGGAAGGCGGCCTCGAGCCGCGCCAGCATGCCGTTGAAGGCCTCGACGTGGTCGCGCACCTCGAGCGGGGCGTCATCGATGGCCAGACGCTCGGCGAGCTGCCGGGCTGACAGCTTGCGGGCGGTCTCGGTGACCTGGCGCAGCGGGGCGAGGCCCCGGTACGCGGCGATCCAGCCGAACAGCGCCGCCGCCAGCGCGGCCGCGACGACGCCCGCCCAGGTCGCGTGGCGCACCGAGGCGAGGAAATGGACGTGATGCGACAGATCGAGCGCGACCAGGGCCGCGATCGTCTCGTGGTTTGCGCCGGCGCTCGGCAGCGCGATGCTGACCTCGACTCCCCGATGGGGGCGCGCGTCGACCGTCCAGCCGCTCAGCCCGGCCGCGAGGGCTTCGCCTGCGCGCTGGGCGGCGGTGAAGTGCTCGGGATGGATGACGTGCAGCACGCGCCCCTCGGCATCGCGAAGGAGGACGCCGACACTCTCGTGCCCGACGAAGGAACGGTCGAGCGCCTCGAAGCGATCCGGCTGCCCCACCTGCGCGGCCTCGGTCTGCAGCGCGTTGCGGATCAGGGTGAGCTTGCCCTGCAGCTCATGCGTGTCGAGTTCCTCGAAGTGCGCGTCCAGCATGCGGCCGAGGAACACCGCCGCCAGCACGAGCAGGCTTGCCGTGAGCACCGCAAAGAGCGTTGCCAGCCGTGCCGTCAGCGAGTGAATGCGGATCATCGTCAGCTCGGCTCCATCGCCTCGAGCACGTAGCCCATGCCGCGCACGGTGCGGATCAGCTTGGGCTCGAAGGGGTCGTCGACCTTCACCCGCAACCGGCGCACCGCCACCTCGATCACGTTCGTGTCGCTGTCGAAGTTCATGTCCCAGACCTGTGACGCGATCAAGGATCGCGGCAGCACCTCGCCCTTGCGGCGCAGGAGCAACTCGAGCAGGGCGAACTCCTTGGCGGTGAGGTCGATGCGCTGGCCGCAGCGGCTGACGCGGCGGCGAAGCAGATCGAGCTCCAGGTTTGCCGAGCGCAGGATCTCCGGTTCGTGGCTTCGTCCCCGGCGCAGCAGGGTGCGCACCCGCGCGAGAAACTCGGAGAAGGCGAAGGGCTTGACCAGGTAATCGTCGGCGCCGAGCTCGAGGCCACGGACCCGGTCCTCGATCTGGTCGCGGGCCGTCAGGAACAGCACCGGGGCCTCGCGGCCGCTGCGACGCAGTGTCTTGAGGATGCTCCAGCCGTCCAGTGACGGCAGCATCACGTCCAGCACGATGAGGTCGTAGTCGCCCGCGAGCGCGAGGTGGAGCCCGTCGAGGCCGTCTCTCGCGAGGTCGACGACGAATCCGGCCTCGGTCAGCCCCTGGCGCAGGTAGTCGCCGGTCTTCACCTCGTCTTCGACGATCAGGATCTTCATGCGCGTGCTCCCACCGATGGATTGCCGTGTCCGGCGAATTCTGCCGCGCGCCGCGCGGCCGGGCACCGGATTACGGAAATGTAACCTCCGGGTCAGGCCGGGGACAGGTGCGCGCGCGCAAGATGGACCGTATGGCACGACATTGCACGGGGCAATGCACTCGCACCGCAACCGATGGGAGATCGATCATGAAACACAGTCCGTATCGTCTCGCCGGGCTCATGCCCGTGTTTGCGCTGGCCGCAGCCCTGCAGGCCGGCCCGGCGCTGGCGCAGACCACCGAACAGGCGCAGGCCTGGCCGCTGGCCGCGAGCGTGCCGGCGCTGCAGGCGCGCATGAAGGCGATCCGCGAGGCCACCGACCCCGAGCGCCGCATGGCCCTGATGGAAGAGCAGATCAAGGCGCTGGAGGCCGCGTCGCAGGCCGGGACCGCCGGTTGTCCGATGCTGGGCGGGCAGCCGCCGGGTGCCCCGATGATGGGCGGTCAGGTGGGCCCCGGGCCGATGATGAGGGGGCGTGGGCCGGGTGCCGCGCCGATGCCGGGGGCCGCGCCCGGAGCCGGCCCGATGGGGCCGACGGGCGGCATGATGATGGATCCGAAGCTCGTGCAGGAGCACATGCAGATGATGCAGCAGCACATGGGCATGATGCAGCGCATGATGGGCCTGCCGTCGGCGACGCTGCCCGCGGCGCCCAGGTGATTGCCCTGCGCGCGTAGGCAGGGTGTGCGAGCAGACCAGGCGCTTGGCCAGTATCCTGCCGCATGGCGGGGCGGGCACGATGATCCCTCAGGATCACGTTCCCCCCTGATGGCAACGAGTACGCCTCGCCCGAAAGAAGGTTTCCGATGAAGAACCGTCGTCGTTTTCTCGCCACCGGCCTTGCCGCCGGGGTGCTCGCCCTGCAGCGCGGCGCCTTCGCCCATGGCGGGCCCGCGCATGCCGACAAGGCGACCACCGCGCCTGCCGGCGAGTCCGCCACCGGGTCTGCCACCGGGTCTGCCACCGCGCCGCCGAAGGCGCAGCAGCCCTGGGGCATCGCCGGCGACGTCGCGGCGGTGGTGCGCACCATCCCCATCGTCATGAGCGACAGCATGCGCTTCGTGCCCGACCGCATCGAGGTGCGGCTGGGCGAGACGATCCGCTTCACCCACGAGAACCGCGGCGCGGTGATGCACGAGATGGTGATCGGCACGCCCGCTGCGCTCGCCGAGCACGCGGAGCTGATGGAGCGCTTTCCCGAGATGGAGCACGACGAGCCGTGGATGGCCCACGTGCCGCCGGGTGGGCGCGGGGAGATGGTCTGGCAGTTCAACCGCGCCGGCGAGTTCCAGTTTGCCTGCCTGATCCCCGGCCATTTCCAGGCGGGGATGATCGGCAGTATCACGGTCCGCGGCTGACAGAAATGTAATCCGCGCGTCAGCCTCCCGTCGGCGAGCGCTGGGCATAATCGCGCCGAGCTTCGAGTCCGGTCTCCAGCCGACGGATTCACCCGGCAACCCCTCCCAGCCATCCCCGGAGAACCCCATCATGAACAAGACCCTGATCACCTCCGCGCTGCTCCTCGCGCTCGGCGGCGGCGCGCCGCTGGCGTTCGCGCAGGCCGACCACGACGCCCACCACGGCGGCGCCAGCGCCCCGGCCGCGGCCGAGGCGCCGCTGGCCGAAGGCACGGTCAAGAAGATCGACAAGCCGGCCGGCAAGCTCACCATCGCGCATGGTCCGCTCGAGGCGCTCAACATGCCGCCGATGACGATGGTGTTCCGCGCTGCCGAGCCGGGCCTGCTCGACCAGGTCAAGGTCGGCGACAAGATCCGCTTCGCGGTCACGCGCGTCGGCGGCGCGCTGACGGTCACGGTGATCGAGCCGGCGCAGTGAGGGTTCGGGCGCGGGCGTACCCTGTCCCGCGCCATCATCGATCCGACGCCCGCCTGGCTGAAGGGCGGGCGTCGAGCTGTCCGACCCCGCCCCCGACCGCAAGCCGGAACCCCTGTCCATGAAATCCCCGTTCGCAGTGGCGGCCCTCCGTCTGCCACGACCCGCGGCGCTGGTGCTGGCGCTCGCGCTGACAGGCGGCAGTGCCTGGAGTCAGGCCATGCCCGAAGCGCCCGCGCTCGGCGCCAGCGCCCAGGCGCTGATCGAGCATGCGCGCCAGGGCAACCCCGGTTTCGCCGCCGCCCGCGCCGAGGCCTCGGCCGCGCGTGAGCGCGTCAGCCCGGCCGGCGCGCTGCCCGACCCGCGCTTCGAGCTCGAGCTGATGGACGCCACCAACACCATGAGCGGGCGCTCGGCCTCGCTGCTGCCCGGCCAGGTGGGCGAGACGCGCTATCGCATCACCCAGCCGCTGCCCGGCTGGGGCAAGCGCGAGCTGGCGGTGAAGGCCGCCGAGGCCCAGGCCACCCGGGCCGACGCCATGCGCGACGCCGCGTGGACCGAGCTGGCGGCCAGGATCGAGGCGCTGTGGCTGCGCTACTACGCCGCCGATCGCGAGCGCGTCCTCAACCGCGAGGCCCTGAGCCTGCTGCAGGGGCTGGAGGAACTGAGCCTCGCCCGCTACGAGCTCGGCCTGCTGCCGCAGCAGGCGGTGCTGCGCATGCAGCGCGAGATCACCGCGCAGCGCCTGGCGCTGGTCGAGGTCGAGCAGCGCCGCACGGGGCTGGCCGCCGGCCTCAACGGCCTCCTGGGCCGCGCCCATGATGCGCCGCTCGCCGCGCCCGCCGATCCGCCGCCCTTGCCCGAGGGGCTGGGGCCGGGCGCCCTGTTCGAGGCCGCGGCCAGCGCCAACCCGGAGGTCCAGGTCGCCGCCAACGGCATCGACGTCGCCCGCGCCGAGCGCGCGCGCACCTACCAGGACCGCCTGCCGGACTTCGCCGTCGGCGTGACCAACAACCGCCCGGATGAAGGCAAGGCGTCCTGGGACGTGATGTTCGAGGTCATGATCCCGCTGCAGCAGGCCAGCCGCCGTGCCCGGGAGCGCGAGGCCGAGTACATGCTGCTGGCGGCCGAGGCCCGGCGCGAGGACGCCCGCGCGCGCGCCTCCGGCGAGCTCGGCAGCGCGTGGTCGATGTACGCCCAGGGCCGCGAGACTCTGCGCCTGCTCGGGCACACGCTGCTGCCGCAGGCCCAGGCCACGCGCGACGCCAGCCGCGCGGCGCTCGCCAGCGGCACGGTCGATTTCGACAGCGTCATCGAGGCCGAGCGCCAGCTCATCGACATCCGCATGCGCCAGCTCCAGACGGAGCTCGAGACCCGGCTGGCGCTGACCGAAATCAGGAAATTGACAGGGGAATTCAAGTGAGCGTTGCGCTGCGGGTGACGACGGTCGCGGTCGCGGTGGCGATCGCGGCGGGTGCGGGCTACTGGTTCGCGCGCATGCAGCATGGGGCGGCGTCTGCCGCGCCGGCAGCCGTGGGGGCCGCGGTCGCGACCGCGACGCAGGCTGAGGGCGAGGGCGAACGCAAGATCCTCTATTACCGTAACCCGATGGGCCTGCCCGACACCTCGCCGGTGCCGAAGAAGGACTCGATGGGCATGGACTACATCCCGGTCTATGCCGACGACCGGCCCGACGACAGCGGCGCGGTGGCGGTCAGCCCGGCGCGCATGCAGACCCTGGGCGTGAAGACGGCCCTGGTCGAACTGGGCACGGTGGACGCAACGGTGCGCGCCAGCGGCCGCATCGAGATCGACGAGCGCCGCCAGGTGGTGGTGGCGCCGCGCTTCGAGGGCTGGATCGAGCGCCTGCATGTGAACGCCGTGGGCGATGCGGTGAAGAAAGGCCAGCCGCTGTTCACCGCCTACAGCCCCGAGCTGCAATCGACCGGCGAGGAGTTGCGCATCGCCGAGCGCCTGGCGCACGCGAGCGCGAGCCACGACCCGGTGGCGAGCGAATCCGCCCGTCGGCTGGCGGAGGCGACACGCGCGCGCCTGCGCAACCTGCAGGTCGCCGGCCAGGCCGGTGCGCGCCAGGTCTTCCACGCCCCGGCAAGCGGCGTCGTGCTGGAGAAGATGGCGATCGAAGGCGGGCGCTTCATGCCCGGCGAGGCGCTGTTCCGTATTGCTGATCTGTCGAAGGTGTGGATCATCGCCGACGTCTTCGAGCAGGACCTTGCCCGCGTGCAGGTCGGCCAGGGTGCGCAGGTGACGCTCGAGGCCTGGCCGGGGCGCAGCTTCCCGGCGCGGGTCGACTACCTGTATCCCACGCTCGATCCCGCCACCCGCAGCACCCGGGTGCGCCTGGAACTGGACAACGCGCAAGGGCTGCTGCGCCCCGGGATGTTCGCCCAGGTCGAGCTCGCGGCGGGCGACGCCAGCCCGAAGACGGTGGTGCCGAGCTCGGCGATCATCGACGACGGCGAGCGCAGGGTGGTGCTGGTCGCCCTCGACGAGGGGCGCTTCAAGCCGCAGCCGGTGAAGCTCGGCGAGCGCGGCCGCGAGGTGGTGGAGGTGCTCGAAGGCGTGGAGGCGGGCGATCGGGTGGTGGTGTCCGCCAACTTCCTGATCGACTCGGAGAGTCAGTTGAAGGCCGCGCTGTCGAACCTGATGGAGGCCGATGCCAGCGAACAGATGGCCGCGCCGAGCTACGAGACCGAGGGCACGCTCGACGCCATCGACGCCGAAGCCGGCAGCCTCACGCTGACCCACGGCGAGATCCCCGCGCTGAAGTGGCCGGCGATGACCATGGATTTCGTCATCGCCGACCCCGGCCTGGTGAAGGACATCGCGCCCGGCACGCCGGTGCGCTTCGTGTTCGAGGCGGGCGAACCGGGCGAGTACATCGTCACCGGCATCGAGCCGCTGCCGGGCGCTGCTGCCGCCGACGGCAGTGACGCCCATCGGGGGCACTGAGATGCACGCTCCGCTCAGCCCCCCGGCCGCCGATGCCGCGCCGCCTGCGGGCGCCTCCGTCGGCGTCCTCGACCGCGTCATCGACTGGTCCGCTCGCAACGTCTTCCTGGTGCTGCTCGCCACGCTGTTCCTGATCGGCGGCGGCCTCTACGCGGTCAAGCACACCCCGCTCGACGCGCTGCCCGACCTCTCGGACGTGCAGGTGATCGTCTACACCGACTACCCCGGCCAGGCGCCGCAGGTGGTCGAGGATCAGGTCACCTATCCGCTCACCACCTCGATGCTGGCGGTGCCGCGTGCGAAGGTGGTGCGCGGCTTCTCGATGTTCGGCGCGTCCTACGTGTATGTGATCTTCGAGGACGGCACCGACATCTACTGGGCGCGCTCGCGCGTGCTCGAGTACCTGAGCACCGCCGCCAGCCGCCTGCCGCAGGGCGTGGCGCCGCAGATCGGGCCGGACGCCACCGGCGTGGGCTGGGTCTACCAATACGCGGTGCTGGGCCGGGACATGAGCCTCGCCGACACCCGCAGCCTGCAGGACTGGTACGTGCGCTATCAGCTCACCAAGGCGCAGGGCGTGTCCGAGGTCGCCAGCATCGGCGGCTTCGTGCGCGAGTACCAGGTCACCATCGATCCGCTGCGCCTCGCGGGCTACGGCATCACCCTTGAGCAGGTGACGCAGGCGATCCGCGCCTCCAACCGCGACGTCGGCGGCCGCGTGGTGGAACTGGCCGAGAAGGAATACATGGTGCGCGGCCGGGGCTACCTGCAAAGCGTGGAGGACATCGCCGGCATCGTGCTCAAGGCCGAGCGCGGCACGCCGGTGCGGGTGGCCGACGTCGCCCGCGTCGAGCTGGTGCCAGCCGAGCGGCGCGGCATCGCCGAGCTGAACGGCGAGGGCGAGGTGGCCTCCGGCATCGTCATGGCGCGCTTCGGCCAGAACGCGCTCGACGTGATCGCCAACGTCAAGGCCAAGATCGCCGAGATCGCCCCCGGCCTGCCGGCGGGCGCCGAGATCGTGCCGGTCTACGACCGCTCCGAGCTGATCGAGCGTGCGATCGGCAACCTGCAATGGACGCTGCTCGAGGAGAGCCTGATCGTCGCTGCCGTGTGCGTGATCTTCCTGCTCCATGTGAGGAGCGCGCTGGTGGCGATCATCACGCTGCCGCTCGGCATCCTGTTCGCCTTCATCGCCATGCGCTCGCTCGACCTGGGCTCGAACATCATGAGCCTGGGCGGCATCGCGATCGCGATCGGGGCGATGGTGGACGCGGCGATCGTGATGATCGAGAACGCGCACAAGCACATCGAGCGCCTGCCCGCAGGGGCGGACCAGAAGGCGCGCGGCGCCGCGATCGTGCTCGCCTGCAAGGAGGTCGGGCCGGCGCTGTTCTTCTCGCTGCTGATCATCACCGTGTCCTTCCTGCCGGTGTTCGCGCTCGAAGGCCAGGAGGGCCGGCTGTTCTCGCCGCTCGCCTTCACCAAGACCTTCGCCATGGCCGGTGCCGCGCTGCTGTCGGTGACCCTGGTGCCGGTGCTGATGCTGTTCTTCGTGCGCGGGCGCATCCTGCCCGAGGCGAAGAACCCGGTGAATCGGCTGCTGATCTGGCTGTACCGGCCGATCATCCAGGGCGTGCTGCGCTTCAAGGTCCTCACGCTCGTGCTCGCCGTGCTGGCGATGGCGGCCACCATCGTGCCGGCGCGCCAGATCGGCTCGGAGTTCATGCCCACGCTCAACGAAGGCACGCTGTTCTACATGCCTGCGGCGCTGCCGGGCATGTCGGTGACCGAGGCCGGGCGCCTGCTTGCGACGACGAACCGCATCATCAAGACCTTCCCAGAGGTCGAATCGGTCTATGGCAAGGCCGGCCGCGCCAACACCGCGACCGACCCGGCGCCGCTCGAGATGTTCGAGACCGTCATCAACCTCAAGCCACAGGACCAGTGGCGCCCGGGGATGAGCACCGACAAGCTGATCGCCGAGATGGACGCCGCGCTCAAGTTCCCCGGCCTGGCCAACTCGTGGACCATGCCGATCAAGGCCCGCATCGACATGCTCAGCACCGGCATCCGCACCCCGGTGGGGGTCAAGGTGTTCGGCACGGACCTGGAGACGCTGGAGAAGGTGGCGCAGGCGGTGGAGGCCGCCGTGCGCAAGGTGCCGGGCGCGAGCAGCGCCTACGCCGAGCGGGTGGCGGGCGGCTACTACGTGGACATCGTGCCGCGTCGCGATCAGCTCGCGCGCTACGGGCTCACCATCGACATGGTGCAGGACGTGATCGCCACCGCGCTCGGCGGCGAGATGGTGACGACCACGGTCGAAGGCCTGGAGCGCTACGGCGTGTCGGTGCGTTACGCGCGCGGCCTGCGCGACGATCCGGCGCGGCTCGCGTCCGACGTCTATGTGCCGACCATGAACGGCCCGATCCCGCTCGGCCAGGTGGCCGAGGTGAAGCTGACGCGCGGTGCGCCCGCCATCCGTACCGAGAACGCGCTGCTTGCGGCCTATGTGTATGTCGACACCCGGGAGTCCGACCTCGGCGCCTTCGTCAAGCGCGCGCAGCAGGCGGTGGCCGAAGAGGTCGAATTCCCGCAGGGCTACTACGCCACCTGGAGCGGCCAGTTCGAGAACATGGAGCGCGCCAAGGAGAAGATGAAGATCGTCGTGCCGGTGACCCTCGCACTCATCTTCGTGCTGCTCTACCTCAACTTCCGCCGCCTGACCGAGACGCTGATCGTGATGCTGTCGGTGCCCTTTGCGCTGGTCGGCGGGGTATGGCTGATGTGGTGGCTGGGCTACCAGATGAGCGTGGCGGTGGCGGTGGGCTTCATCGCGCTCGCCGGGGTGGCGGCGGAGACCGGCGTGATCATGCTGATCTACCTCGATCATGCATGGAAGGAGGTTCGCGAGCGCAGGGAGGCGGAGGGTCGCGAGGCCGGCGTCGCCGATCTGTACGCGGCGATCATGGAGGGCGCGGTCGAGCGCGTGCGACCGAAGATGATGACCGTGGTGGCGATCATGGCCGGCCTCTTGCCGATCATGTGGAGCACCGGCACCGGCAGCGAGGTGATGAGCCGCATCGCCGCGCCGATGGTGGGCGGCATGGTGTCCTCGACCGTGCTGACGCTGGCGGTGATTCCGGCGCTCTACGCGCTGGTCAAGCAGTGGGAGCTGCGCCGTGGTGCGCGGGCGGAGCCGGCGGTCGCGACGGTGTCGAATTCGTAGTCCATCGCTCAGCGGCGCCACGACGCCGTGGGCGCAGGCTGTTGCCGGGGCTCGGTCCCCGGGGGGGCGCCGAACATGAGGAGGCAAGCCTTCGTCTTCATCGCTCGGGCAGGGACATGAACAACATCCACGTCATCCACGCACTGCTCGCCGCGGCCCTGTTCGGTGCGAGCACCCCCTTCGCCAAGCTGCTGGTCGGCGAGATGTCGCCGTGGTTGTTGGCAGGCCTGCTGTACCTGGGGAGCGGCCTGGGGCTCACCGCCGTGCGCCTGGTACGCGATCGGGGCTGGACGCAATCCGGCCTCGCCAGCGTCGACTGGCCCTGGCTGCTCGGAGCGATTCTCTTCGGGGGGGTGGCCGGGCCGCTCGCGCTGATGTTCGGACTGACGCGCACGACCGGCGCGACCGCGTCGCTGCTGCTGAACCTCGAAGCGGTGCTGACCGCCGTAATCGCGTGGGGCGTCTTCAGGGAGAACGCGGACCGGCGCATCGTGCTCGGCATGCTTGCGATCGTTGCGGGCGGGGTGGTGCTGTCCTGGTCGGGCATCGGCGCGGGGACGGACGACTGGCTCGGGGCACTCGCCATCGTCGGCGCCTGCCTGTGCTGGGCCATCGACAACAACCTGACCCGGCGCGTCTCGGCCTCGGATGCGCTGTTCGTTGCCGCTGCGAAAGGCGTCGCGGCGGGCTCGGTCAATGTCGGGCTGGCCTTCGTCCTCGGCGCGAGTCTGCCCGCGGGTCCGGTCCTGCTCGGCACCCTGGCCGTCGGCCTGCTGGGCTACGGCATCAGCCTGGTGCTCTTCGTGCTTGCGCTACGCGGCCTCGGCACGGCGCGCACCGGCGCCTACTTCTCGACCGCGCCCTTCATCGGCGCAGCGGTGTCACTGTTGCTGCTGGGCGAGTCGACCTCGACGGCGTTCTGGATCGCGGCTGCGCTCATGGCTTTTGGTGTGTGGCTGCATCTCACCGAGCACCACGAACATGCGCATGTGCACGAGCCGATGGAGCACAGCCACCGCCATGTTCACGACGCGCACCACCAGCACGTGCACCCGTTTCCGTGGGCCGGCGACGAGCCGCACGCACATTGGCATCGGCACGAGCGCCTGGTCCACAAGCACCCGCACTTTCCCGACATCCACCACCGCCATTCGCATTGAGCGCCGGCGATGCCTGTCCTCCGCGCATCCTGCCAACCGGCGCGAAGCGGATCGTGCGCCGGCAGCTGGCGCGCGCGTCCCGGGCCACGAGGCGCGTGCCCACGAGGGGAGGGTACTTTCCCGGCTGCTCAGTTGTGACACACTCGGCCGCCACATGGCCGCGGCCTTGTGCCAGAGTTGAACGCCGCCGTGTCGCCGGGGGCGGGCCACGGGGCGGCGAACGACCGCGCGGCGGACATGGGGCCGCCGGCGCGGTCTGGCATATCGCTTGCATGGGGCGTGCGCATGAGTACGACGACTGAAACGACTCCCTCTGCAGCGGCGTTCGGGGCGGGCGCGCGTCCGGGGGACTGGACCTGCCCGTTCTGCAGCCTGCTGTGCGACCGCCTCGCGCTCGAGCCGGGTACGGTGTTGCGCCTGCGCGGCGCGGAATGCCCGCGTGCGCGGACCGCGCTGGCCGCCTTCGACGGTCCGGCGAGGGCGGCGCCCAGCGTCGATGGCAGGTCCCTGGGCCTGAATGCCGCGCTCGATGCCGCGGCCGCGCGACTGGCAGCGTCGCGCCTGGCGCTGTTCGGCGGGCTGGCCACCGATGTGCAGGGCATGCGTTCGCTCTACCGGCTGGCCAACGTGGGCGGTGCGATTCTCGATCACGCCCATGGCGAGGCGATGATGCCGGCCCTGCGCATGCTGCAGGACCGCGGGCAGATGTTTGCCACGATTGCCGAGATCCGGAACCGCGCCGATCTGATCGTCTGCGTCGGCACGGATGCGGTGTCGAGCCATCCCGAATTCTTTCGCCGCTGCGCGCCGGCCGATGGACGCGGCGACGGAGGCCGCGTGGTGTTCCTCGCCGCCCGCGATGGCGCGCCGGGCGCCGCCGAGATCCCGTGGGCGAGCGCGGTCGATACGCTCTGCCGCGATGGCGACATCTTCGAGTCCGTGGCGATGCTGGCAGCGCTGGTCGACGGCCGCCGCCTCGACGGTGCGGGCGCAAGAGCGGGTGATTCGACCGGCGGGCCGGTGAGCGCGGGGTCGGGCGTAGCCGGCTGCGACTCGGATGGGTCCGCACTCGCTGCGCTCACCGGACTCGCCGGCGCAATGCGCGCCGCCCGCTATTGCGTGATCGTCTGGGAGCCCGCCCGCCTGCCACCGCAGGGCGCGCTGGTCGGCGAAGTCCTGCTGCGCCTGATGATGAGCCTCAACCGCAAGACCCGCGCCGGCGCCTTCACGCTCGGCGGCAACGACGGCGCCCAGACCGCCAACGGCGCGATGAGCTGGCTCTCCGGCCTGCCGCTGCGCTCGCGCGTGGGGCCCCAGGGCGTGGAGCACGACCCGCTGCAGTACGCGACCGGCCGCCTGCTCGACGAGCATGCGGTGGATCTGCTGCTGTGGGTGGCGAGCTTTACGCCCGAGCTGGCCCCGCCCGCGACCGCGCTGCCGCGCATCGTGCTCGGCCATCCGGGGCTCGCGGCGGGCTGCGCGCAGGCGGGCACCGTGTTCATCCCGGTGGCGACGCCGGGCATCAACGCCGACGGCCACCTGCTGCGCTCGGACAACGTGGTGTCGCTGCCGCTGCACGCGGTGCGCGATGACGGCCTGCCGACTGTGGCCGAGGTGGCGCGCGCGCTGGTCGCCCGCCTGACGACCGGCGCCACGGCGAAGGAGGGCGCGCAATGACGACGATCCGGCTCAAGGGCGGGCGCATCTTTGACCCCGCCAACGGCGTCGACGGCGAGATCCGCGACCTCGGCATCCGCGACGGCCGCATCGTCGCGCTGCATCCGCAGGACACCGTCGACACCGAATACGACCTGACGGGCTGCGTGGTGATGGCCGGCGGCATCGACCTCCACACCCACATCGGCGGCGGCAAGGTGAACCTGGCGCGCATGATGCTGCCCGAGGACCACCGGCTGAACCGCCCGCGCGATTCGCTGCTGGAGCTCGCCTCCAACGGCTGCTGCACCCCGGGCACGCTCGAGACCGGCTACCGCTACGCGCAGATGGGCTACACCGCCGCCTTCGAGCCGGCGATGCTGGCCAGCAACGCGCGCCAGGCGCACATGGAGATGGGCGACACGCCGATCCTCGACCACGGCGCCTACGTGATGCTGGGCAACGAGGAGCTCTTCCTCGAGATGCTGGCGCGCGGCGAGGACCCGCAGCGCATCCGTGACTACGTCGGCTGGGCGATCGGCGCGAGCAAGGCGATGGGGGTCAAGGTGGTGAACCCGGGCGGCATCTCGGCCTTCAAGTTCAACCAACGCAAGCTCGACGTCGACGAGGACCACGTGCATTGGCAGGTCACCCCGCGCCAGGTGGTGCATAGCCTGGCGCGCGCGCTGTCCGAGCTCGGCGTGCCGCATCCGCTGCACATCCACGCCAGCAACCTGGGCGTGGCGGGCAACATCGACTCCACGCTCGCCACCATCGACGCGCTCGAGGGCCTGCCCGGGCACCTGACCCACATCCAGTTCCACAGCTACGGCCGGGAAGGGCCTAAGAAGTTTTCCTCGGCGGCGCGCCAGCTGGTCGAGCGGGTGAACGCCGCGCCCAATGTCAGCATCGATGTGGGCCAGATCATCTTCGGCCAGACCGTCACCGCCTCGGGCGACACCATGCGTCAGTTCGCCAACGCCGACCTGGGCAACCCGCGCAAGTACGTTGGCGGCGACATCGAGTGCGATGCCGGCTGCGGCGTGGTGCCTTTCCGCTACCGCGAGCAGAGCTATGTGAACGCGCTGCAGTGGGCGATCGGGCTGGAGATCTTCCTGCTGATGGACGACCCCTGGCGGGTGGTCCTGACCACCGACCACCCCAACGGCGGCCCCTTCACCAGCTACCCGCACCTGATCAAGCTGCTGATGGACAAGAGTTTCCGCGACGAGCAGCTCGCCCGCCTGCATCCCGACGTGGCGGCGATGGCCGAGCTGCGCGAGATCCGCCGCGAACTCTCGCTGTACGAGATCGCGATCATGACGCGCGCCGCGCCGGCCCGCCTGCTGGGGCTGACCGACCGCGGCCAGCTCGGCGTCGGCGCTGCCGCCGACATCGCGGTGTATCGCGAGGAGGCCGACCGCGAGGCGATGTTCGCCACCCCGGAATACGTGTTCAAGGACGGCCGCCTGGTGGCGCGCAAGGGCCGCATCGAGGCGGTGCCGGTGGGTGGCACCCACTTCGTCGAGGCCGACTACGACCCGGCAATCGAGAAGACGGTCGAGGCCTGGGCCGATCGCCACGCCAGCATCAGCTACCGCCACATGAAGATCGGCACCGACGAGCTGTGCTCGTGCAGCAACGGCGGCGCGCTGCTGGCGTGCAAGGTGCACGGACGCGGGAGGGCGCTGTGAGCAAGCCGCAGGAGACGACGAGCGCGATGAACACGGCGCCAGGCAGCGCGACGGTGAACGGCGTGAGGATCGACGACACCTTCGCCGAGGCCTTCCCGATGAAGGCCACGCGGGTGCTGATCACCGCCCACAACGAGACCTGGGCGCGCCATGCCGCGGTTTCCATGACGGGCTTCGCGACCTCGGTGATCGCCTGCGGTTGCGAGGCCGGCATCGAGCGCATGCTGGGCGCGGATGAAACACCGGACGGCCGGCCGGGCGTGTCGGTGCTGCTGTTCGCCATGTCGGGCAAGGAGCTCGCCAAGCAGCTCGAGCGCCGCGTCGGCCAGTGCGTGCTGACCTGCCCGACCACCGCGATCTACGCCGGCCTCGATGAAGGCGAGGCGATCGCGCTCGGCAGGAATCTGCGCTTCTTCGGTGACGGCTGGCAGATCTCGAAGATGATCGACGGCAAGCGCTACTGGCGGGTGCCGGTGATGGACGGCGAGTTCGTCGCCGAGGAGACCACCGCGCTGGTGAAGGCGGTGGGCGGCGGCAACCTGCTGCTGCTGGCGCGAGACACCGATGCCGCGCTGGCCGGCGCCGAGGCCGCGGTGGAGGCGATGCGCGCGGTGCGCGGCACGATCATGCCCTTCCCGGGCGGCGTGGTGCGCTCCGGCTCGAAGGTAGGCAGCAAGTACCCCGCGCTGATGGCTTCGACCAACGACGCCTTCTGCCCGGCGCTGACGCCGCTGGCAAAGCATAGCGAGCTGGATGCCGACACCCGCTGCGTGATGGAGATCGTCATCGACGGCCTGACCGAGGCGGACGTGTCCGCCGCCATGCGCGCCGGCATCGCCGCCATCGTCGCGCGTGGCGCTGCGGCCGGGGTCACGCGCATCTCGGCCGGCAACTACGGCGGCAAGCTCGGGCCTTTCCACTTCCATCTGCACCAGCTGATCGGTGGGGAGGGCGCGGCATGAGCGCGACACTCGGCTGGTGCCTGCGCCTGAAGGCGCAACCGGATTTCCGCGTCGATTTCGGCGGCGTGCTGCCGGCGAGGCTGGCGGCGATGACGGCCGCCGAGGTGGCGCGCGTCGAGATCCGCCATGGCAACGAGATGCTGGCGCTGGGCGAGCTGTTCAACGTCGCGGCGCTCGGTGGCGGTACGGCCGAGCTCAGCCCGGAACTGCGCCTGGAGGGTGATCTGTCGCGCTTCGACGCCATCGGCCAGGGCCTGGACGGCGGCGTGCTGCGCATCGACGGGGCGGTGGGCGACCGCCTCGGCCTGTCCATGCGGGGCGGCGAGATCCGTGTGCAGGGCAGCGCCGGACAGCTTGCCGGCTGCGAGATGGCGGGCGGGCTGATCGAGGTCGAGGGCGATGTCGGAGCGTTCGCGGCAGGCGCCTTGCCGGGCAGCATGGATGGCATGCGCGGCGGCACGCTGATCGTGCGCGGCAAGGCCGGCGCGCGCTGCGGCGACCGCATGCGCCGCGGCACCGTGGTGCTGCATGGCGACGCCGGCGACTTCCTCGCCTCGCGCATGGTCGCCGGCACGATCGCGGTCGCCGGTCGGGTGGGCGCGCACTGCGGCTATGGCATGCGGCGCGGCACGCTGGTGTTCGCCGGCCCACCGCCCGCAGTTCCATCCACCTTCGTTGCGACGCATCAAGACATCGTCGTTTTCTGGACATTGTTGCGCCGCAGCCTCGCTTATCATGGCGGCCCGTTCGCAGCCCTGCCAGCAAGCGCGCCGCGCCGCCTGGTGGGTGATCTGGCGGTGGACGGAAAGGGCGAATGGCTGTTTTGAGTTCATCGACCCCAAGCGGAGAAACCGAATGAGCAGGAACTACGTCTTCCACGCAGGTGAGGCCACCGTGCTGGCCGCCGAAGGCCAATTCACCGACGCCATGCCCGAGATCCTGATCGGGCGCACCGACGGCCCGGTCGGCCAGGCCTTCGCCAACATGATGGCGCAGAGCAAGGGCCACACCGCGATGTTCGCGATCCGCGCCTGCAACCAGATGGTGCGCCCGGCGACGATCACGGTGCCCAAGGTCACCTTGAAGGACAGCGCCAACATCGTGCTCTTCGGCGGCGTGGTGCAGTCGGCCACTGCCGATGCGGTGCTCGACTGCGTGATCGAGGGCATCATCCCGCGCGACGTGGCCGACGAGCTGTGCATCATCAGCCTGGTGTGGATCGACCCGCGCTGTGCCACCGACCCGAAGCTCGACAAGAAGGACATGTACCGCACCAACTACGAGGCGACCAAGCTCGCGATCAGGCGCGCGCTCAACAATGAGCCGAGCTTCGACGAACTGATCGCCAACCGCCACACCATCAAGCACGACATGGATGACTGGAGCTGAGCTGCTCGCGATGACCTGTTTCGCCCTGCTCGACGACTGCCATTCCACGGCCGCCGCACCCACCAGCCGGCTGTACACCGGCTTCGTGCGCGAGCACCGCTGCGATGACCCCGCCACGCTCGATGCGGTGTGGGCGGCGGCCGACCGCGACCTGCGCGCCGGCTTGCACGCGGTGGTGCTGGCCGACTACGAGTGGGGCGCGCGCCTGCTGTGCGCCGGCCACGAGCGCCTCGCGCCTGCGGATGGCGGCAGCCTGCGCGTGCTGATGTTCGAAGAGATCGCGCTGCTCGCTGCCGACGAGGTCGAGGCCTGGCTCATCGCGCGCGAACGCGCGGACACCGGCGGCGGGCAGGGCGGCGATGGCCTCGACCCGGCGCCGGCGGGCGCGCTCGACATCCGCCCGACCGTGGACCACGACGCCTTCTGCGCTGCGATCGACTGCATTCACGCGGCGATCGGCGAGGGCGAGACCTACCAGGTCAACTACACCTATCGGCTGGACTTCCGTACCTTCGGTTCGCCGGTGAGCCTTTACCGTCGCCTGCGCGCCCGCCAGCCGGTGGCCTACGGCGCACTGATCGGGCTGCCGCCGGGCACGTCCGGGCCGGACTGGGTGCTGTCGTGCTCGCCCGAGCTCTTCATGCGCAACAGCGGCGGACGGCTCTCGGCCAAGCCGATGAAGGGCACGGCGCCGCGCGCCCGCGAGGCCGAGGGCGACAGCGAGATCGCGCGATTGCTCGCCGGCGACACCAAGAACCGCGCCGAAAACCTGATGATCGTCGACCTGCTGCGCAACGATCTTGGCCGCATCGCCCGCACCGGCAGCGTGCGCGTGCCGGCGCTGTTTACGGTCGAGTCCTATCCGACCGTGTTCCAGATGACCTCGACCATCGAGGCCGCGTTGCCCGACGACACCGGCTTTGCCACGCTGCTGCGCGCGCTCTTTCCCTGCGGCTCGATCACCGGCGCGCCCAAGCACCGCACCATGCAGCTCATCGCCGAACTGGAGAACACCCCGCGCGGCCTGTACACCGGCAGCATCGGCTGGATCGAGGCGCCGCAGCGCCCGGAGCAGGCGTGTGGCGACTTCTGCCTGTCGGTGACGATCCGCACGCTGACCTTGCAGCAACGCGCCGACGGTGCCGGCTGCGACGGGCGCATGGGCGTGGGCGCCGGCATCGTCATCGATAGCCGCCCCGAAGAGGAGTTCGAGGAGTGCGCGCTCAAGGCACGCTTTCTCACCGGGCTGGATCCCGGGTTCAGCCTGTTCGAGACGATGTACGCCACGCGCGATGAAGGCATCCGGCACATCGAGCGCCATCTCGGCCGCCTTGCCGCGAGCGCTGCGGCGCTGCATTTCGCCTGTCCGCGCGCGGAGATCGTCGCCGCGCTGCGTCTGCAGGTGGCGGGCCTCGCGCCCGGGCAGCCGAGTCGCATGCGTCTGGCGTTGCACAAGGACGGCCGCTTCGAGATCGTCGTGGCGCCGCTCGAGCCGCTGCCACCCGGGCCGGTCGAGCTGCTGATCGCCTCCGGGCCGATCGACGACCCGCACGGACTGTTTGCCCACAAGACCACGCTGCGCAGCCGCTACGACGCCGGCATCCGCGCGGCGCAGGCGCGCGGCGCCTTCGACACCCTGTTCTTCGACGGCGACGGCTGGCTCACCGAAGGCGGGCGCAGCAATGTTTTCCTGCGCATCGAGGGCGAGTGGCTGACCCCGCCCGTCGGTCGCGGCGTGCTGCCGGGCACCATGCGCGCCGCATTGCTCGACGACCCGGAGTGGGCAGCGCGCGAACGACCGCTGCGCCTGGAAGACCTGCTGCGCGCCGAACGCATCGTGCTCACCAACGCGCTGCGCGGGGTGCTCGATGCGCGCCTGGCAGCGGGCGAAGCCGCACGCTGCTCGCGGCCGGTCGAAGCGATGCGGACCGGACGTGGCTGACATGCGCGGGGAGGCCGGGGCTGGTGCGCTCAACTGCCTTGCATCGCCGGATCGCGCCCCGGCTGATGGTGCATCGTCGGCGCTCGCGCTGTTCGACCTCGACTTCACCCTCATCCCGTCCGACAGCGGCCTGCGCTGGGCGCGCTTCCTGGTGGGCGAGGGCGTGTTGCCGTCGGGGACAGACGAGGCCTATCTGGATACCTGCCATGACTATGTCGCCGGCCGCATCGACATCGAGGTGCTGCACCGCTTCGCCGCCGAGCGCCTGCTGGCGGTCGCCGCAGGCGATGTCCCGGAACTCCAGCACCGCTTCGAGGCGGTGATCCGCAGCGAACTTCCCACCGCCAGCCGAGAACTGGTTGCGCACCATCGCCAGGCCGGCGACCTGTGCTGCATCGTGACCACGACCAACGAGGTGGTCGCGAGGCCGTTTGCGCGCGCCTTCGGCATCCCGAACCTGCTCGGCAGCCGCCCGCGCATCGAGAACGGCCGCTTCACGGGCGAGTACATCGGGCCCTTGTGCCACGGCGCCGGCAAGGTCGAGCGTGTCATGGCCTGGCTGGGCGAGCGTGCCGCGACGGTCCCCGGGGTGCGCGCCGCAGAATCGCCTGCGGCGCTGACCGGCTTTCGCGAGCGCGTCTTCTATTCGGATTCCCGCAGCGATCTGCCCTTGCTCGAATGGGTTGACCAGCCCATTGCAGTGCGCCCCGACGCAATGTTGCGCGCCCACGCGGAGGCGCGCGGCTGGCGGATCATCGAGCAACTGGCTTGAAGCCGGCCGTCCACACGCTACGTCTTCGAGGCCGCGTGCACCGGGCCAGGTGAAAATAAAGCTGTCCTTAGCGTTGAAACTCGCCCATACTGCGCCGCAGCGATATTCAAGTCGTGCAGTTTGTTTGTTGGCATATCCGATTCTTCGGTCGTATTCCCCCAAGTCATACCTCGCTGTCTTGATGCTCGCCCCACTCAGGGGGCTTTCCCCATTTTTTTTCGGAGATTCAAGACATGGCAGCAGGTACCGTCAAGTGGTTCAACGATTCCAAGGGTTTTGGGTTCATCACGCCGGAAGCCGGCGGTGAAGACCTTTTCGCCCATTTTTCCGCCATCCAGGGCTCGGGTTTCAAGACCCTCGCCGAAGGCCAGCGCGTCACCTTCGACGTGACCAACGGCCCCAAGGGCCTGCAGGCGTCGAACATCCGCGCCGCTGACTGAAGCCGTACCCCGATCTCGCGCTTCCAGCGCAGATCGTCGCAAGGCCCGACGCGAGTCGGGCCTTTTGCTTTTTGGCGCCACAACGATGCGCAGTGCTCTCGAGGGCTGTGCGGCGCCCGAACGTCCTTATCGAAAAAGGAAACTCAATGCCCCAGTTCATCCAGCGCACCGAGCTCAAGACCTTCTACTACACGCCCGTCCATTGCCCGTTTTGCGGCGTACGCGTGATGGGCGCCGATCCGGACGACGAGACCCGCATCACCGCCTGCCCGCACACGCTGTTCATCGCACACGACACCGCGTTCGAGTATCGCTCCGAGCGCTTCGACGACACCGTCGGATTGTGCGGGATGTCCGAGGACGAGGTCGAGACCAAGTGGCGCGCGGACGAGCGTGGCATCGATGGGTTCACCGACGCCGTTCGTCTGGCCGACGCGATCAAGGTCGCGGCCTACGCGCCTGAACCTTCTGCATATGGCTCGTACTACGGTTTTGCGCCGATCGCATAGAGAGCAGCTTGTCGATGGCCCGGGTGAGCGCGCTCGGGACCGATCCGGAGCGGGCGGGGGCGCGCCTAGAGTTCGTACTCCAGCTTGAGGCGCAGCGTGTAGTCGGGGGTCGCATCGGTGACGCCGAACAGCAGGCCGGCGGTGTAGTTCAGGCGCTGTCCGCCGGCATGCTTGATGCGGCCGAAGAGGGCTGGGCCGATCCTGTGCTCCTGCTCGTCGCGCTCGGCCCAGTCGTCCCACTGGCCCATCTCGCCCATGCCCTGCACGCCGTAGTAGATGCGGTGCGAATGGCGGTAGAGCACCTGCCACTGGTAGCCGAGCGTGGTGCGGGCTTCGGCGTCGTCATCGGCGCGGTCGGCAGCGCCGGGATCGTGGTCCTCGTCCTCTTCCTCGCCCTCGTCGCCTTCATCCTCCGCATCGACGTCCCAGTTACGCTCCACCAGCAGGTTGGCGTTGACCAGGAAGCGACCGACGGTGGTCTCGGACAGCAGGCCCAGCGTCGACGACCAGCCTTCCGCGCGCTCGCGCGGACGCTCGAAACCGACCAGCAGGCTCAGCGCGACCGGCGCGTCCTCGTCGATGATCAGGCCGAGGCGGTTCTCCCACTCGATCCCGCCGTACTTCATGTGCTCGCCGCGCGCGCGCTCGAACTCGACGCCGAGCTCGGTCGCCCAGCGCTCGCTGATGCCGGCGCCGAAACTGAGCGCCAGCGCGCTTTCGTATTTGCCCGCATCGCTGCGGTCCGTGCCATAGGCGACCTCGAACTCGCGCTCGCCCTTCTCGATGTCGGGCGCCATCACGTCGTCCGCGGGTGACGCGAAGGCGGCGCTTCCGGCGAACGCCCATGCGATGGTGGCGAGAAGGTGTTTCTTCTTCATTTGTGCTCCCTTGTCCCGATGGCGGTGCAGCGCGCCGGGTTGGCTACAGACTTGTTACAGGCCATCGCGCACAGCAAGAACCGTGCGCGATCCAGCGGGATGAGGCGGGCGTCCCCTTGCGTCGCCGGGTCGGTGGCAGCAGCCTTCATGACGGAGGGCCTGGCGGCACATGGACCGAGTTGCCGGCCTCATCGATCAACCACTGCTTGACCGTCGCCACGGCCGGGCGCAGCGGCAGCCTGCCGTGGTGCGCCAGGTAGTAGCCCTGCGTCAGCGCCAGCGCGTGCGCGAACGCTTCCACCAGCGAGCCTTCGGCCAGTTCCGCTTCCACCAGGTGCGGGCTGGTCAGGATCAGGCCCTGTCCCAGGCGCGCGGCCTCGATCGCCATCAGGCTCTGGTCGAAGTGGATGCGCGGGATGGCAGCGATCCGCGCCGCCGACAGCCGGCTGTAGCGCTCCAGCCAGGTCGGCCAGTGCGGTTGCAGCGTCGTCACCAGCAGCGTCGCGCGCGCCACGTCGTCCGGTTCGCGCAGGTCGAGCGGGGCGAGGTAGCGCGGGTTGGCGTAGACGCGGCTCTCGTCCTGGAGCAGCAGCGTCACGTCGAGTTCGGGGGCCTGGCCGTCGAAATACCGGATGGCGAGGTCGATGGATTCGCGCTCGAGGTCGATCACCTGGGGCGTGGCATTGAGGTGCAGTTCGATCTCGGGATGCTGGCGTAGCAGGCTGGCCATGCGGCTGGCGAACCACTTGGTGGCAAAGCCCGGCGGCATGGACAGCACCACTGCGCTGTTGCGGCGGTCGCGGAGCCTGTGGCTGGCGTCGGCGATCTGCGCCAACGCGGGCTGGATGCGCTTCCAGTAGCCGAGCGCGTCCTCGGTCGGCTGCACCTGGCGGACCTGGCGCACGAACAGTGCGACGCCCAGCCATTCCTCCAGCTTCTGGATCTGCTGGCCGACGGCACCAGGGGTGACGAAGAGTTCCGCCGCAGCAAGAGAAAAACTGCCGGTGCGCATCGCGGCGTCGAAGGCAACAAGCGCTTTCAGGGGCGGGTAAGGATTCATGGCGTAGAAAAACTATTGCATGGCGCAGTATAGATCGTTTGTCGGCGAGTTCCCGGGCGGACACAATCGCGCTCGTCTGAAAGCGGAAGTTCGAGCCATGTTCCAAACCCTGCGCCGCGCCGACGTGCTGGTCGTCACCCTGGCCGCCGCCGGCATCCTGATGGTCACGATGGGCGTGCGGCAGTCGTTCGGACTGTTCGTCAGCCCGCTCAACAGCGCGACCGGCATGGGCGTGGCCACCGTCAGCCTGGCGCTGGCGATCGGTCAGCTCAGCTGGGGGGCGATCCAGCCCGTTGCCGGCGCGCTCGCCGACCGCTACGGAGCGCGGGTGGTGCTGGTGGCGGGCCTGGTGGTGCTCGCAGTGGGTTGCGCGCTGACGCCCTTCGTCGACGACGGCTTCGGCCTCGCGGTGAGCCTGGGCCTGCTGGCCTCGATGGGCTCGGGGATCGGCAGCTTCTCGGTGCTGATCGGTGCCGCGGCGCAGCGACTGCCGGCCGATGCGCGCGGTGCGGCGTCGGGGGTGATCAACGCCGGCGGCTCGTTCGGCCAGTTCGTGTTCGCGCCGCTGTTGCAGAAGCTGATCCAGTCGATCGGCTGGATGGGCGCGATGTGGGCGATGGCGCTGGCGGCGCTGGCTGCGCTGCCGCTGGTCGGCCGGCTCGCGGCGCCCGGTGCCGCGACCGCAGCGGCGCATGCGGCGGGGAGCGAACAGCGCCTTGGCCCGGCCGTGCGCGCGGCGCTGAAGGACCGGAGCTACCTGCTGCTGCACGCGGGCTTCTTCACCTGCGGCTTTCACATCGCCTTCCTGGTCACGCATCTGCCCGGCGAGGTCGACCTGTGCGGCCTTCCGGCCGGCGTGGCCAGCACCTCGCTGGCCATCATCGGGCTGGCCAACGTGTTCGGCAGCCTGTTCGCCGGCGCCTGGGTGGGGCGCTACCGCAGCAAGCACGTGCTGTCCTTGATGTATGGCTCGCGCGCGCTGCTGATCGCCTGGTACCTGCTGATGCCGCCCACCGCATGGACCTTCTACCTGTTCGCCGCCGGCCTGGGCTTCACGTGGCTGGCCACGGTGCCGCCGACGGCGGCGATCGTCGGCAAGCTGTTCGGCACGCGCTATCTGGCGACGCTGTTCGGGCTGACCCTGCTGTCGCACCAGATCGGCGGCTTTCTCGGTGCCTGGCTGGGCGGACTTGCATTGAGCGAGTTCGGCGACTTCACTTGGATGTGGTACGCGGACATGGCGCTCGCGCTCGCCGCCGCACTGGTCAATCTCCCCATACGCGAGGCGCGGGTGCAGCCGCTGCAGGCGCGCGCCGCCTGACCCGCCTGCGCGCGGCGATCGCGTCGTCCGCGGCTTCAATCAAGATCAACACGATCACCTGGCAAAGGAGCCTGGACGATGACACCGCCTCACTATCTCGACGACCTGACCGTGGGCCAGAAATTCGGCTCGGGCCGCCGCACGCTCGGACTCGACGCGATCCGGTCCTTTGCGGCCGAATTCGACCCGCAGCCCTTCCACCTCGATGAGGCGGCGGCGCAGGAAACGCTCTTCCGCGGGCTCGCGGCCAGCGGCTGGCACACGGCGGCGGTCACCATGCGGCTGCTGGTAGACAGCGAGTTCCGCCCGGCCGGCGGCGTGGTCGGCGCCGGCCTGGAGGAACTGCGCTGGCCGCGGCCGGCGCGGCCAGGGGATGAGTTGCGTCTCGAGATCGAGGTGCTCGATGTCCGCCCGTCGAAGTCACGGCCGGAGCAGGGCATCGTCAAGGTGCGCGTCACGACGCTGAACCAGGACGACGAGGCGCTGCAGGTCTATGTAGCGAATGTGGTGGTGAAACGGCGGGTTTGATGGCAGGCCGGTCGTGCCGAGGGGCGGCCGACCGGCCTTGGACTATGCCGCGGGAGCGCCCGCCCCCAGTCTGCATGCCGCGTACTTGAACTCGGGAATCTTGCCGTACGGGTCGAGCGCCGGATTGGTCAGCATGTTGGCCGCCGCTTCCACGTAGCAGAAGGGCACGAAGACCATGCCTTCGGGCATCAGCGGGTCGGTGCGGGCGGCGAGCGTGATCCTGCCGCGGCGGGTCTCGATGGACAGTGCAGCGCCGGGTTCGAGTCCCAGGCGGGCGAGTTCGCCGGGCGCGAGGGTGGCCACCGCGGCCGGTTCCAGCGCGTCGAGCACGCTGGCGCGGCGGGTCATCGAGCCGGTGTGCCAGTGTTCGAGCTGGCGGCCGGTGATGAGCACGGTGGGGAAGGCGTCGTCGATCGGCTCGTCGGGCGGTAGCGGCACCGTGGGGCGGAAGCGGGCGCGGCCGCTGGCGGTGGGGAAGCGGTCGCCGAAGACCACGTCCAGGCCGGGGGCGTCGTCGGCGGGGCAGGGGTAGGTGACCGACGCTTCGGCCTGCAGGCGTTCCCAGCTGATGTGGTCGAGCGAGTGCATGCCGCGCTTCATCTCGGCGAACACGTCGCGCGGGTGGGTGTAGTGCCAGTCGAGCCCGAGCCGTCGGGCGATCTCCTGGATGATCCACCAGTCGGGGCGGGCGTCGCCGGGCAGGGGTACGGCGGCGCGGCCCATCTGCACCTGGCGGTTGGTGTTGGTGACGGTGCCGTCCTTCTCGGCCCAGGCCGAGGCGGGCAGGATGACGTCGGCGAACTGCGCGGTCTCGGTGACGAAGAGGTCCTGCACGACCAGGTGTTCAAGCCTGGCGAGCGCGCCGCGGGCGTGGTCGAGGTCGGGGTCGGACATGGCCGGGTTCTCGCCCTGGATGTACATGCCGCGGATGGTGCCGGCGTGGATGGCGTGCACGATCTCGACCACGGTGAGGCCGGGCTTGTCGGCCAGCGGTTGGTCGGGTGGCGTGTTCCACAGCTCCTCGAAGGCGGCGCGGATCTGCGCGTCGCCCACCGGCTGGTAGTCGGGGAAGACCATCGGGATGAGGCCGGCGTCCGATGCACCCTGCACATTGTTCTGCCCGCGCAGCGGATGCAGGCCGGTGCCGGGGCGGCCGATCTGGCCAGTGGCGAGCGCGAGCGAGATCAGGCAGCGCGCGTTGTCGGTGCCATGCGTGTGCTGCGAGATGCCCATGCCCCAGAAGATCATCGCGCGATCGGCCTTGGCGTACAGGCGGGCGATGTCGCGGATCTCGTCGGGGGCGACGCCGCAGGCGGGCGCCATGGCCTCGGGCGTCATCGGCGCGACATGGGCCTTGAGCGCCTCGAAGCCTTCGGTGTGGGCGGCGATGTAGGCCTCGTCGTAGAGGTGTTCGGTGACGATGACGTTGAGCATGGCGTTCAACAGCGACACGTCGCTGCCCGGGGTGAAGCGCACCATGCGGTGGGCGTAGGCGCCCATGGTGATGCCGCGCGGGTCGAGCACGATGAGCTTGGTGCCGCGCTTGGCCGCCTGCTTGAAGTAGGTGGCGGCGACCGGGTGGTTCACGGTCGGGTTGCAGCCGGTGAGGATGACGACGTCGGCTTGCTGGGCCTGCATGAAGGATGCGGTGACCGCGCCCGAGCCGATGCATTCGATCAGCGCCGCCACCGAGCTGGCATGGCACAGGCGGGTGCAGTGGTCGACATGATTCGAATGGAAGCCGGTGCGCACCAGTTTCTGGAACAGCCAGGCTTCCTCGTTCGAACACTTGGCGCTGCCAAAGCCGGCGAGCGCGTCGGGGCCGTGCGCGTCGCGCAGGCGGCGCAGGCCGGCGGCGGCGAGGTCGAGCGCCTCGTCCCAGCTGGCGACGCGGAAATGGGTGAGCGGCTTGGCGGGGTCGAAATCCGGGTCGAGGCCTTTCGGCACGCCTTCGCGGCGGATCAGCGGCACGGTGAGGCGCGACGGGTGGTTGGGGTAGTCGAAGCCGAAGCGGCCCTTGACGCACAGGCGGTTCTCGTTCGACGGCCCGTTGCGGCCTTCGACGAAGACGATCTTCTCGTCCTTGACGTGGTAGGTGAGCTGGCAACCCACGCCACAGTAGGGACAGACCGAATCCACCTTGCGGTCGGCGCAGGCCGAGTCGCCGCGGCCGTGTGCGTCGACGATGCGGGCGGGCATCAGCGCGCCGGTCGGGCAGGCCTGCACGCATTCGCCGCAGGCCACGCAGGTGCTGTCGCCCATCGGATCGTCGAAGTCGAAAACGATCTTCGAGCCTGCGCCGCGGTAGGCGAGGCCGATGACGTCGTTGACCTGCACCTCGCGGCAGGCGCGCACGCACAGGTTGCACGCGATGCAGGCGTCGAGGTTGACGTGCATCGCGGTGTGCGAGGTGTCGGGCGGGTTCGGGGCTGCGCGGCGCGGCGGCAGTCGGGCGTGCGGTGCGTCGGGCGCGTCGATGTCGAGCGCCATCAGATCGACCATCTCCCAGAAGTGGCTGGAGCGGTCGGGGCTGTCGGCGCGCGCCGGCTGGTCGGCGAGCAGCAGCGTCATGACGCCCTCGCGCGCGTTGCGCACGCGCTCGGACGAGGCGCTCTTCACCACCATGTCGGGCATCGCCGGGCGGATGCAGCTTGCGGCGAGCGTGCGCTCACCCTCGATCTCGACCATGCAGGCGCGGCAGTTGCCGTCGGCGCGGTAACCCGGCGCGTCCTTGAAGCACAGGTGCGGGATGCGTTCGCCTGCACGCCTGGCGACCTGCCACAGGGTCTCGCCCGGAAAAGCCTGCACGCGGACGCCGTCGAGGGTGAGCTCGAAGGCGCCCGACGGTGCAGTCAAGGAGGGAGCCGGGGAGTGGGTGGGCGCGGAGGTGGGCGTGCTCATGAGGCGGATTCCGTGTTCGCCGCAGCCGGGCGCAGGGTCACGCCCTGTTTCGCCAGTTCGGCCGGGAAGAAGCGCAGCAGGCTGGTCACCGGGTTGGGCGCGGCCTGGCCGAGGCCGCAGATCGAGGCGTCCTGCATGACCCGGGCGAGGCGGTCGAGTTGGTCGGCGTCCCATTCGTCGCACGCGAGCAGACCGAGCATCTTCTCGGTGCCGACGCGACACGGCGTGCACTGGCCGCAGGACTCGTCGGCAAAGAAGGCCATCAGGTTCTTCGCCACCGCGCGCAGGTCGTCCTGGTCGGAGATCACGATGACGGCGGCCGAGCCGATGAAGCAGCCATGGGGCTGCAGGGTGTCGAAGTCGAGCGGGATATCGGCCCTGTTCGCGGGCAGGATGCCGCCCGAGGCGCCACCGGGCAGGTAGGCGAGCAGGCGGTGGCCCTCCATCATGCCGCCGCAGTATTCGTCGACCAGTTCCTGCAAGGTGATGCCGGCCGGCGCCAGATGCACGCCTGGTCGCGCGACGCGGCCCGATACCGAGAAGCTGCGCAGGCCCTTGCGTCCGTGGCGGCCCTGGCTGGCGAACCAGTCGGCGCCGTGCTGCCACAGCAGCGGAATCCAGTACACCGTCTCGACGTTGTTCACCAGCGTCGGGCGATCGAAGAGCCCCTTCTGCGCGACGAAGGGCGGGCGATGGCGCGGCTTGCCGGGCTTGCCCTCGAGCGACTCGATGAGCGCCGATTCCTCGCCGCAGATGTACGCGCCAGCACCGCGGCGCAGGTGGATGAAGCCGGGGGCGGCGAGGCCGGCGGCCTCGGCTTCGGCGATGGCTTCGCGCAGCACCGCGTGCAGGCCGGGGTATTCGTCGCGCAGGTAGATGTAGAGCGCCGCGGCGTCGACCCCGAGGGCGCTGACGAGCGCGCCTTCGAGGAAGCGGTGCGGGGCCTGCTCGAGGTAATGGCGGTCCTTGAAGGTGCCCGGCTCGCCCTCGTCGGCGTTGATCACCATGTAGCGCGGGGCCGGCTCGGCGCGCACGAAGGCCCACTTCCTGAAGGTGGGAAAGCCGGCGCCGCCGAGGCCGCGCAGGCCGGCGTCCTGCAGTACGGCGCTGATCTGCTCGATGGTGATGCTGCCGCCGCGCAGGTCCCGCAGCAGGCGATAGCCGCCCCCCGCCTCGTAGTCGGGCAGGTGCTGCCAGCCAATCGGATCGGGATGCAGGTCGCCCGCGCGCAGCAAGGCACGCACGGCAGCCGGCGTGGCGTGGCCGAGGTGGCGATGGCCTGCCTCTATCACGGGCGCGACGTCGCAGCGGCCCATGCAGGGTGCGCGCAGCACGCGGATCTCCGCAGGATCGACCTCGGCTGCGAGTGCGGAATGCAGGGTGCGCGCCCCCGCGAGTTCGCACGACAGGGAGTCGCAGACCCGGATGGTCACCGCGGGCGGTGGAATCTCTCCGTCGGGCACGATGTCGAAATGGGCGTAGAAGGTGGCGGTCTCGTAAACCGCGGCCATCGGCAGGTTCATCCAGTGCGCGAGCGCGCGCAGGTGGCGCAGCGCCAGGTGACCATGCCGGTCCTGAAGGGCGTGCAGGTGCTCGATGAGCATGTCGCGCGCGCGCGAGCGGCCCGCGAGCAGGTCTTCCACCTCGCGCAAGGCGGCGGGGTCGAGCTGGCGGCCGCGCGGGGTGCCGCGGGTCTTGCGGCGGGCGGCGACGGGGTCTGTGGCGGGGTGCTGATCGGCCATCTTTGGGGCGGTTCCGGTGGAGACGTGTCCGGTGAGTGCGTGGGTGGCGAGATACGTGTGGCAGCGTGCGCCGAGCGGGTCCTCAGTTGCCGAAGAGCCGCGCCATCAGGCGGCCGAACCAGCCCGTCGACGCCGGCGGGGCGGCATGCTGGGGCGCGCGTGGCGCCGCCTCGCCGTGTGGGCTGGGCGCCGTCGCGGCTTCGCGGGAGGCGGCTGTCGGGCGTGCCGGGGCCGGTTCGGCGACGACGGAAGCCGCCGCGGAGGGCTCGGCGCCCTGTTTTGGTGCGCTTGCACGCGCGATGGGTGCAGATGTCGCGGCATCCGCGCCGTGTCCGCCCCGAGCCGTGCTGCCGGCGGCGAGCCGTGCGTCGAGCAACTGCATGTAGTGGCGCAGCAGCACCGATTCCTCGGGCGGCGGCGGCAGGCCGGCGGTGGAGGCGAGCTGCTCGAAATGACGCCGGAGGATGGAGTCGGTCGGAACAGGGCAGGCAAGCATGATGAATGCCTCCTCTCGAGAGTTGAGCGCCATGGCGCTGGGGTACGACAAGACGGGGCGCGGTCTGCCCGAGTGTCTCAGCACGCAAGCCCTGTGCCAAGCGCGTGCGCACGCCGGCCGGGGAGGAACGCGCAGCGTCGCGGCCAGCCGCGCCGAATGATGTTGTCCCTGATTTGCTTCAATGTAGGGCAGGTGCTACTTTTTTGAACATAACGATAAGGACGCAGCCGCGGACGACGTTTCCGCGGCGCAGACGAGGAGGGTGACATGACGGGTGTGCCGCAACTGAGCAAGGCGCGGGAGGATCGCGTCGCGCTCGCGCGCAAGGCGTTCTTCAGCCGGGGCGTGTTGCCCGATGACGAGGTGTCGCCGCTGATCCTGCGTTCGTGGGCGCGCTGCCGCGATTCCGGTCTCGACCCCGGCAGCACCCGCGCGGTAGAGGTCGCCGGGCGCGGTCAGCTCGAGGAGTCGCGCAACCAGAGCGGCCGCCTGCTCGGCCTTGCCAGCGGCGTGATGGAGCACGTGTTCGACCAGATCCGCGCCTCGGGCAGCATGGTCATCCTCGCCGACCTCGATGGCATGATCATCCACAGCCTCGGCGACCCTGCCTTCGTCGATCGCGCGCAGCGCGTCGCCTTGCAGCCCGGTGCGCGCTGGGACGAGGCCAGCCTGGGGACCAACGGCATCGGTACCGCGCTCCTCGAGCGCGCACCGGTGGAGGTCTTCGGATCCGAGCACTACCTGGACCGCAACGTCTTCCTCACCTGCTGCGCGTCGCCGATCTACGACGCCCACGGCAACATGGCGGGCGTGTTCGACATCTCGGGCGATTACCGCAACCCGCAGCGGCACACGATGGGCTTGGTGCGGCTGTCGGTGCAGCTGCTCGAGAAGCGTCTGTTCGAGGACGAATTCGCCAAGCACATCGTGTTCGCCTTCCACTCCCGGCCCGAGTACGTCGGCAGCCTGCAGGAGGGCCTGATCGCGCTCGGCCCCGATGGCGCCATCCTCGGCGCCAACCGCGCGGCGCGCGAATGGCTGGTGCGTCAGGTGGGCGAAGCCGGTACCGCCAGCTTCGGCGATCTGTTCAAGCTCGGCTTCGGCACCATCCTCGACCGCGCGCAGGGCAGCGCCGGCGAGCTCGTGCGCCTGGGCATGAAGAACGGCGGCGAGATCTGGGTCCAGGTGCGCGGCATGCGCCCGCTGGCCATGGCCGGGGCGGCGATGCCGGAGTCCGAGGAGTCGCGGCCGCGCGCGGTGGCCGCCGCCGGCGCACGCGGCACGGAACCCAGGGCAGGCGATCCGCTCACGCTCGACCAGCTGGCGACCGGCGACGAGCGCATGCGGCGCGCGATCGAGCGCGCGCGGCGCATCGGTGGCAAGGACATCCCGCTGCTCATCCAGGGCGAGTCCGGTTCGGGCAAGGAACTCTTTGCGCGCGCCTTCCACAATGCGTCGCGGCGTGCCGATGGCCCTTTCGTGGCGCTCAACTGCGCGGCGATTCCCGAGAACCTGATCGAATCCGAGCTCTTCGGCTATGTCGGCGGCGCCTTCACCGGCGCGCGCCGCGAGGGCGCGATCGGCAAGGTGCAGCAGGCCCACGGCGGCACATTGTTCCTCGACGAGATCGGCGACATGCCGCTGGCGATGCAGACCCGGCTGCTGCGCGTGCTGCAGGAGCGCAGCGTGACGCCGGTGGGGGGCATGCGCGCGATCCCGGTGGACATCCAGCTCGTTTGCGCCACGCACCGCGTGCTACGCGATGCGGTGGCGAACGCCGATTTCCGCGAGGACCTCTATTACCGCATCAACGGCCTCACGGTGACGCTGCCGCCGCTGCGCGAGCGCAGCGACGTGTCCACCCTGGTCGATCGCCTGCTGCAGGCCGAGGCGCGCGAATCCGGGCGCGACGAGATCCGCATCAGCGCCGAGGTGCGGCAGTTCTTCCTGCGCTACGCCTGGCCGGGAAACATCCGCCAGCTGCACAGCGTGATCCGGGTGTCGGCCGCGCTGCTCGACGACGACGAGGACGAGATCGGCTCGCTGCATCTGCCCGAGGAGCTGTTCGGTCCCGATCCGCTGTGCGAGCGCAATGGCCAGATCGCCATGGCGATGAGTCCGCCTGCCGCGGCGCCCGCCGTGTCGCCCGAGGCGACCGAGCCTGCGGTGGCGCGCAGCCTGGACGAGCTCGAGCTCGAGGCGATCGCCGCGGTGATGCGCGAGGTCAAGGGCAACGTCTCGGCAGCCGCGCGCCGGTTGGGCGTGAGCCGCAACACCCTTTACCGCAAGCTCGGGCGCATGAGCTGAGCGCTCAGGGCCGGCCGACCAGGTTCGCCGCGCGCGCCACGATGCGCGCCAGCAACGCGCGCGCCGCATCGCCCCCTGCGCTGTCGAGCGCCGGCGGGCGGTAGGCCAGCGTGACGGTGCGCGGTGCCCCCGGCAGTGCATACACCGCTACCGAGAGCGGGCAGAGCGCGATGTTTTCCGCGGCCTCGGTCGCCAGGCGCGCGGCGACGCCCACGCTGCAGAAGGTCAGGATCTCGGCGTGCGCGTACAGGTTCGCGCGATGCCCGAGGTCGTCCGCGGTGCGGGCGAGCATGTCGGCGAAGTGGCTGACGACCGGGGCGGCGATGCCTTCCTCGGCGATCGCCTCGGCGAGCGCCTCGCGCACGTCCGCGTAATCGATGTCCTCCAGGCTGCGGGCGACGATGCCCGCCGCGCGGTCGCTGGCCTGTGCGGCCGGCCCGAGTCCGGGAAACAGCACACTGGCGGCGAGCAGCAGGCCGAGCGCCATGCTGCGCAGTGCGCGCCGCGCGCGCCCGGCTGTGCAGGCGCTGCACCGGGCCGGCTGTTCGGCGATGGCGCGTGCGGCGTGCTTCATCGCATGCCCCCGGGTGCATTTGTTGCTACGGGACGGCCATGTCCCCATTCCGGAGCATTGCGCGCATGAACATCCGCAGCTGTCTCGCCGCCCTGGCGATGGTCCAGGCCTGCATGGCATCGGCCCAGACCCTCGACGAGAGCGAGCTCGCCGACCTGGCGGCACGGCCGAGCATCGGCCTCTACAAGGCCTATGCCGAATTCAAGATGGCGCGCTACGACAGCGCGCGCAGCATCTGGCAGGCGCTGGCGGAGAAGGGAGTCGCCGAAGCCTGGTTCCATCTCGGCATCCTCGCCGAGGATGGACTGGGCGAGCCGCGCGATCCGGGTGCCGCGCTGGCGCGCTACCGGCGTGCGGCCGAGGCGGGCTCGGCGAAGGCGCAGTACCGGCTCGGCTTGCTCCATCTCGAGGGCAGGTTGGTGGCGCAGGATCGAGCGCAGGCGCGCTACTGGCTGGCGGTGGCTGCAGCCAACGGCGACGACGAGGCGGCGCGGCGGCTCGATGCGCTGCGCCGTGAGGAGGGGCCCGAGGGGCGTGTTGCTGCGCAGTGATGAAGCGCGCGGGGGCGGGCTGAGCGGACGCATGCTGGTGAGCCTGCCACGCTAGCGCGTGCGCGCGGCGAGTGCGGCCTGCTCCGCCGCCGGAAACAGGTGGGTGACCGAGCGCCGGAACTCCTGCTCGGCGAGGGCGAGGCCGGCGAAGCGCGGCGGGATCGGGATCGCGAACACCTCGTTCATGTCCAGGCCCTGTTCGGCGGCGCTGCGGATGGTGTCGGCGAGCCAGCGCAGCCAGTCGCGCGTCTCGTGCAGCGGCGCGGTGTCGGTGGCGACCTCGCCATGTCCGGGCACCCAGCGCCTGGCCGGCAGGCGCTCGAGCGCGTCGAGCGCCGCGAGCCAGCGCGCGACGTCGGCATGTGGCGTGGTGGCGGCGCGGCCGTTGAACACGAGGTCGGCGGCGAAGACGGTGCCGCTGTCATGGTCCACCACCACCAGGTCGGCCACCGTATGTCCGCCGAGGGCGACGAGCTCCACGTCGCGCCCGCCGATGCGCTGGCGTCCGGGGGCGAGGGCGCGGCCGGGCACGACCACCTCGGTGTCGCGCATCCAGTCGCCGTTGAGGCGGTACATGTTGGCGTTGAAGGCCTCGCCCTCGCCGCGCAGGGCGGCGAGGGTGTCCGGCAGCGCGGCGAGCGTGGCGGGCGGGAAGGCCTGGTTGCCGAGGAAGTGGTCGGGATGGTGATGGGTGTTGAGGGTGAGCACCACCGGCAGCGGGGTGACGCGGCGGATCGCCGCCAGCATCTGTTCGCCGTATCGCCGGGAGGGGCCGGTATCGATGACGATCACGCCCTCGGTGCCGACCAGGAAGCCGGTGTTCACGATGTTGCCGCCGTTGGTGAAGCTGAAATCCTCCTTCAGGCCGACGATGACATAGGCGCCCGGCGCGAGCTCGCGCGGCGCGAGCCGGTAGTCGAACGCGTCGGAGTGGGTGTCCGAGCGGGTGTCGGAGGGGGCGTTGGCAAAGGCCGGCGTGGCCATCATGGCAAGGACGAGCAGCATCAGCGCGGCGCCGACCCGGCGCAGGGCCGGGACGGCCACCGTGTGGTGGGCCAGCACGGTGGTGGGCAGGGGCTGGGCGGGGCGCATCATCGTGTCACCCAGGCGTCGATGCGGTTGCCGTTGTTGTCGCGGCCGCCGACATGGATACGGGTGCCGGGTGCGGCTGCGGCGAAGTCGAGCGTGAAGCTCGGGTTCTCCGCGACCGGCTCGAGCGGCTGGATGCGGCTCAGCACCTGACCGGCCTCGTCGGTGATCACGATGTCCTCGATGTGAAAGGCGGGGATGCCGGCCGCCAGGCCGGTGTCCATCGGATGGATGACGCGCATGCGCAGGCGCTCGCCGCCGCCGATCCGCGGCCACAGGCGTCCGTTGACCTCGTTGAGGCGCTCCTGCCATTCGGGCGAGCCCGAGCCGAGCGAGGGCAGGGTGCAGCCGCCGCCGGTGGTCGTCACCCAGGTGCCGCCCACGCGCCAGACACCATCGACCGTGCGCGCCGCGACGCGGATCGGCGAGGACTGCTGGAGCTTGATGCGGAAGCCCAGGCTCGCGCGCGCCGCACCGGGCTCGAAGCGCAGCACCTTCAGGATGGGGTTGAAGTCGGCGAACACGATCATCTCCTCGACGCCGGGCACGGCGCTGGCGTCGGCGGTGATCGGCACGTTGAGCGCATCCTCGGCCACGGCCGGACCGGTGACGGAGATGCGCTCGTCGAACACCACTGCCTGGCCGTCGAAGAAGGCCTTCTTCATGTCCTCCCAGCGCGGCGAGTCGAGCGGATCGGCTTGTGCGCCGGCGGTGGTGCCGGGTGCAGCGACGGATGCAGCGGCAGGGGCGGCCGCGCGCGCCGACAGCGGCGCGGCCAGCCCCGCCAGTGCGAGGCAGAGGGCGCACAGCAGTCCGCTGGCGGCGATCGATACGTGAGTCATTGGCTCTCCCGGGCAAGCTCATGGTGACGCGCTGCCGAACGCGCCCTCGCGCGCAGCCCAACACCTTGCGGTTGCGCGATGCAAGCCACATGCCAGCGCCAGCCAGGCGGCTGCGTCTGCCCGTGCGCGGCAAGACGCTGTCCGCGCCTGTTCCGATCCGCAACAGATGTGCTCCACCGCTACAGGGCGGGCAGGAGCGTTTCGACGACGCTGGAGCAGCGTTGCCGCCCGCGGAGGGCTTGAGGCCTGCGCCCCGGTACATGGCATGGCGATTGCAGTCTGTTGATCGTCCGGCTCAGCCAAGGCGCCGGAAGGCATGCGAAAGACACCATTCGCAAGAGAGACAAGAGGAGGAGTGGAACATGAAGAAGCACAACCCGCGGCAGTCCCTGACCGTCGCCCTGAGTTCGCTCGCCATCGCGCTGGCGGGCATCGGTGCCGCGCAGGCGGCTGGCGTGACCGACGAGGACATCCTCAAGGACGCCGAGACCACGCACCAGGTCGTCACCCACGGCCTGGGCACCAAGGGGCAGCGCTACAGCCCGCTCGCCAAGGTCAACGTCGACACCGTCAAGGACCTGGTGCCGGTGTGGGCGTTCTCCTTCGGTGGCGAGAAGCAGCGCGGCCAGCAGTCGCAACCGCTGATCTACGACGGCAAGATGTACGTGACCGGCTCCTACAGCCGCATCTACGCGCTCGACGTGAAGACCGGCGCCAAGCTGTGGAAGTACGAGCACCGCCTGCCCGAGGGCATCATGCCGTGCTGCGACGTGATCAACCGCGGCGCCGCGATCTATGGCGACCTGGTGATCTTCGGCACGCTCGACGCCCAGCTCGTCGCGCTCAACAAGGACACCGGCAAGGTGGTGTGGCGCGAGAAGGTCGACGACTACAAGGCCGGCTACTCGCTGACCGCGGCGCCGCAGATCGTCAAGGGCAAGATCATCACCGGCGTGTCGGGTGGCGAGTTCGGCGTCATGGGCCGGGTCGAGGCGCGCGACGCGAGGACCGGCAAGATGGTGTGGATGCGGCCGGTGGTCGAGGGCCACATGGGCTACACCTACGACAAGGACGGCAACAAGGTCGAGAACGGCATCTCCGGCACGACCAACGCCACCTGGCCGGGCGACCTGTGGAAGACCGGCGGCGCCGCGACCTGGCAGGCCGCCTACTACGACCCCGATGTCGACCTGATCTTCATGGGTACCGGCAACCCGGCGCCGTGGAACTCCTGGCTGCGCCCGGGCGACAACCTGTACTCCTCGGCTACCGTCGCCATCGACCCCGACACCGGCAAGATCGCCTGGCACTACCAGAGCACCCCGCACGACGGCTGGGACTACGACGGCGTGAACGAATTCGTGTCCTTCGAGTACAAGGACCCGAAGACCGGCCAGGTGGTGAAGGCCGGCGGCAAGGCCGACCGCAACGGCTTCTTCTTCGTCAATGACCGCAGCAACGGCAAGCTGTTGAACGCCTTCCCCTTCGTGACCCGCATCGACTGGGCCAAGGGCATCGACCTGCAGACCGGGCGGCCGCTGTTCGATGAGTCGAAGCGCCCGGGCAACCCCTTCACCGAGGGGGGCGGCGCGGTCGAGGGCGGCAAGGGCAAGGTGGTGTTCAACGCCCCGTCCTTCCTCGGCGGCAAGAACCAGATGCCGATGGCCTTCAGCCCCGACACCGGCCTGTTCTACGTGCCCGCCAACGAGTGGGGCATGGACATCTGGAACGAGCCGGTGAGCTACAAGCGCGGCGCCGCCTACCTGGGCGCGGGCTTCACCATCAAGCCGCTGTACGAGGACTACATCGGCGCCATGCGCGCGGTCGACCCGGTGAGCGGCAAGATCGTGTGGGAGGTCAAGAACAACGCACCGCTGTGGGGTGGTGTGCTGACCACCGGCGGCAACCTGGTGTTCTACGGTACCCCCGAGGGCTACCTGAAGGCCGTCAATGCCAAGACCGGCGACGAAGTGTGGCAGTACCAGACCGGCTCGGGCGTGATCGCGCCGCCGGTGACCTGGGAGATGGACGGTGAGCAGTACGTGGCCGTGGTGTCCGGCTGGGGCGGCGCGGTGCCGTTGTGGGGCGGTGACGTCGCCAAGCGCGTGAACTACCTCGAGCAGGGCGGCATGGTGTGGGTGTTCAAGCTGCACAAGAGCTGATCCCGAACGCCGCCCGCGGGCGGCGCCAAGGCCCTTCGTTGCGGCCCGGACGCGGCAGCGCCCGGGCCGCAACGCGTTGTGCGCCGCGCGCGAGGCGGCGTGCGCAGATGTTTCAAGACAAGGAGTCCAGACGATGAAGCAAACCTCGATGACCAGGACGGTGGCCGCCGTCGCGATCGCGGCCCTGACCAGCCTCGGCGCCCACGCCGCCGAGCGCGCCACCGCGCGCGAGGCCCAGGCGCTGTTCGAGCGCGCGGTCGACTACATGAACCAGAACGGCCCCGAGCGCGCCTTCGCGGCCTTCAACGACCGCCAGGGCGCGTTCGTGCGCAAGGACCTGTATGTGTTCGTGATCGACGACCAGGGCGTCTATCACGCCAGCGGCGCCGCCCCCGAGGCCCTGGTCGGCCTCACCGTGCTCAACACCACCGACGCCGCGGGCAACCCGCTGTTCCGCGAGATGATCGAGCGCACACGGGTGAGTCCGGAGGCGACCGTGCGCTACATGTGGCTCAACCGCGTCACCAACAAGGTCGAGCCCAAGGTGAGCTACGTGCGCAAGGTGGGCGGCTACGTGCTGGGCGTGGGCTATTCGGCGCCGCGGGCGACGGCGGACGATGCGCGGGCGATGCTCGATCGCGCGGTGGCGCTGGCGCGTACCGAGGGCCATGCCGCGGCAGCCGCGCGCTTCAACGATCGTCGCGGCGATTTCGTCAAGGACGACCTCTACGTGTTCATGGTGAACATGGACAGCGGCCGCTTCGAGGCGATGGGCATGAACCCGGCGCTGTCGGACACCGATGCGCTCGGCCTGCACGACGCGGCCGGTCATGCGCTGGTGGCCGAGATGATCGCCAAGCTGCAGGCGGCGGACGAAGCCACGGTGGACTACGTCTGGCGCAATCCGGTGACCAACAGGGTGGAGAACAAGCGTTCCTACGTGCGCCGCGACGGACGTTCGCTGATCGGGGTCGGGCACTACGTGGAATAAGGAGCAGAAGGTGTTCCGAAGCGCAACAAGTTCGCTGCGCTTCGGAACGCTCCATTGCTCAGGGCACGCGGTGGCGCACGCCGTTTGCTTCGAAGATGCGGCTGAGCTCGCCGGAACGCTGGAGATCCGCGAGGGCGCCGGAGAGCGCCTCGGCGAGCTGGCTGCTGTCGGCCTTGACCGCCATTCCGAGCGGCCAGCCGGTGAGGCGCAGTTCCGGCATCGCCAGCGTGTCGATGGCGACGCCGGCATGCGCGCCCAGCGCGGCCTCGAGTTCGCTGCGGGTGCCCATGACCGCGGCGACCTCGCCGCCCTTGAGGGCGCTGGCCGCCTCGGCCAGGTTGCGGTAATGCACGACGTTCGGCCGCAGGGCGCCCTCCCGCAGGTTGAGGAGGAAGTCGCTGGCGTGGGTGTCGAGCTCCACGCCGATGCGCTCGGTCTCGAACACCGCGAAGCTCTCCGTCGCCGAGCCCGTGGGCGCCGGCACGCGCTCGGCGATCCGCGCCAGCGCGAGGGTCTCGAGGTGGTAGGGGGCGAAGATCTTCACCTGGCGGTTGCTCGCCGCGAAATGCACGTCGACAGGCTCGTGCAGCATCACGTCGGCGGGCTTGGTGCCGAGGTAGTGGCCGCGCCAGACCATGTTGCGCAGATCGTCGTTCATGTTCTCGTCGGCGGGGAACTCGGCGATCTGCGGCTGCAGGCCGAGGCGCTCGGCGAGTGCGCGGGCAAGGGCGACGTCGATGCCCTTGCCGGCTGCCGACCAGGGCGCGAAGTTGGCGTAGACCGCTACCCGCAGGGTGCCCGGCTGCTGGAGCTCCAGCTCGGCCGCGGCCGCCCGCACCGGGCTGGCCGCGAGCAGCGCGAGGGCGCCTGCGCCGAGCAGGAAGCGGCGGCGGTCATTGCGCTTCATGGACCGTCTCCAGCCATGCGCGGATTGCCCACATGGCTTCCTGGGTGAGCGTGCCCTCGAATGGCGGCATGTATACCGCGCCGTTGCGGGTGACGCCGTTGCGCACCTTGCCGATGAAGAACTCGTCCATGTCGTCGCCCGGCTCGAGGAAGCGCAGGTCGGGAGCGATGCCGCCCGAGACCGCGCCTAGGCCGTGGCAGCGCGCGCAGTTCTGGTTGAAGGCCGAGTCGCCGATGCGGATGGCGTCGGTGTTGCCGCGATAGGGGTTGGCGATGCGCCAGTCCTCGCCGAGCTGGGTCAGGCTGGAGGTGTCCACCGCCTGCGGCGTGACGTCGCCGTGGGCGATCGCGAGGCTGGCCGAGGCCGTGATCGCGAGCGTGGCGGTACCGAGTGTGAGCCGGCGGAACAGTGTCTCCTTCAAGGTTGCTGTCTTCACCTTGTTGATCCTCATGGGTGTGGTTCGGTTCGGGTCTTGATCCGGCAGTCCCGGATGACACTCCAACTGCAATCCGCGTGCCATGCGTTGCCGATTGCCTTCGATCGGCGACCGCGAAGGCCTTCGGGTGGTGTGCGCTCGTACGAACTGGCAGGATTCCTGCTCTGGGATACGGCGGACGGAGCACGGCATTTGTTTCGATACGGATCAAGTGCTACGTTCCGAACCGTGGGACCCACAGATTTGAGGCGACCATTCGCGTGGAACGCGACCAGGCCGCCCGGAGGAGACATGAGCACGATGGGACGGCTTTCGACTGTCGAGGCTGGTCGCGACCAGCGTTTCAGGCTTGCACGCCGGCAGTTCTTCGAGGAGGGGCGTTGTCCGGAGGACGGCGTGCCTTCCGTGATCCTCAATTCCTGGTTGCGATGCCGCGAGTCCGGCCTGCAGCGCGACTGCCGTGAGGCGCGCGAGCATGGAGATCGTGCGCGCCTCGCCGAGGTGCGCGAGCGCAGCGCACGGCTGGTGGAGCACGCCAGCGGGGTCATGGAGCACGTGTTCGAGCAGATCCGCGCCTCGGGCAGCATGGTGCTGCTCTCCGACCCCAGCGGCATGATCGTGCATAGCCTGGGCGATGCCGACTTCGTCGACCGCGCCCATCGTGTCGCGCTGCAGCCCGGCGCGTGCTGGAGCGAGGCGGCGCGCGGCACCAACGCAATCGGGACCGCGATCGCCGCGCAGGCGCCCGCGGTGGTGCTCGGTGCCGAGCACTACCTCGACCACAACGGCTTCCTGTCCTGCACCGCGTCGCCCATCTTCGACCCGCGCGGCGCGATCGCGGGCGTGCTCGACGTGTCCTGCGACGAGCGCATGCACCAGCGCCACTCGCTCGGGCTGGTGCGCTTGTCGGTGCAGCTGATCGAGAAGCGCTTGTTCGAGACCGAGTTCGCCAACGAGATCCTGGTCGCCTTCCACGAACGTCCCGAATACGTCGGCAGCCTGCAGGAAGGCCTGATCGCGGTGAATGCGGACGGCGTGATGGTGGGCGCCAACTCGATCGCGCGCGACTGGCTGGCGCAGCGCGTGGCGGCTTGCGGCGGCAGCAGTGCGTTCGCCGAGCTGTTCCGCCACGGCCTGGGGCGGATCGCCGACCGCGCGCGCAACTCGAACGACGCGCTGATCCGGCTGCCGCTGCAGGACGGCGCCCAGCTCTACGTGCAGCTGCGCTCGCTGCGGCCGCAGATCCGCGCCTTCGAGGGGAACGCCCAGCCGGTCGCGACGAGTGCACGCAGCGCACGAGCCGCGGCCCCCGCCGGCGAGGCCTGCACGCTCGCCTCGCTGGCGACCGGCGACGCCGGCATCGGCCGCGCCCTCGATCGCGCGCGCCGCATCCTCGGCAAGGACATTCCGCTGCTGATCCAGGGCGAGTCGGGCGTGGGCAAGGAGCTCTTCGCCCAGGCCTTCCACAACAGCGGGCCGCGTGCCGACAAGCCCTTCGTCGCCCTGAACTGCGCCGCGGTGCCGGAGACGCTGATCGAGTCCGAGCTCTTCGGCTACGTCGGCGGCGCCTTCACCGGCGCGCGCAAGGAAGGCGCGATCGGCAAGATCCAGCAGGCCCACGGCGGCACGCTCTTCCTCGACGAGATCGGCGACATGCCGCTGGGCATGCAGGCGCGGCTGCTGCGCGTGCTGCAGGAGCGCTGCGTGACGCCGGTCGGCTCGGTGAAGTCGATCCCGGTCGACATCTCGCTGGTGTGCGCCACCCACCGCGTGCTGCGCGATGCGGTGGCGCGCGGCGAGTTCCGCGAGGACCTCTACTACCGCGTCAACAGCCTCACCGTGTGCCTGCCGCCGCTGCGCGAGCGCAGCGACATCGGCTGCATCGTCGAGCGCATCCTGGCCAGCGAGGCGCGCGATGCCGGGCTGGAGGGCGTGCGCATCGGCGAGGAAGTGATGCGCTTCATCGAGCGCCACGCCTGGCCGGGCAACGTGCGCCAACTGCAGAACGTGATCCGGGTCGCGGTCGCGCTGCTCGACCCGGACGAGCGCGAGATCCTGCCGGTGCATCTGCCCGAGGAGCTGTTCATGGCCGAGTGCACCGAAGAGAGCGAGCAGGCGCCCGCGCCGCGCTGCAACGATGCGCAAGCCGATGTGGCGTTCGCGCTGCCGGCGGGCGGGGCGGGTGGGCGCCGGCTCGATCAGCTCGAGGTCGAGCTCATCGAGCGCGTGATGCGCGAGGTGGGGGGGAACCTCTCCGCCGCTGCGCGCATGCTCGGCGTGAGCCGCAACCGCCTGTACCGCAAGCTCGGCCGCAGCGCGTCGGGAGGTGGGTAATCCCGGGTTGACCTATGTCCGGCACGACATATGCTTCAAAGTGCATAGGCGTTCCGCTCGGCGGGGCGCTTGTGGGGCCTTGGCAGTGCGCCGTGGCGCGCTGGCAGTGGCCGCGAACAACAACGATTCAGGAGACGATCGATGTGGAAAGCACTGCACATTGATCCCGCGAAGTGCACCGGCTGTCTGCAATGCGAGATGGCCTGTTCCTACGAGCACACCGGGGTCATCAATCCGAGCAAGTCGCGCATCAAGGTGTTCAACTTCGAGCACGAGGGCCGCAAGGTGCCCTACACCTGCACGCAGTGCACCGAGGCCTGGTGCCTGAATGCCTGTCCGGTGGACGCAATCCGCATCGATCTCACGACCGGCGCCAAGATGGTGTTCGAGGACACCTGCGTCGGCTGCAAGGTGTGCACGATCGCCTGTCCCTTCGGCACCATCAACTACAACCAGGACTCCGGCAAGGTGCAGAAGTGCGACCTGTGCGAGGGCAACCCCGCCTGCGCGAGCGCCTGTCCGACCGGCGCCATCACCTATGTCGACGCCGACTGGACCGGCATCGACAAGATGCGCGCCTGGGCCGCCAAGGCCAACACCCCGGCTTCGGCCGCCGCCTGAGGAGGACGGATCATGGGATGGAATCGCAAGCTCCTGCGGGTGAACCTCACGGCCGGCACCTGTACGGAAGAACCGCTGAACATGCAGTGGGCCGACGACTACCTCGGCTCGCGCGGGCTGGCCACCAAGTACCTGGTGTCCGAGATCGACCCCAAGGTCGATCCGCTGTCGCCCGACAACAAGATGATCATGGCCACCGGGCCGCTCACCGGCACCATGGCCTCGACCGGCGGCCGCTACACCGTGGTCACCAAGGGCCCGCTCACCGGCGCCATCGCCTGTTCGAACTCGGGCGGCTTCTTCGGCGCCGAGATGAAGTTCGCCGGCTGGGACATGGTGATCTTCGAAGGGCGCGCGGCGAAGCCGGTGTGGCTCTACATCGAGAACGACAAGGCCGAGCTGCGCGACGCGTCCGGCCTGTGGGGCAAGAGCTGCTGGGAGACCGAGGAGCAGATCAAGGAGGAGCTTCACGATCCGCTCGTGCGCATCTCCTCGATCGGCAAGGCGGGCGAGAACCAGGTGCTCTACGCCTGCGTGGTCAATGACCTGCACCGCGCGGCCGGCCGTTCCGGCGTGGGCGCGGTGATGGGCGCGAAGAACCTCAAGGCGGTCGCCATCCGTGGCACCAAGGGCGTGTCGGGCATCAAGGACTTCGGCGCCTTCCTCAAGGCCACCAATGACGCCAAGAAGGTGCTCGCCGACAACGCCGTGACCGGCCAGGGCCTGCCCAAGTACGGCACCCAGGTGCTGATGAACGTCATCAACGAGATCGGCGCGCTGCCCACCCGCAACCACCGCGACGTGCAGTTCGAGGACGCGTCCAAGATCTCCGCCGAGGCCATGCACGAGAAGCGCGAATCGGACGGCAAGACGCACCTGGTCACCAATGCCGCCTGCTTCGGCTGCACCATCGCCTGCGGGCGCATCTCGGAGATCGACAAGGGCCACTTCACGGTCAAGAACAGCCCGAAGTACTGGGGCGCCTCCGGTGGCCTCGAGTACGAAGCCGCCTGGGCGCTCGGTGCGGCCAACGGCGTGGGCGATCTCGAGGCGCTGCAGTACGCCAACCTGATCTGCAACGAGCAGGGCATGGACCCGATCTCCTTCGGCGCCACCGTCGGTTCGGCGATGGAGCTTTACGAGCTGGGCATCCTCAACGACGAGATCATCGGGATGGCGGCGCCCTTCGGCTCGGCCGAGGCACTGGCGAAGATGGTCGAGATGACCGCGCTCGGCGAGGGCTTCGGCAAGGAGCTCGGCCTGGGCAGCAAGCGCCTGTGCGAGAAGTACGGCCGCCCCGAGCTGTCGATGAGCGTGAAGGGGCAGGAATTCCCCGCCTACGACTCGCGCGGCATCCAGGGCATGGGCCTGGCCTATGCCACCTCCAACCGTGGCGCCTGCCACTTGCGCGGTTACACCGTGGCCTCCGAAGTGCTCGGCATCCCGGTCAAGACCGACCCGCTCACCACCGACGGCAAGCCCGAGCTGGTGAAGGCCTTCCAGGACGCCACCGCGGTGTTCGATTCGGCCGGCATCTGCGTGTTCACCAGCTTCGCGTGGACGCTTGCCGACGTGCAGCCGCAGGTGGCCGCGGCGTGCGAGGGCGACTGGAGCATGGAAAAGCTGAACGAGGTGGGCGAGCGCATCTGGAACATGGAGCGCATGTTCAACAATGCCGCCGGCTTCACCGCCGCCGACGACAACCTGCCGCCGCGCCTGACCACCGAGCCGGCCAAGACGGGTCCCGCCAAGGGCCTGGTCAATGGCCTGGCGAAGATGCTGCCCGAGTACTACCAGGTGCGTGGGTGGACGCCTGGGGGCGAGCCGACCGCCGAGACGCGGGCGCGTCTGGGATTGTGATCGTGTAAGCGCACGCGGGCGCCTATCGGGGCGCCCGCGCTTCGTTCGAGGGTCTTCTGATGAAACACCTGATTCTCGGCAACGGCCCTGCAGGGGTCGTCGCCGCCGAAACCCTGCGCAAGGCCGCGCCGGGCGACGACATCCTCATGGTCGGCCACGAGGACGCGCCGCCGTATTCGCGCATGGCCATCCCCTACCTGCTCGAGGGCAACATCGACGAGTCGGGCACCTGGCTGCGCAAGGGTGCCGACCACTTCGAGCGCCTGCGCATCCGCCAGCTGCGCGGCCGTGCGGTCGCGCTCAACACCGACAAGCGCACCGTGCTGTTCGACGATGGCCACTTCGAGGACTACGACCGCCTGCTGATCGCCACCGGCTCGCATCCGGTGCGCCCGCCGATTCCCGGCGTCGATCTGCCCGAGGTCCAGACCTGCTGGACTTTGGCGGACGCGCGTGCGATCGCCGCGCACGCCAAGCCCGGCGCGCGCGTGCTGCAGCTGGGCGCCGGCTTCATCGGCTGCATCATCATGGAAGCGCTCGCCAAGCGCGGCGTGCAGCTCACCGTGGTGGAGATGGGCGACCGCATGGTGCCGCGCATGATGACGCCCAAGGCGGGCGGCATGATCAAGCGCTGGGTGGAGGACAAGGGGGTCCGCGTCGTCACCTCGGCGGGCGTGCAGCGCATCGACCGCGGCAGCGAGAGCGGGCGTGAGGCGCCGCTGGTGGTGACGCTGTCGACCGGCGACCGCCTCGACTGCGACCTGGTCATCGTCGCCGCCGGTGTCGCGCCCAATGTCGGCTTCCTGGAGGAAACCGCGGTGCATGTCGCCAAGGGCGTGCTGGTGGACGACCGCATGGAGACCTCGGTGCCGGGCATCTTCGCTGCAGGCGATGTGGCCGAGGCGCCCGACCTCTTCACCGGCGCGCACCTCGTTGCCGCCATCCAGCCCAATGCCGCCGACCAGGCCCGCATCGCGGCGATGAACATGGCGCGCGGCACGACCACGGGGGAGGCGAAGCTGAACGGCGTGCTCGCCATCAACGTGCTCGACACGCTCGGCCTGATCTCGTCCTCGTTCGGCCAATGGTGGGGCGAGAAGCCCGAGGCCGGGGGCAGCGGCGTGGAACTCGTGGATGAGGCGCGCTACCGGTATCTGAGCCTGCAGTTCAAGGACGACGTGCTGATCGGCGCCACCTCGATCGGGCTGACCCAGCACGTGGGCGCGCTGCGCGGGCTGATCCACGGGCAGGTGAAGCTCGGCGACTGGAAGGGGCGCCTGCTCGCCAACCCGCTCGGCTTCGTCGACGCCTACGTCGCCCGCAGCCAGCAACCGATGGCGCTGGCGCGCTGAGGAGGCACGATTTGGAGACCCGCGTGACGATCCGCATCGCCTTCAAGCTCTTCGCTTCGCTGTCGGATTTCCTGCCGGCGGGCCATCGTGGCAACCGCCTGGAGCTCGAGGTCGACGAGGGGACGACGGTGGCGGAGATGATCCGCCGCTACAAGGTCCCCGAGCGCAGCGCGCACCTGGTGCTGGTGAACGGCCACTTCGTGCCCCCGGGCGAGCGCCCCAGGCGGCGGCTGCAGGACGGTGACGAGCTTGCGATCTGGCCGCCGATCGCCGGCGGTTGAACGGTGGCCTTCATCAACGGTCCGGTGCCCGAGTCCTTCGAGCGCCGGGTCACCGCCACCGCGCGCGAGTTCGAGCGCGACCTGCGCCAGGCGTGGGGCGAGGTGCTCGGCAGCGCAGATGCGCTGCGCTTTACGCTCGCGGACGGCGCGCAGTCGCTCGTCATCGACGTCGAGCCCGCCGGCGTGCGTCGGCTCGGCTTGTTCGCGCTGCCGCAGCTGATCGTGCGCTACCGTTTCGGTCCGGGCGAAGAGACCACGCGCCGCGCGCTGCTGTCACGGCTCGATCGCGCGATGCAGAAGGGGGGTGGTTAAGCTGCAACGCAATCAATTCAGGGAGCGCCATGCATGAGTGACGCATACGTCGTCGGCCACATCACGGTGAAGAACGCGGACAAGTGGGCGGAGTATCGGAGCAAGGTTCCGCAGACATTGGCCCCCTGGGGTGCGGAGCTGGTGTTTCGTGGCCAGCAGGTGGCCGCGCTCGCGGGCGAGAGCCCGTACGCGGACATCGTCGTGATCCGCTTTCCCGGCATTGCGGCGGTGAACGACTGGTTCTCGTCGCCGGCCTATCAGGCCCTGATCCCGCTCCGGGAGCAGGCCGCAGAGGTGCTCCTGCTGTCCTACACGAGCTGAGCCCGGGACGCCTGTCGCGTCAGGTCTCAGGCAGCGTGTGCGCCGCACCGGCGCCGGGCTGAAGCCGCTGCCTGCATTCCGGCCGGCAGCGGCTTTCGGTTATGCTCCCGGCCGATGTCCGCCTTCGCCGCCACCTTCTCCGACGCCATGTCCCTGCTCGCCAGCTTCGACCACACCGTGGCCGAGATCGTGGTGCTGTCGCTGCAGGTAAGCGGTGGCGCGGTGGTGCTGGGCACGCTGATCGGACTGCCGCTGGGCGCCTGCATCGCGGTGGGGCGCTTTCCGGGAAAGAGCGCGCTGTCGGTGCTGATCAACGGCCTCATGGGCCTGCCCTCGGTGGTGGTCGGCGTCGTCGTGTACCTGCTGCTTTCGCGCTCCGGGCCGTTTGGCGGTCTCGGCCTGCTTTACTCGGCGCCGGCGATGATCATCGCCCAGACCCTGCTCGTCGTGCCGCTGATGGCGGCGATAAGCCGTCAGGTGGTCGAGGACGTGTGGGCGCGCTACGCCGAGGAACTGCACGTGATGCGCTTTTCGTGGTGGGACAGCGTGACGACGCTGCTCCACGACTGCCGCCACTCGCTGGTGGTCGCGGTGCTCGCCGGCCTCGGGCGGGCGATGAGCGAGGTGGGCGCGGTGATGATCGTCGGCGGCAACATCGATGGCGCAACGCGGGTGATGACCACCGCGATCGCCCTCGAGACCAGCAAGGGCGATCTGCCGCTCGCGATCGCGCTCGGCATCGTCCTCATCGTGATCATCCTGACGCTGAACGCCTTCGCCTACCTGCTGCGGCACTGGGCGATGCGCCGCTTCGGCTGAGCGCGGACAGGACGACGCGCATGGCGATCTTCCCGCTGCGGATCTCCGGCCTGCGCTACGCGCCCCAGGGACGCGAGGTGCTCGCGGGCGTCGATCTCGAGCTCGGCGACGACGGCATCACGCTCGTGCTGGGCCCGAACGGAGCGGGCAAGAGCGTGCTGCTGCGCACGATCTGCGGCCTCATCGAGCCAACCGCCGGCACGCTGGCGTGGGGGAACGCGCGCGGCCCACGGCCCGCGCAGGGCGTGATGATGGTGTTCCAGCACCCGATGATGCTGCGCATGTCGGTGCTGCAGAACGTGATCCTGGGGCTCAAGCCGCTCGACCTGTCGACGCGCGCGCGCATCCGCCTGGGCGCGGAGATGCTCGAGCGCGTCGGCCTGGCCGATCGCGCCGGCGAGAGCGCACGCCGGCTCTCCGGCGGCGAGCAGCAGCGCCTCGCGCTCGCGCGCGCCTGGCTGACCAGACCGCGCCTGTTGCTGCTCGACGAGCCCACGGCCAGCCTCGACCCCTCGGCGAGCGCGGCGGTCGAGCGCATCATCCGCGAGATCCGCACCGACGGTACGCGCATCCTGATGGTCACCCACAACCTCGGTCAGGCCACCCGGCTCGCCGATGACATCGTCTTCATGGCGGGCGGACGGGTGTGCGAGCACACCTCGGTGCGCGCCTTCTTCAGCCGGCCGCACTCGGACGAGGCGCGGCTTTTCATCCAGGGAGAGCTGCCATGGCGGATGCGTTTCCAGGGCGTCTGAGGCGCACGCTGATCGCGACCGCAGCGGTCGTGCTGCTGGGCAGTGCAGGGGCCACCTGCGGTCTGATCGTGCGCTCGGTGCCGGGCGGGGCGGTGGCCGCAACGGCGACCGAGACGAGGCCTGATGCAGCGGGGGACGCCCGGACCGCGCAGACGCCGGTGGGCGCGACGGGCACCACCGCGGAGGGCGGACGATGAGCGCCGCGCCGCGCCGGGTGCCGCGCTCGGCGCTCGTCCTCTTCATCCTCGCCGCGCTGTGCCTGCTGCCGGCGCTGGTGTGCTTTGCCGGGGAGGGCGCGCGCCTGCATCCTGCCCTGTCCGACCCGATGGCCGGGCTGGCCTTCCTGGTGTCGGCAATTGCGCTCGCGGGCTCGGGTGCGTTTCCGTTGGTGCTCGCGCGCCTGGCGCGGCGCGACGGGGAGTAGACGGAGCTCGCGAGCGGGGCCTCAGGCCTTCCAGTGCCCCGACTTGCCGCCGAGCTTTTCCATCAGCTGGATGCCTTCCATGCGCATGCCGCGATCGACCGCCTTGCACATGTCGTAGATGGTGAGCAGGCCGACGTTCACTGCGGTGAGTGCTTCCATCTCCACCCCGGTGCGGCCGACCGTTTCGGCGGTGACGGTGCAGCGGATCGCGCATTCGGCCGCGTCGAGTTCGAACGCCACCGCGACGCGGGTGAGCGGGATCGGATGGCAGAGCGGGATCAGCTCGCTGGTGCGCTTCGAGGCCTGGATGGCGGCGATGCGGGCGATGCCGAGGACGTCGCCCTTCTTTGCGGTGCCGGACCTCACCATCTCGAACGTGTCCGGAAGCATCACGATCCGGCCGGTGGCGACCGCGACGCGGCGGGTCTCGGCCTTGGCGCCGACGTCGACCATGTGGGCCTGGCCGTCGGCATCGAAGTGGGTCAGCGGGTTGGGTGCGGAGGTCGTCATGACGGGCTTGCGGGGCAGGGGCGGCGCCCGGTGCAGGGGCGCCGGACGGTGCATGCGGATCGGCGAACACGCCGATACATCGGGCAGGGGAACGGGTCGGGATCGGCGGGTATCATAGCACCCGATGATGCGCCGACCTCTCGCCCTGCTGCTCAGCCTCGCGCTGGCCCTGCCCGCCCCGTTGACCGCCCAGTCCTACGATCTTCCGGACCTGGGCGACGTGGCGGCGTCCGAGCTCTCTCCCGCCGCCGAGCGCCGCATCGGCGAGCAGATCATCGCCCAGATCCGCTGGCGCGATGCGGCCTACCTGGACGACCCCGAGGTCGAGGAGTACATCAACCGTCTTGGTCACCGCCTCGCCGCGGCAAGCAACAACCCTGCACAGGATTTCGACTTTTTCGTCGTCCGCGACGCCACATTGAACGCGTTTGCGCTCCCCGGGGGCTACATCGGCGTGCACACCGGCCTGCTGCTGGCAGCGCAGACCGAGTCAGAGTTCGCCTCGGTGCTCGGTCACGAGATCGCCCACGTCACCCAGCGCCACATCGCACAGATCGTCGGCAAGCAGAGCCAGTCGGCGATGCTGATGGTGGCCTCGCTGCTGGTTGCGGTGCTGGCGGCGCGCAGCAACTCGGACGTGAGCCAGGCGGCCATCGCCGCCGGCCAGGCAGGCGCGATCCAGTCACAGCTCGGCTACACCCGCAGCTTCGAGCGCGAGGCCGACCGCGTGGGTCTGGAGACACTGGCGAGCGCCGGGCTGGATGTGCGCGGCATGCCCAGCTTCTTCGAGCGCCTGCAACGCAACACGCGGGTCTACGAGAACAATGCGCCGGCCTACCTGCGCACCCACCCGCTCACCACCGAGCGCATCGCCGACATGGAGAACCGCGTCGCGGCGATGCCCTATCGGCAGGTGCCGGACTCGGCCGATTTCCGCTACGCGCGCGCCAAGCTGCGCGCGATGGCCGGACAGCCTGCAGAGGCGGTCGAGGCGCTTCAGGACCTGCTCGAGCGAAGCCCCGGTGACGAGGCGCTGAGCTACGGGCTGGCGCGCGCGTTGCTGCGCGCCGGCCGTGCCGACGAGGCCGAGCGCCGGCTGGAGGCTGTGCGCAAGGCTGCGGAGGCTTCGCCCTGGGTGGAGACGCTCGCCGCCGAGATCCGTCTTGCGCGTCGCGATGCGGTCGGTGCGGTGCGCGTGCTGGAGGCTGCGCGCACCCAGTTTCCGGGGGGGCGCAGCCTTGCCTACGCCCTCGCCGACGCGCGCATCCATGCCGGCCAGGCCCGCGAGGCGGCGGCCGCGGTACGGCGCATGATCGACACCCGCAGTGCCGATCCGCGCCTGTGGCAGCTGCTGTCGCGGGCGCATGCCGAACTCGGCGAGCGCAGCGCGCAGCATCGCGCCCAGGCCGAGGTCTATGTACTGCGTGGCAGCCTGCCGGCAGCGATCGAGCAACTCGAGATCGCGCGCAAGGCAGGGGATGGGGACTTCTACACGCTTTCGGCGATCGATGCGCGCATGCGCGAACTCAAGCAGCGGCTGCTCGAGGAGAAGCGCGAGCGCTGAGGGTGCGCCATGCGTTGCAGGTGCGCTTTTCGCCTTCCGCCGGCATCCTTTAGAATCGCCGGCTCAAGCCCACGGAACATGGAAGAGGACAGAGGATGAATTTCGACAAGGAAGTGGATGCCCGCGGTCTGAATTGCCCGCTGCCGATTCTGCGCGCCAAGAAAATGCTCGCGGAAATGGAGTCGGGCCAGGTCGTGCGCGTGGTGGCCACCGACCCGGGTTCGGTGAAGGACTTCCAGGCCTTCGCGCGCCAGACCGGCAATGAGCTGCTGCAACAGGGCGAGACGACCGACAAGGCGTTCGAGTTCTTCCTCAAGCGCAAGTAAGCGCCCCGCGGCCGCGTTGCGGCCGTTGAGCTACACACGAGGGCGGGCGAAAGCCCGCTTTTTTCGCGGGCTTGCCCGCGAAAAAAGCGGCGCAATGCTCCGCCTCAGCCGCCCAGCTTGGCCAACTGCGGCTTGAGCTTGTCCACCGTGGCCTTGAAGCCGGCGAGGCGGTCGCGTTCCTGCTGCACCACCGCCGCGGGCGCGCGATCGACGAAGCTGGCATTGCCGAGCTTGCCCTCGGCCTTGGCGATCTCGCCTTCGAGGCGAGCGATCTCCTTTTTCAGGCGCTCGCGCTCGGCGGCGACGTCGATCTCCACCTTCAGCATCAGGCGGGTCTCGCCGGCCACTGCGACCGGGGCGAGTTCGTCGGCACCGATCTCGTCCACGATCTGCACTTCGGCCAGTTTCGCCAGTCCGGCGAGGTAGGGCGCGTAGAGCGCGAGCGCCGCCTTGTCACCCGCGGCCACCAGCGGCAGGCGCTGGGCGGGCGAGATGTTCATCTCGCCGCGCAGGTTGCGGCAGGCGTAGGTCATGGCCTTGAGCTCGGCGACCCTGGACTCTGCGGCCTCGTCGACGCGGCTCAGGTCGGCCTGCGGGTAGCGTACGCGCATGATGCTGTCGCCGTCCTTGCGCCCGGCGAGTGGCGCCACGGTCTGCCACAGCTCCTCGGTGATGAAGGGGATCAGCGGGTGGGCAAGGCGCAGCACGGTCTCGAGCACGCGCAGCAGGGTGCGGCGGGTGGCGCGCTGCTGTTCGGGCGTACCGCTCTGGATCTGGACCTTGGCGAGCTCCAGATACCAGTCGCAGTACTCGTCCCAGACGAATTCGTACACCGCGCGCGCGACCAGGTCGAAGCGATAGGCCTCGAACTGCTGGGCGACCTCGGCCTCGGTGCGCTGCAGTCGGGAGACGATCCAGCGGTCGGCGAAGGAGAAGTCGAGGTAGCCGCCGGGCACGCACTGGTCGGCGCCGTGCTCGCCCAGGCCGCAGTCCTGGCCTTCGCAGTTCATCAGCACGAAGCGGGTGGCGTTCCACAGCTTGTTGCAGAAGTTGCGGTAGCCCTCGCAGCGGGCGAGGTCGAACTTGATGTCGCGGCCCGGGCTGGCGAGGCTGGCGAAGGTGAAGCGCAGCGCGTCGGTGCCGAAGGCGGGGATGCCGTCGGGGAATTCCTTGCGCGTCTTCTTCTCGATGCTCTGCGCCTGCTTCGGGTTCATCAGGCCATAGGTGCGCTTCTTGACCAGCTCGTCGAGGGCGATGCCGTCTATGAGGTCGATCGGGTCGAGCACGTTGCCCTTGGATTTGCTCATCTTCTGGCCCTCCGCATCGCGGATCAGGCCATGCACATACACGTGCTTGAACGGGATCTTGCCGGTGATGTGCCTGGTCATCATGACCATGCGCGCCACCCAGAAGAAGATGATGTCGAAGCCGGTCACCAGCACGGTGGACGGCAGGTAGAGGTCGAGTGCGTCGTTGCTCCTGGCGGGCCATTCGGCGGTCCAGTCCAGCGTCGAGAACGGCCACAGCGCGGACGAGTACCAGGTGTCGAGCACGTCGTCCTCCTGGCGCAGCTTGCCTTCCTCGTAGCGGGCGTGGAGCACCGCCAGGCGTTCGGCCAGTTCCGGATAGTCGGGCGCGGTCTGGCCCTGGCTCTGGCGCGCCGCGACCTCGCCCTGCAGGCCGGCGATCTCCGCTTCGAGGTCGGCCTTCCAGGCCGCGATCGCCTTCTCCTCGCAGGCGGCGACGTAGATGCGGCCTTCCTCGTCGTACCAGGCCGGGATGCGGTGGCCCCACCACAGCTGGCGCGAGATGCACCAGTCCTGGATGTTGTTGAGCCACTGGTTGTAGGTGTTGACCCAGTTCTCGGGGTAGAACCTGATCTCGCCCGAGGCCACGACCTCGAGCGCCTTCTCGGTGATGCTCTTGCCGTCCGCGCCGGGCTTGGACATGGCGACGAACCACTGGTCGGTCAGCATCGGCTCGATGACCACGCCGGTGCGGTCGCCGCGCGGCACCTGCAGCTTGTGCGCCTTGACCTCGACCAGGAGGCCGAGCTGTTCCAGTTCGGCGACGGCGGCATCGCGTGCCGGCACGCGGTCGAGGCCGGCGATGCTTGCGGGCATGGGCACGCCTTCGAGCGTGATGCCGTCGGAGGTGTAGCGCTCGGCGACCGCGGGCACGCTGCCGTCGAGCTTGAGCACGACGATCATGTCGAGCGCGTGGCGCTGGCCGACGGCGTAGTCGTTGAAGTCGTGTGCCGGGGTGACCTTGACGCAGCCGGTGCCGAACGCCCGATCGACGTAGTCGTCGGCGATGATCGGGATGTGGCGGCCGGTGAGCGGCAGCGCGACGGTCTTGCCGATGAGGTGGGCGTAGCGCTCGTCTTCCGGATGCACCATCACCGCGACGTCGCCGAGCAGGGTCTCGGGGCGGGTGGTGGCCACCGTCAGGCCGCGCAACTCACCGATGGGACCGTCGGAGAACGGGTAGAGGATGTGATACAGCTTGCCGTCCTCTTCCTCGGATACCACCTCGAGGTCGGACACCGCGGTGCCGAGCTTCGGGTCCCAGTTCACCAGGCGCTTGCCGCGGTAGATCAGGCCCTCGTTGTAGAGGCGCACGAAGGTCTCGGTGACCGCTTTCGACAGGCCCTCGTCCATCGTGAAGCGCTCGCGCTTCCAGTCCGGGCTGGTACCGAGCCGGCGCATCTGGCGGGTGATGGTGCCGCCGGAGTATTCCTTCCACTCCCACACCTTCTCCAGGAACTTCTCGCGGCCGAGGTCGTGGCGGCTGATGCCCTGGGCATCCAGCTGGCGTTCGACGACGATCTGTGTGGCGATGCCGGCGTGGTCGGTGCCCGGCTGCCACAGCGTGTTGTCGCCGCGCATGCGGTGGTAGCGCGTGAGCGCGTCCATGATCGTCTGGTTGAAGCCGTGCCCCATGTGCAGCGTGCCGGTGACATTGGGCGGCGGCAGCAGGATGCAGAAGGCGTTGGGGTTCGACTTGTCGAGTCCGGCGTCGAAATGGCCGCGGGATTCCCATTCCGGGTACCAGCGACGTTCGATGTCTGCGGGCTCGAAGCTCTTGGCCAGTTCCATGGTGTCTTTAGCGCGTGAAGGCAAAGCGCGGATTATAGCGGATGCGCCCGTCCGGCCCGCCTGGCCGCAGTGCAAGTGGCCACGCGAGTGGCGTGTGCGCGTGCCTGGCCGAACCGCAAGGCGTCAGCACGGCCCGGCATGGGCCCAGTCGCGCGCTGGCCAATGCGCATCGGCGAACTGCGTCTGCATGAATTCGATCCAGGCCAGCACCTTGGTCGGCACCAGCCGTGGCGAGGGGTAGACCGCGTGGATCGGCTGGGCAGGCAGGGTGAACTCGGGGAGCAGGGGCACGAGCGCCTCGCGCAGGATTGCCGGGCGGGCCAGATATGTGGGCAGGATGGCGATGCCCATCCCCGCCAGCGTCGCCGCCAGGATCGAGTCGATGTCGTTGGTGCGCAGCGGGCCACGCACGGAGACGGTGAGCGGCGCGCCCTGGGCACCCTGGAACTGCCAGCGCTGATCGCCCGGGACGCTGCTGTACACGAGGCAGTCGTGGGTGGCGAGTGCCTCGGGTGCTGCGGGCAGGCCGTGGCGCTCGAGATAGTCCGCGCTCGCCACCGTGACCCAGGGGTTCAGTCCGAGCTGCCGGCTGCCCAGCGCAGAGTCGGCCAGCCGCCCCATGCGCACGGCGACATCGATGCCGTGCTCGAGCAGGTTGAGGGTGTGGTCGTCGAGCTGCAGATCGAAGCGCACCCCGGGATTGCGGGCGATGAACGCCCGCGCCAGCGGCAGGATCACGTGGCGACCGAGACCTGCCGGGCAGGCCACGCGCAGGGAGCCGGAGATGTCCGCGCCCAGGTTCGTGACCAGCCGATCGGCGGCTTCGAGCTCGCGCTCGATGATCTTGCAGCGCTCGTAATAGAGCGCGCCGGCCTCCGTCAGCCGCATGCCACGGGTGTTGCGGTTGAGCAGACGCACGCCGAGGCGCGCTTCGAGTGCAGCGATGTGCTTGGTCACCGTGGGTTGGGACAGCTTCATGTCGTGCGCCGTACGCGAGAAGCTGCCGCTTTCCACGAGGCGGACGAACAATTGCAGTCCGGTCAGTTTGTCCATGGCATGGCTGCTCAGAGGTGGTTTATTAATTCCACTAAAGAATAATCGATATTCCTTATGTAGGGTTCTCGCACTCCTGGAATGGGGGCAAGATGCGTCCGCAGTAGTGCTTGTCCGCACCGGCTAACCGTGCGGGTTTTCCCGAATACAAGGCTGTCGAGCGCTGCACTGCGTTGCGCCCTGAGGGTCGGCGAGGCTGCGTCCGCGGAAGGGCGTGAGTTTGTCGGTGTAAGGCGTTTCATGCGATTGCTGCGCTGCAGGAATAAGTCGGGGCTGAGCGACATCCACCAGAGAAAGGGAAGGAGACACCATGAGCAAGACATTCACGCGACGCGACCTGCTCAAGACCACCGCCGCCGGCGCGCTGGTGAGCGCACCCTTCATCGGTAACGCCCAGGCACAGGCCGGAACGACCTGGAAGGTCCAGTCGGTGTGGGATGCGGGCACCACCGGCTACCGGCTGTTCGAGGCGTGGTGCAACGGCTTCAAGGAGAAATCGGGGGGCGAGCTGACCATCCAGCCCTTCCCGGCGAAAGCCGTCGCGGCCGACAACAACTCGCTGTTCGACGCGGTGCGCAGCGGCGTGCTGCAGGGCATGAACCCCTTCACCCTGTACTGGGCGGGCAAGATCCCGGCCACCGTGTTCCTGTCCTCGTATCCGATGGGTCCGGACCAGCCCGCCCAATGGGACACGATGTACTACGGCCTCGGCATGCTCGAGATGGCGCGCGAGATCTACGCCAAGCAGGGCCTGTACTTCGTCGGTCCCATCCACCACGACGCCAACATCATCCACTCCAAGGTGCCGATCCGCTCGGTCGATGACCTCAAGGGCAAGAAGATCCGCCTGCCCGGGGGCATGGTCGCGGAGGTCTTCCAGGCCTTCGGCTGCTCGACGGTGGCGTTGCCCGGTTCGGACATCTTCCCGGCGCTGGAGAAGGGCACGATCGACGCCGCCGACTACGTGGGGCCTGCGGTGAACTACGATCTCGGTTTCCATCAGGTGACCAAGTACATCCTGTTCGGGCCGCCGGGGACCATGAGCGTGTACCAGCCGGTGGATGTGATGGATCTCACCATCAACATGGGCGCCTGGCGGCGCCTCAGCCCGAAGATGCAGCAGTTCGTCGAGGATCAGGTCAGGACGTACTCGGTGCGGCATTTCGTCGAGATCCAGAAGGCGAACATGGCGGCGATGACCAAGTTCCGCGAGGCCGGCTGCGAGGTCTCGCGCATGGGGCCTGACGACATCGCCAAGTTCCGCAAGGCGGCGATTCCGATCTGGTTCAACTGGGCGAAGAAGGACGCCGATGCCGCACGCGTGTTCAAGCTGCAGCTCGAGTACATGAAGAACGATCTGCTCGGCTACGTCACCGACGAGGATCTCAAGGGGCATTCCATCTGAGGCGCGGTCTGACGCGGTGAAGCATGGGGCGGGTCGGCATCGACCGACCCGCTCGATCTGCGGAGCGGGAGAGGATGGAAGAACTCAAGGGTTTCGGTTTCGTCATGCCCCACTGGGCTTACTGGGGCTGGCTGGCGGTGATGCCGTTGCTGTTGATTGCGGCTGCGCGTGCGAAGGGCGTGCTGCCGAAGGTCAAGCACGAGGCGGACGCCACTGCGTTCGAGCGTGCGGTCGACTGGCTGAGCGACCGCAGCGGCATGTTCGTGGCGCTGTGGAGCGTCAACGCGGTGCTGGCCTACACCTACGAGGTGGTGATGCGCTATGCGTTCAACCAGCCCACGATCTGGGTCCATGAGAGCAGCTACCTGCTGTTCGGCATGCAGTACGTGATCGCCGGCGCCTACGGCCTGCTGCATGGCGCCCATGTTCGCGTGGACGTGATCTACACCAAGCTCTCGAAGCGCGCGCGCGGCGCGGTCGACGTCATCACCTCGGTGTTCTTCTTCGCCTTCGTGCTGGTGATGATCTCCACCGGTTGGCGCTTCTTCAGCGACAGCTACGGCATGGGCGAGCGCTCGCTGGAGACCTGGCAGGTCCAGTACTGGCCGGTCAAGGCGACGCTGCTGCTGGGCGCGGTGCTCATCCTGCTCGCCGGAGTCTCGCAGTTGATCAAGGACATCCGCCGCTTCGAGCTGGCCTGTCAGGAGCACCGCTGAGATGCACGGAACCCTAGCGCAACCGGCGAAGGGCAGCAGCCCCGCCTATCGTTACGCCGTATATGGGGCCGCGCAGCTGCTTGCCCTGGTGATGGCGGTGGAGGCGATCAACATCGCCTTCTACGACCCCTGGGGCGAGGACTACTTCCTGTTCCGGCTGCAAGGCGTGCTCGGCGCGGTGGAGATGGGGCCGCTCACCTGGATCATGTTCGGGTCGCTGTTCGTGCTGCTCATGGCGGGCCTGCCGCTGGCCTTCGTGGCTGGCGGCCTGGGCGTGGTGTTCCTGTATCTGGTGGGTGACTCGGCCATGCTCAACATGGTGCCGAGCCGCATTTTCCCGATGATGACGAACCCCGACCTGGCAGCGATTCCGCTGTTCATCTTCATGGCGACCATGCTCGAGCGCGCAGGCCTGATCGAGGAGATGTTCGACGCCGTGTACCAGTGGATGGGCGGCCTGCGCGGCGGGCTGGCGGTGGCGACGATCGTCGCGTCGACCATCCTTGCCGCGATGGTCGGCGTCGTCGGCGCGGCGATCGTCACCATGGGCATCATCGCGCTCCCGGCGATGCTCAAGCGGCGCTACGACGAGCAGATCGCGCTCGGCTCGATCATGGCGGGCGGTGCGCTCGGGGTACTGATTCCCCCTTCCATCCTCGCCATCCTGTATGCGGTGGTGGCACAGCAGTCGGTGGGCGAGCTCTACGCCGGCAGCGTGTTGCCCGGACTGATGCTGTCGGGCCTGTACATCGCCTACGTCCTGCTGCGCGCCTACGCCAATCCCAAGGTGGGTCCGGCGGTGCCGGTGGCCGAGCGCATCGACCTGGCCGCCAAGCTCAAGCTGCTGCGGGGCCTGATCGCGCCGATCGCGCTCGTCGTCGTCGTCCTCGGCTTGCTGTTCACCGGTATTGCCACGCCGGTCGAGGCTGCGGGCCTGGGCTCCTTTGGCGCCATGATCGTGGCGCTGCTGCATCGGCGGCTTACGCTGGCGGGGCTGTTCGGTGCCAGTCTGTCGACCGTCAAGGCCACCGCAATGGTGCTGTGGATCATCTTCGGCGCGTCGATCTTCGTCGGTCTCTACATCCTCAAGGGTGGCCAGACCTTCATCACCGAGACCCTGCTCGGCACCGGACTGTCGCCCTACGGCATCCTGCTGCTGATGATGGTGCTGCTGGTGATCCTGGGCATGTTCCTCGACTGGGTGGGGATTCTGCTGCTCGCCGTGCCGATCTTCGTGCCGATCATCAAGCAGCTCACTTTCGACGGGCTGTTCGGCCTGCCCGGGCCGAGCTCGGACCAGGTGCTGGTTTGGTTCGGCGTGCTGTACCTGGTGAACATGCAGATGAGTTTCCTCAGCCCGCCCTTCGGCTACGCGCTGTTCTACATCCGCGGGGTGGCGCCGGCGTCGATCAGCATGGCGACAATATTCCGCTCATCGCTGGTATTCCTGGCGATCCAGGTCCTCGCGCTGGTGCTCGTGGTGGTGTTCCCGGCGATCGCAACCTGGCTGCCGGGCCTGATGTACGGGAAGTAGCGCGCGGTCTCAGGGGAGGGGCGGACGGTTGGGTGTCGATGCCGGATCGGCCGTCTGGTCGAGAAGCTTTCCAACGCGGGCGGACAGCTCGGGCAGCAAGGTGGCGCGCAGGTGGGCCTGGAGTTCCGCCTGCACGCGGCTGGCGAGCTGGTCGAGCTCGCGCGCGAGGATCTGCGGCATTTCTGCAGCGACCCAGTTGCCGATCTCGCGGGCGATCTCGGTGTCGAGTTCGATCAAGCGTTCGGCGAGACGTGACGATATCGCCTCCGATGCGGGCGGCGTTGTCCGGGCGGGAGCGGATGGCGCGTGCGGGGTAGCCGCGTCGAATCCCTCGAACGGGCCCCCTGCATAGGACGGGCCGTGGGCGTATGCATCGCCAGGGGCGCGTGGGCCCGGGGCCGTTCCGGACGGGAACGCGAAGTCGTCGACGACCTCGGTGAGGATGGGCAGGTCGTCGTCGTCGAGCCCCGCGGCGGGCGCCCAGGCGTCCGCTGCGTCGGTCTTGGCTTCGTTGCGCGCGTGGTGGCGACGCAGCAGCGCATCGGCCTGGTCGAGAAGGTCGTCGGCGCGCTCGAGCTCGCGATCTCGAGGCAGCTCGGGCCATTCCTTCATCGTGGCGTCCTCATAGCGCCACCCTCAGCTCGGCGTCGAAGGCCTTGAGTTCGTAGCCGTGCTGGCGGTAGCTTGCCCAGCGCTGGCGGGCGGCGTGCTTCTCGGCCTCGTCCTTGCCGACGATCTCGATCAGCATGCGGAAATGCTCGTGGCCGGGAGGAAGCCCGTCCGCAAGGTTGAAGAGGAGGTCGGTATGCGGCCACCGCGAGTCCTCGCCGGGCGCGGCGAGGATGACCGGCGTCTCGGTGGCCAGAGGCGAATCGATCGCCACGTGCGGGATGAAACTCAGCGGCTCGGCCGTCCATAAAGACTGGTCTAGCCGCTTGAGCTGCGCCGTGTCGGCGCAGCGGATCGCGAGCTTGCGCCCGCGCTGCCAGGCGCCGGCGACCAGCTCGCGGACGAGCGCGAGCCGGTCGGGCGTGTTGTGATAGAACTGCACGCGGGGCGCCATCACGCGTTTCGCGGCTCGCCGTGCTTCAGGCCGCAGCGCCGAGTGCGCGTCCGATCAGGAAGGACGACAGCAGCGGTACCGGCCGGCCGGTCGCGCCCTTGGCGTCGCCCGACACCCAGGCGGTGCCGGCGATGTCCAGATGCGCCCACTTGTAGGCCTTGGTGAAGCGCGCCAGGAAGCAGGCCGCGGTGATGGTGCCGGCGTAGCGGCCACCGATGTTGCCCATGTCGGCGAAATTGCTCTTGAGCAGTTCCTGGTACTCGTCCCAAAGCGGCAGCTGCCACGCGCGGTCGCCGGATTCGGTGCCGCGGCCGAGGATCTCGGCGGCGAGTTCGTCGTCGTTGGCGAGCAGCCCGCTCGGGATCTTGCCCAGGGCGACCACGCAGGCACCGGTGAGGGTGGCGATGTCGATCACGCATTCGGGCTTGAAGCGCTCGGCGTAGGTGAGCGCGTCGCACAGGATCAGGCGGCCTTCGGCGTCGGTGTTGAGCACCTCGATGGTCTGGCCCGACATCGAGGTGACGACGTCGCCGGGCTTGGTGGCGCCGCCGCCGGGCATGTTCTCGGTGGTGGGAATCAGTCCGACGAGATTGATCGGCAGCCCCATCTGCGCCACAGCCTTGAAGGTGCCGAGCACGCTCGCGGCGCCGCACATGTCGTACTTCATCTCGTCCATCTCGGCCGCCGGCTTGAGCGAGATGCCGCCGGTGTCGAAGGTGATGCCCTTGCCGACGAGCACGACCGGCTTCGCCTTCGCCTTGCCACCCTTGTAGTGCATGACGATGAACTTGGGCGGCTGGTGCGAGCCGCGCGCCACCGACAGGAAGGAGCCCATGCCGAGCTTTTCCATGTCGTCGCGCTCGAGAACCTCGACGTCGAACTTGTACTGCTTGCCGAGCGTCTCGGCGGTCTCGGCCAGATGTGTCGGCGTGCAGATGTTGCCCGGCAGGTTGCCGAGATCCTTGGCGAGCGCCATGCCGGTGGCGATCGCGTGGCCCTGCCGCACGGCGGTGTCGAGTTCGGCGGTGAGCTCGCTGCTCACCAGCAGCACGAGCTTCTTCGCGCCGCGATGCTTCTTGTCCTTTCGGTCCTTGTCCGACTTGAGGGCGTCGAAGCGATAGGCGCCGTCGGCAAGGATGCGGGCCGCCTGCTGCAGTCGCCAGGGCAGGCCGCGCGCAGCCAGGTCGGTATCGGCCAGGGCGACGATGGCGTCGCGTGCAGGACCGTTGGCGAGCGCCTTGGCCGCGGCCGCGAGCGCGTCGCGATAGGCCTTGTCGCCGTACTCGTCTTCCTTGCCCAGGCTGACCAGCAGCACGCGCTCGGCATGGGTGCCCGGCAGGTCGGGCAGCGCGAGGGTCGCGCCTGCCTTGTCTTCCAGGTCGCCACGCTTGACGATGGCGGCGATACGCCCTTCGGCTGCGCCGTCGACCGCGACGCTGAGCGCAGGAAGCTTGCCGCCGGCGAACACGCCGAGCACCAGGGTGCCGGTCTTCAGCTTCGCCGGGCTGCCAGTCTTTATGGTAAATTCCATCCGCTTTTTCCTTGTAAAGACGCTCTGTTCGGACCGTCGAAGATTATGGACCGTTCGCAACCGGGGCGTCAAAAACGCCTCCTCCCGGCCGCGCCTGCGCACATGCCAGGGACGGCTCCTCCCGTTTTTCCTGGTTTTCCCCGATTCGACCGATGATCTTCCGGCGTGCGCTGCAAAGGGAATTCGCGCAGACGGCGGCGGCGGTCTTCATCGCGCTGTTCGCGATCCTGATCTCCACCGTGCTGATCCGCCTGCTTGGCCAGGCGGCGGGCGGTCGCGTCCCGGCCGAGGCGGTCGCCGCGCTGATCGGTTTCGGCGCGCTCGCGCAGCTGCCGACGGTGCTCACGCTCACCCTGTTCATCGCCGTCCTGGTGTCGCTGTCGCGCAGCTACCGCGACTCGGAGATGGTGGTGTGGTTCGCCTCGGGCGTGCCGCTCACCGCGTGGATCACGCCGGTGCTGCTGTTCGCGGTGCCGATGGTGGTGGTGATCGGCGCCGGATCGCTCTATCTGTCGCCCTGGGCGCAGCTCAAGAGCGCGGAGTATCGCGAGCGCCTCGACAGCCGCGATGATACCCACCGCGTGGCGCCCGGCGTGTTTCGCGAGTCGTCCGGCGCGCAGCGGGTGTTCTTCGTGGAGATCGGCGCCGGCGAGGACGGTCGCGTGCGCAACGTGTTCGTCAGCGAACAGACGCGCGCGGGCGAACTGGTGGTCATCGTCTCGTCCGAGGGCTTCCTGCGCAGCGACGACGAGGGCCGTCGCTACGTCGTGCTGGAGAAGGGGCGTCGCTACGACGGCAAGCCGGGCACGCCCGAGTACCGCGTGATGGAGTTCGAGCGCTACGAGGTGCTGGTCGAGCAGAAGCAGGTGCTGACCCAGCAAGCGCGCGTCCGCGCCTTGCCGACCGCCGTCCTGCTCGCCAACCCCGACAAGCGCAGCCTCGGCGAACTCGTCGGTCGCGCCGGTGCGCCGCTGGTCGCGCTGCTGCTCGCGTTGATGGCGATCCCGCTGTCGTTCGTGAATCCGCGCGCCGGGCGGGCCAACAACATGCTGGTGGCGCTGCTGGTGTACCTGCTCTACAGCAACGCGATCTCCGTGTTCCAGTCCTGGGTCGCGCAGGGCAAGCTCGGTTTTGCGCTCGGCCTGGTCCTGCCGCATCTCGTGGTGCTCGCTGCGCTCGGCCTGATGTTTCACAAGCGCCTGGCGGTTTCGCCGTTCTGGCGGAGGCGAGCATGAGCCCCGTGTTGCTGCGCTATCTCGCGCGCGAGATCTTCGGTGCCACTGCGCTCGTGCTGGTGGCATTCCTCGGCCTGTTCGCGTTCTTCGATTTCATCAACGAGCTCGAGGACATCGGCAAGGGCGGATACACGCTCTACCAGGCCGTGGTGTATGTCGCCCTCACGCTGCCGGCGCGGGTCTATGAGCTGATGCCGGTCGCGGTGCTGATCGGCACCCTGTATGCGCTGGCGACGCTGGCAAAGAATTCGGAGATCACGGTGATGCGGGCCTCGGGCCTGTCCAATGCCGCCCTGATGCGCACGCTCGGGCTCATCGGCGGGGTGTTCGTGGCGTTGATCTTCGTGATCGGAGAGTACGTCGCGCCGCCGGCGGAGACGGCTGCGGAGGAATGGAAGCTCACTGCGACCAAGGCCACGGTGTCGCAGCAGCTGCGCTCGGGGCTCTGGGTCAAGGACGGCAGGCTGGTGCTCAACGTGCGCACGCTGATGCCCGACCGTACGATGCGCAATGCGCGCATGTATGCCTTCGACGAGAACTACGCGCTGGTGTCGATCAGCGAGGCCAAGCGCGGCGTCTTCGATGGCGAGGGCGAATGGAAGCTGCTCGACGTGACGCGCACGAACTTCCGCGCCGACCGCACCGAGATCGAGCGCCTGAAGGAGATTCGCTGGCGCTCCGAGCTGACCCCGGAAGTGCTTGGCGTGCTGATGGTGTCGCCCGAGCACATGCCGTTCGCCAAGCTGTGGACATACATCAACCACTTGCGCGAGAACAACCAGAACGCCGACCGTTTCGAGATCGCGCTGTGGAAGAAGGTGATCTACCCCTTCGCCGCGCTCGTCATGATGGCGCTGGCCATGCCCTTCGGCTTCATCCACGATCGCATGGGCGGCGCGAGCGCGCGCATCTTCATGGGGGTAATGCTGGGCGTCGCCTTCCATCTGCTCAACGGCCTGTTCTCCAACCTCGGCATGATCAACGCCTGGCCGCCGGTCATGGCCGCGCTCACGCCGAGCCTGATCTTCCTTGCGGCCGCCTTCGGGTTGATGCGCTGGGTCGAGCGGCGCTGAGCGGGGCGGGCGCCGGCGACGCTGCGAACTCGGTGAAGCGCCGGCAGTGAAAAAAAAACGGGCCCGCAGGCCCGTTTCCATGAGGCGACCGCGTGACGCGATCAGCCTTCCTGTTGCTGCTGGGCAGCGCGCTTGGCAGCGGCGGCCTTGTAGTCCAGCTTTTCCTTGATGCGCGCCGACTTGCCCGAGCGCTGGCGCAGGTAGTACAGCTTTGCGCGACGCACGTCACCACGACGCTTGACCTCGACACCGGCAACCAGCGGCGAGTAGGTCTGGAACGTACGCTCGACGCCTTCGCCCGAGGAGATCTTGCGGACGATGAAGGAGGAGTTCAGACCACGATTGCGCTTGGCGATGACCACGCCCTCGTAGGCCTGCAGACGCTCGCGGTTGCCTTCCTTGACCTTCACCTGGACGATCACGGTGTCGCCGGGACCGAATTCGGGGATGGTCTTGCCGGCGGAAACGCGGGCCATCTCTTCCTGTTCGAGTTGCTGAAGCAGGTTCATTGCAGATACTCCATCGATGTTATCGGCCTCTGCCTGTTGCATCGGCCTGGCCGCAGAGCAGGTCGCAACCTGATGCGCGCCGTTTGTAGAAGGGCATTCAGCCGCGCTGGGGTTCCAGCACGTCGTCCGCCCCGGCTTGCTCCTGCCTGAACTCCTCAAGCAGTTTCAATTCGGTCTTGCTGAGCTGGCGCGCCGCCAGCAACTCGGGCCGGCGCAACCAGGTGCGGCCGAGAGATTGCTTCAGCCGCCACCGGCGTATCGCCGCATGATTGCCCGATAGCAGGACTTCGGGCACCCGTTCGTTCTCGTACAGCTCCGGCCGCGTGTAGTGCGGACAGTCCAGCAGCCCGTCGGCGAAGGAGTCCTCCAGCGCCGAACCGGCAGTATTCAATGCGCCCGGCAACTGGCGCACGATCGCGTCGAGCAGCACCATCGCCGGCAGTTCGCCGCCCGACAGCACGAAGTCACCGAGCGATAGTTCCTCGTCGACCTCGCGGTCGATCAGGCGCTGATCGACGCCCTCGTACCGCCCGCAGAGCAGCACCAGACCGGGTTCTGCGGCCAGTTCCAAGACCGCCGCCTGGTCAAGCCTGCGCCCCTGGGGCGACAGGTAGATCACCCGCCCGCTCCGCCCCAGCGCGTCTTGCTGTGCGATGCGTGCCGCATCGATTGCGCGCATCAGCGGTTCCGCCAGCATCACCATTCCGGGACCGCCGCCATAAGGACGGTCGTCCACGGTTCGATGCGGGTCGCTGGTGAAGTCGCGCGGATTGTGGAACCCGAGCGCATACAAGCCGCGATCGACCGCACGCCGCGTGATACCGCTGCCGGTCAGCGCAGCGAACATCTCGGGGAAGAGGGTGACGACGTCGTATCGACGCAGTCCGCCCTGAAGTCCCGCAGCTGCCTGCTGCGCCGTGTCGCTTTCCGGGGTGTGCGAACTCACCGGCCTTTCACAGTCCCGTATTACCAATCTTTCTGCCAGGCAACCCGGATGCGCCGGGCAGCCAGGTCGACGTCGAGCACGTAGGCGGCGACGAACGGAATCAGGCGTTCCACCTGCTTCTCGCCTTCGCCATCCTTGAGCTGCAGCACGTCGTGTGCGCCGGTCGAAAGCAATCCGGTCACCGTGCCGAGCGTTTCACCCGCTTCGTTCTTCACTTCCAGGCCGACGAGGTCGCCCCAGTAGTATTCATCCTCGGCGGGCTTCGGCAGCGCCTCGCGCGGCGCGGCAATGAAGCAGCCGTCGATGGCTTCAGCCGCGTTGCGGTCGGGAACCTCGGCCAGCGCGGCTACCAGTCCCTTGCCGTGCGCGCGACAGGCGGTCAGGGTGTACTGTATCCACGCCTCGTCCGGTGCAGCGTCATCACGGCTGAGCCACCAGTGCGACATCTTCCGCCACGAGGCCGGGTCGTCGCCGAAGGGGTGGATCTTGACCCAGCCCTGAACGCCAAAAGGGGCGACGATGCGCCCCAGTACGATCATGCGCCGTGCTGCCGCTGATCGAACGCGGTCAGGCCGCGGCCTTGCTGGCCTGCTTGACCAGGCGGGCTACGGTCGGCGACAGCTGGGCGCCGTTTTCCTGCCAGTAGGCCAGGCGCTCGGTGTTGACGACGAGACCCTTCTCGGCGCCCGAGGCGATCGGGTTGTAGTAGCCGACGCGCTCGATGAAGCGACCGTCGCGGCGGTTGCGCGAATCGGCGACGACCATGTTGAAGAACGGGCGCTTTTTGGCGCCACCACGGGCAAGGCGAATGACGACCATCTGATTTTCCTGATCGGTAGATGCGAAAAACCGTGGAGTATAGGTGAAGCCTCGGCGTCGAGCAAGGTGAATTCTGGGCTTCGCACGGAGTTGAGCCGTGGCTCCCTGCGCGGCCCCGAGCCGCGCGATGAAGGGGCTAGAATGCTCGGCACGCTCCGGCGCCCACATAGCCTGGGATCCAATCCTCGTTCCACAGCCACTGCCTGACCATGGAAGCTTCCTCTGCGACCACCGACGATGAGCGCGAACTGCTCGCCTGGCTGGATGGCGAGCCGGCCGCGACCGTCGCCGACGATCTCGCCGCCTTCCGCGCCCGCCTGAAGCCCTCGATGGCCGGGAGTCGGGCAGGTGGCGACGTCCGTGTGCTCGAGGCGGCCGCCGAGCGGGTGCTGGACATGGCCGAGCGTCTGCGACCGCAGCTCATCGCGGTGCAGCTTCCGGTCCCGTCCGAGCTCTACGAGACCGCGGAGCGCGTGTGCGGAGCCTTGCTCGACGTCGCCGGCTGGTTTGCCGAGCGCGCCGAGCGCGAGCGCCGCGCGGGAGGCGAGCGCAGTGCGCTCTGCATGGGCGGCCTGGGGCTGCTGTCCGGCGTGTTCGTCCTCTCGGGCCTGGCTGCCGCGCCGGTGCCTGCGGGCGTATGGCGGCAGGCGCACCGGCTGGCCCGTGCTGCCGAGCTGATGCGTACGGCCGTGGACGATCCGGTCCGCTGCGCCTACCTGCGCCTGATTGCGGTCGCGGTCTCGCAGCCGGAGGGCTTGACGGGGCGTGAGCTGGCCTGGATCTTCGAGTTCATCGACGCGCGCGTGCTCGCCGTGGCGGGATTCGAGACCGGCACCGCTGCGGGCAATGCGGCGTCGTGGTGGATCGACGCCGACACGGACATCGGCCCGCAGGCCGTGGCGCGACGGCCGGTGCCCGAGGGAGCGGCGCACGGGGCGCCGCTGTGGTTCTTCAATCCGCGCCCGATGGCGCAGAAGCTGGGCGAGTGCGTGGAGTGGATCACCGCTCACATGACCGCCGCGGAACTGGCGGGGATGAACTGCGAGGTCGAGCCGCTCAGCGCGGAGGACGGGGGGTTTCCTGCTGGCCTGTCGTCGCTCGAGGCGCTCGCGCTGCTCAGGCGGGTGCGCAATCACTGGATGGCGACCCCGGTGCGGGAGCAGCCACGGCGTCAGAACCAGTATGTGGTGCAGGTGTGCATGGGCCTTGCTGCGGTGTGGGAGCTCGGGTGCAGTGGTCGCGTGGAGGCCGGGCGGACGCACGAGTGGGTGGTCCTGAACGAGAGTCCTGCGGGCCTGGCGATCATGAGCGTGGCGGGCGCGGAGGCGAACGTCGAAGCCGGTGTCGCGCTGGCGCTGCGGCGGGATCCGCAGCAGCCCTGGTCGGTGTGCGTGGTGCGCTGGATCAGGAGCGAGATGCCGGGGCAGATCGAGCTGGGCCTGCAAGTGATCGGACCGTCCTTCCAGTCGGTGAAGGTCGGATTCCGGGGGCGGGCATTGCAGCAGCTCGCCCCCGCGCTCGCGCTCCCGGTGATGGAGCCGATGCGCCGCCACCCCGCGATGCTGGCGCCCGCGGGTACCTACGCGTCGCGCCGCTTCGTGTTCGTGCGTGATGGGGTCGGGGTGTACATCGCGCAGGCACGTGCGCTCGGTCTCGACATGCAGACGCAGGGCGTCGAACTTTTTCAGTACGAGATCGATCCCTATCCGATCTGAGCAGCGTCGGGAGCGGCCTGCAGCGGCCCTTCGGCCGCGCGCGGGTATAATTCGCGGCCCTCGAACGGAAGCAGTCCATGCGCGAAATTCTCGTCCTCTATTACAGCCACCGCGGCTCGGTGCGTGCGTTGGCCGAGCAGATTGCCGCCGGCATCCATCAGGTGCCCGGAGCGCTCGCGCGCGTGCGCACCGTGCCGAAGGTGTCCACGGTGTGCGAGGCGGTCGAGGACGACATCCCTGCCGATGGTCCGCCCTACGTCGAGATGGCGGACCTCGAGGCCTGCGTCGGTCTCGCGCTCGGCAGCCCGACCCGCTTCGGCAACATGGCGGCGCCGATGAAGTACTTTCTGGACGGGCTGACCGCGGCCTGGGTGAATGGCGTACTCGAGGGCAAGCCCGCCTGTCTGTTCACCTCTTCCGCGAGCCAGCACGGCGGGCAGGAGAGCACGCTGCTCAGCATGATGCTGCCGCTGTTCCATCATGGCATGGTCGTGCTCGGCCTGCCTTTCAGCGAAAGCGCGCTCAGTCACACCCGCTCGGGTGGTACGCCTTACGGTGCGAGTCATGTCGCGGGCGCGGACGGTGGCGCGCAGCTGACGGACGAAGAAATCCGTCTCGCCCAGGCCCAGGGCAGTCGGCTGGCGCGGGTCGCGCTCAAACTGGCGGAGGCAAAGTGAGTCCCTTGGTCCTGTCGCGAATCTCCAGCGCCGCGTTGCTCGCGCTGATCGTCCTCTGCGTGCTGTGGGAGGGCTGGCTGGCGCCGCTGCGCCCGGGGGGCTCCTGGCTGATCCTGAAGGCCGTCCCTCTGTTACCGGCGGTATTCGGCGTGCTGCGCGGCCGGCGCTATACCTCGCAATGGCTGTCGATGCTGTCGCTGCTGTATTTCACCGAGGGTGTGCTGCGCGCCAGCGACCCGGGCCTGATCGGCGTCTTCGCCCTGGTCGAGGTCGCCCTGTCGGTCATCCTCTTCTTCAGCACCATGTTGCATGCCCGTGCCACGGCGCCCTCGCGCCAGGGCGACGCCTGAGCGCGCCGCGGGCATGAAAATGCGGGCGGGCCGGCGTCGCCGGAACCGCCCGCATCCCGTCGTTCCGTTCGGGGTCAGACCTGGGGATTGAGGCGCTCGGCGCCCACGTGCAGCTTGTTCAGCGCGTTCAGGTAGGCCTTGGCCGAGGCGACGATGATGTCGGTGTCGGCCCCCTGGCCGTCCATCACACGACCGTCGCGCGACAGGCGAACGGTGACCTCGCCCTGGGCGTCGGTGCCGCTGGTGATCGCATTGACCGAGTAGAGCAGCAATTCGCTGCCCGTCGTGGCGACCGTCTCGATTGCCTTGAAGGCGGCGTCCACCGGACCCGAGCCGTTGGCTCGCGCGTGCTTCTCGGCACCGCCGATCGACAGCGTGATTTCGGCAACGGGCGTCTCGCCGGTTTCGGAGTGGAAGCGGGTCGACACGAGACGGTACTGCTCGGGGGCCGGCGTCACCGCCTCGTCGCGCATCAGCGCGGTGAGGTCTTCGTCGAAGATCTCCGATTTGCGGTCAGCGAGCTCCTTGAAGCGGGCAAAGGCCTGGTTGAGATGCTCCTCGCTCTCGATCTCGATGCCGAGCTCCAGCAGGCGGGCACGGAATGCGTTGCGTCCCGAGAGCTTGCCCAGTACCAGCTTGTTGGCGCCCCAGCCGACGTCTTCGGCGCGCATGATCTCGTAGGTCTCGCGGTGCTTGAGCACGCCATCCTGGTGAATGCCGGACTCGTGGGCGAAGGCGTTGGCGCCGACGATGGCCTTGTTAGGCTGCACGGGATAACCGGTGATCTGCGACACCAGCTTGGAGGCGGGCACGATCTGGGTGGTCTCGATGCCGGTCTCGACCGGGAAGATGTCGGCGCGGGTGCGCACCGCCATGACGATTTCCTCGAGCGAGGCGTTGCCGGCGCGCTCGCCGAGGCCGTTGATCGTGCACTCGACCTGGCGGGCGCCCGCACGCACTGCGGCGAGCGAGTTGGCCACGGCGAGGCCGAGGTCGTTGTGGCAGTGGACTGACCACACCACCTTGTCGGCGTTGGGCACGCGCTCGATCAGGGTGCGCACGGTGGCGGCGAACTGCTCGGGCACGTTGTAGCCGACGGTGTCGGGGACGTTGATCGTCTTCGCGCCGGCGTCGATCACCGCCTCGAAGATGCGCACCAGGAAGTCGATCTCGGAGCGGCCTGCGTCCTCGGCGGAGAACTCGACATCGTCGGTGTATTCGCGCGCCCAGCCGATCGCCTTCACCGCCTGCTCGACGACCTGGTCGGGTGTCATGCGCAGCTTCTTCTCCATGTGGATCGGGCTGGTGGCGATGAAGGTGTGGATGCGCCCGCGCGCCGCCGGGCGGATGGCCTCGCCGGCGCGGCGGATGTCGTGCTCGTTGGCGCGTGCCAGCGAGCAGACGGTGGATTCCTTGATCGCCTCGGCGATCGAGCGCACTGCCTCGAAATCGCCATTGGAGGCGGCGGCAAAGCCGGCCTCGATGACGTCCACCCGCATGCGCTCGAGCTGGCGCGCGATGCGCAGCTTCTCGTCGCGGGTCATCGACGCGCCCGGGCTCTGTTCGCCGTCGCGCAAGGTGGTGTCGAAAATGATCAGCTTGTCTTTCATGGCTTGCTCCCGGGGTCGGATGAAGTGCCCTGTGCGGGCGCGGCGGGGATGTCGGCCTCGTCCTCCGATGCAGCGGCCGACGAGGCGGCTGCGTGCTGATCGGGTCGTCCGAGCTTGCGCTTGCGCCAGCGCAGCGCGGCGACCACGTAGCCCGACGCCGCGTAGACCAGGAAGAGGCCGAACAGGATCCCCGGCGGGTAACTGGAAATGAGCGCGAATGCCAGCACCAGCGCGATCAGCACGATGAAGGGCACGCTCTTCCTGAGGTTGATGCTCTTGCCGCTCCAGAACAGCACGTTGCTGACCATCGATACGCCGGCGAAGATCGTCAGCGCCGCGGCGTACCAGCGCAGCTCATCGCCGCTGAAGCCGTTGTCGATGCCGACCCACACCATGCCGGCCACGAGTGCGGCGGCGGCCGGGCTGGGCAGGCCCTGGAAGTAGCGCTTGTCGACGACGTCGATGTTGGTGTTGAAGCGGGCGAGGCGCAGCGCCGCTCCGGCGCAGTAGATGAAGGCCGCGATCCAGCCGAACTTGCCCAGGTCCTGCAGCGCCCACTCGTACATGACCAGTGCGGGTGCGGCGCCGAAGGACACCATGTCGGAGAGCGAGTCGTACTCGGCTCCGAACTCGCTCTGGGTGTGGGTGAGGCGGGCGATGCGGCCGTCGAGGCCGTCGAGCACCATGGCGACGAAGATGGCCACCGCAGCGTATTCGAAGCGGTCGTTCATCGCCTGCACGATGGCGTAGAAACCGGCGAACAGCGCGGCGGTGGTGAACAGGTTCGGCAGGATGTAGATGCCGCGGCGCCGCTTGTCGGTCAGGGGCGGCGGGGTGTATTCGTTTTGGGGCACGTTGACGAACGCCTCCATCGGTTGCGAGCGCCCATTCTAGCGCACCGGAAGGGCGGCGATCCGCGTGCCCGAGGGCGCGCCGAAATGAAAAGGCCGGCGCCGCGGGTGCGGGGCCGGCCTTGCGGCGGGAGCCAGTGTCGATCAGTTCTTCGACTTGTCGACCAGGGCCTTGGCCTTGATCCACGGCATCATGTCGCGCAGCTGCGAACCGACCTTCTCGATCTGGTGGTCGGCGTTCAGGCGGCGGTAGGCGGTCATGCTCGGGTAGTTGGTCTTGCCCTCGAGGATGAACATCTTGGCGTACTCGCCGGTCTGGATGCGCTTGAGCGCGTTGCGCATGGCGGCGCGCGACTGCTCGTTGATGACCTCGGGGCCGGTCACGTACTCGCCGTACTCGGCGTTGTTCGAGATCGAGTAGTTCATGTTGGCGATGCCGCCCTCGTACATCAGGTCGACGATCAGCTTGAGCTCGTGCAGGCACTCGAAGTAGGCCATCTCGGGCGCGTAACCGGCTTCCACCAGGGTCTCGAAGCCCATCTTGACCAGCTCGACGGCGCCGCCGCACAGCACGGCCTGCTCGCCGAAGAGGTCGGTCTCGGTCTCTTCGCGGAAGTTGGTCTCGATCACGCCGCCCTTGGTGCCGCCGTTGGCCGCCGAGTACGACAGGGCGATGTCCTTGGCCTTGCCCGAGCGGTCCTGGTAGATCGCGATCAGGGTGGGCACGCCGCCCCCGCGCAGGTACTCGGAACGCACGGTGTGGCCGGGGCCCTTGGGCGCGACCATGATCACGTCGAGGTCCTCGCGCGGCACGATCTGGTTGTAGTGCACGTTGAAGCCATGGGCGAACGCGAGCACGGCACCCTTCTTGATGTTCGGCTCGATGTCCTCGCGGTAGACCTGGGGCGCGGTCTCGTCCGGCAGCAGGATCATGACCACGTCGGCGCCCTTCACGGCTTCGCCGATTTCCTTCACGGTGAGGCCGGCGGCCTCGGCCTTGGACCAGGAGCTGCCGCCCTTGCGCAGGCCGACGGTGACATTCACGCCGGAGTCGCGCAGGTTCTGGGCGTGGGCGTGGCCCTGGGAGCCGTAGCCGACGATGGTGACCTGCTTGCCCTTGATCAGCGAGAGGTCGGCGTCCTTGTCGTAGTAAACCTTCATGTTCTTCCTTTGGATCGGGATGTGGAGCGGGGAGGGTGGCTGAGAGCCTGGAGGTTCAGACCTTGAGCACGCGGTCGCCGCGGCCGATGCCGCAGACGCCCGAGCGCACGGTCTCGAGGATCAGCGCCGGGTCGATGGCGCCGATGAAGGCGTCGAGCTTGGTCTGGTTGCCGGTCAGCTCGACGACGTAGGAGGCATCGGTGACGTCGATGATGCGGGCGCGGAAGATGTCGGCGGTGCGCTTGACCTCCTCGCGGTCCTTGCCGGTGGCGCGCAGCTTGACGAGCATGAGCTCGCGCTCGATGTGGGCGGCCTCGGAGATGTCGACGACCTTGACGACCTCGACCAGCTTGTTCAGCTGTTTGGTGATCTGCTCGATGATCTCGTCCGAGCCGGTGGTGACGATGGTCATCCGCGACATCGACAAGTCTTCGGTCGGCGCGACGGTCAGCGACTCGATGTTGTAGCCGCGGGCCGAGAACAGGCCGGAGACGCGCGACAGCGCGCCGGATTCGTTTTCGATCAGGAGGGAAATGACGTGACGCATGGTGATGTGTTCCGCAATCGGTGGGTGGCGATCAGAGGTCTTCGGCCGACAGGATCATCTCGGTGAGACCCTTGCCGCCCTGCACCATCGGATAGACGTTCTCGGTGGCATCGATCTGGAAGTCGAGGAACACGAGCTCGTTCTTGTAGGTGGTGAAGGCCTCGCGCAGCGCACCTTCGACGTCGGCCGGCCTGTCAACACGGATGCCGACGTGGCCATAGGACTCGGCCAGCTTGGCGAAGTCGGGCAGGGAGTCCATGTAGGACTCGGAGTAACGCCCGCCGTGGAAGAGCTCCTGCCACTGGCGCACCATGCCCAGGTAGCGGTTGTTGAGATTGCAGATCTTGATCGGGAGGCGGAACTGCCTGCAGGTGGACAGCTCCTGGATGTTCATCTGGATCGAGGCCTCGCCGGTCACGCAGGCGACCTGCATGTCGGGGTTGGCGAGCTTGGCGCCCATCGCGTAGGGCAGGCCCACGCCCATCGTTCCCAGGCCGCCGGAGTTGAGCCAGCGCCGCGGCTTGTCGAAGCCGTAGTACTGCGCGGCCCACATCTGGTGCTGGCCCACGTCCGAGGTGACGATGGCGTCGCCGCCGGTCACCTCCCACAGCTTCTGCACCACGAACTGCGGCTTGATGATCTCGTCCGAGTTCTTGTACACCATGCAGCGGCGGCTGCGCCATTCGTCGACCTGCTTCCACCACGCGGCAAGCGCGTCCGGGTTGGGGCGCGCCTCTCCGGCCTCGAGCTGGCGGATCATCTCGTCGAGCACTTCCTTGACGTCGCCGACGATCGGCACGTCGACGCGCACGCGCTTGGAGATCGACGAAGGGTCGATGTCCACATGGATGATCTTGCGCGGCTCTTCTGCGAAGTGCGCCGGGTTGCCGATCACGCGGTCGTCGAAGCGCGCGCCGACGGCGAGCAGCACGTCGGAGTAGTGCATCGCCATGTTCGCCTCGAAGGTGCCGTGCATGCCCGGCATGCCGAGGAACTGGCGGTCGGTCGACGGGTAGCCGCCCAGGCCCATCAGGGTGTTGGTGATCGGGTAGCCGAGCAGGCGGGTGAGCTTGGTGAGCTGGGCCGCCGCGTTGGCGAGCACCACGCCGCCGCCGGTGTAGATCATCGGGCGCTTGGCCTCGAGCAGCAGCTGCACCGCCTTCTTGATCTGGCCCGAGTGGCCCTTGACCACCGGGTTGTACGAGCGCATCGAGATCTCTTTCGGATACTCGAACTCGCAGCGCTGCATCGACACGTCCTTGGGAATGTCGACCAGCACCGGGCCGGGGCGGCCGGTGCGTGCGAGGTAGAAGGCCTTCTTCATCGTCGACGCGATGTCACGCACGTCCTTGACCAGGAAGTTGTGCTTCACGCACGGCCGGGTGATGCCGACCGTATCCACTTCCTGGAAGGCGTCCTGGCCGATCGCCGCGGTGGGCACCTGACCCGAGATGATCACCATCGGGATCGAATCGCAGTAGGCGGTGGCGATGCCGGTGACGGCGTTGGTCGCGCCCGGGCCGGAAGTCACCAGCGCGACGCCGACCTTCTCGGTGCTGCGCGCGAAGCCGTCCGCGGCATGCACCGCGGCCTGTTCATGACGCACCAGCACGTGGCGAACCTGGTCCTGCTGGAAGAGTGCGTCGTACAGGAAAAGGACCGCGCCACCCGGATAACCGAAGACATACTCGACCTTTTCTTCCTGAAGGCACCTGATTACAATTTCGGCTCCGGACAGCACCATCGCGAACTCGCTCGTCAATAGGGGTTTGAATAAACGCAGAACGTTACCGGCGGGCGGTGTTTTGGTCAAGGCTGAGGCCGGTGGCGCGCACCGCGGTCGCTGCGCGATCGCTCGCCGCCGGCGTGCTCGGCGCCAGGGAGGTGTTGTCTTGTCCCGGGCCTTCTTGCGGGCCCTCTGCGCGCAGATCGTGCTCACCCGGTCGCACTCCATGCGCTCGAAACACGCGCGCGAATTTTTCCGGAATAACTCATGACCCGCAGGACGAGCAGGGCCGGCACGGCTCCGCAGGCGCAGGCCGAATCCCCCTCATCGCCGGCGCTGGGCGCAGCCGATGCTTCGCGGCCGGTCGCCGAACTCGCCGGCCTGCGCCGTCGGCTCGCGTCGATGCTCTACGAGTCGATGCTTCTGCTGGGCGTGCTCGCGCTGACCTTTCTCGTCCCCTACCTGATCCTCGGGGCGGCGGCCGGACTGACTCCACCCGGCTGGGTGCTGTGGATCCACGTCTTCGTGGTGGTCGGCGCTTATTTCATCTGGTACTGGCGGCGGGGTGGCCAGACGCTGGCGATGCAGACCTGGCGCCTGAAGATCGTGGACGCGACCGATGGCCGTGCTGCCAGCCTTCGCCGCAGCCTGCTGCGCTACGTGCTCGCCTGGCCGTCGGTGCTGCTATGCGGTTTCGGCTTGCTATGGGCGCTGGTTGATCGCGACCGCCAGTTCCTGCACGATCGCCTGGCGGGCACCTGCATCGTGCTGCTGCCTGCGCCCCGGAAGAGCTGACACGACCGCGCTGGCGGGTCTCGGCCCGCTGGCAGGGGCGGGGCGGCCTCGCGGCGCCCGCGTCGGCTCACGGCCGGTGGCGGCGCCCGCTGAACCAGCGCGTCGTGGAGCTTGTCCGAACCGCCTTTAATCCTGTGATCTGGAGGCGCTGATGGCCGACAGTCTGGCCCATGGGCCATACGCCGAGTTCGCCGTGCTGCTGATCATCTCGGCGGTGGCCGGGGCGGTGGCGGTGCGCCTTCGCCAGCCCGTGCTGATCGCCTACATCCTCGTCGGCATCCTCGTCGGCCCGGCGGTATTCGGCATCGTCAAGGCCCACGACCAGGTCGCCCTCCTTGCCGAGATCGGCGTCACCGTGCTGTTGTTCGTCGTCGGCCTCAAGCTCGACCTGCATCACATCCGCCACATCGGCCCGGTGGCGCTGGCGACCGGCCTGGGCCAGCTCGGCTTCACCATCGTGTTCGGCTTCCTCCTGATCCTGGTGATGGGCAAGGACGTCATGGAGGCGCTCTACGTGGCCGTGGCGCTCACCTTCTCCAGCACGATCATCATCGTCAAGCTGCTGTCGGACAAGCGCGAGCTCGATTCCCTGCACGGGCGCATCGCGGTGGGTTTCCTGATCGTGCAGGACGTCGCCGTGGTGCTGGCGATGATGGCGATGAGCGCGTTGCGCGGTGCGGGCGATGCGGCCGTGATCGAGGTCGCCGGCTCGCTGGTGATGCGCTTGCTGGCGGCGGGCGCGCTGATGTACCTGCTGATGCGCTTCGTCCTGCCGCGCGTGGTCGAGGCGATGGCGCGCTCGCAGGAGCTGCTGCTGATCTTCGCCATCGCCTGGGGAACCGGCCTCGCTGCGCTCGGCGAATGGGCGGGCTTCAGCAAGGAGGCCGGCGCCTTCATGGCGGGTTTCTCGCTCGCCTCGACGAGCTACCGCGAGGCGATGAACGCGCGCCTCACCGGCATCCGCGACTTCATGCTCCTGTTTTTCTTCGTCGATCTCGGCGCCAAGCTCGATTTCTCCACGCTGGGCGGCGAGCTCTGGCCGGCGATGGTGCTGTCCCTGTTCGTGCTGGTCGGCAACCCGCTGATCGTGATGGCGATCATGGGTTACATGGGCTACCGGAAGAGGACGGGTTTTCTCGCCGGGCTCACGGTGGCGCAGATCAGCGAGTTCTCGATCGTATTCGTCGCCATGGGCATATCGCTCGGCCACGTCGGCGTCGGCGCGCTCGGGCTCACCACGCTGGTCGGCCTGGTGACGATCATGGTGTCGACCTACATGATCCTGTTCTCGCATCCTCTCTACGAGCGCCTCGCGCCGCTGCTGGAGGTGTTCGAGCGCAAGCGGCCGTTCCGCGAGCTCGCGGTCGAGGGCCAGGGGCGGCCAGCCGGTCAGCCCGACATCATCATCTTCGGTCTCGGTCGCTACGGCGCGCGGCTGATGCGCCAGTTGCGTGGTGCCGGCATCGAGGTGCTGGGCGTGGACTTCGACCCCGAGACGGTCCGCGACCTGCACAAGCTGCGCCAGCCGGTGCGCTTCGGCGACGGAGAGGATCCGAGCTTCCTCGAGTCGCTGCCGCTCGCGCACGCACGCTGGGCGATCACCACCTTCCCGCAATGGGAGTCCAACCGCGCCTTCCTCAGCGCGCTCAAGGAGGCCGGCTTCAAGGGCCGGATTGCCGGTGTGGTGCGCGACGATCTGCACGCCGAGGCGCTGTGCGCCGCGGGCGTCGAGCGTGTGCTCAACCCCTTCAACGATGCGGCCGACTACGCCGCGCGCAGCTTTGCCGCGGAGATCGCCTTCGAGGACGTGCACCGGGACGATCCCGACGCGTCCACCCAATCCGCGCCCTCAGTCAAGGAGAGTGAACGATGACCCCCGTCCGCACCATTCTGGCTCCGACCGACCTGTCGCCGATTGCGCGCCATGCCGTGGTGCGTGCCGCGATGGTCGCCCGCGAGCTGGGCGCCCGGCTTGCGCTTCAGCACGTGGTCAATGTCGGTGCGCTCGACGTCTTGCGCCACCTGATCGATGCGGGTGCGGGCGAGCTGCAGCAGAAGCTGCTCGACGAGGTGCGCGAGGAGGTCGCTGCGCTCGCACTGGAGATCGAGGAGCGCCAGGGCGTGAGGTCCGAACTGCACCTGGTCGTGGGCAACGTGCTGAACGAGATCGCCAGCCATGCGGACGCGATCGACGCCGACTTGCTGGTCATGGGTGCGCGGGGCGCCGGTTTCGTGCGCGAGCTGCTGATCGGCTCGACCACCGAGCGCGTGCTGCGCAAATGCACGCGTCCGCTGCTGGTCGTCAAGCAGATGGCGCATGAGCCCTACCGCCGCGTGCTCGTGCCGGTGGATTTCTCGCCGCGCTCGCTCGACGCGCTGCGTCTTGCCCAACGCGTGGCGCCGCAGGCCGAATACGTGCTCGTGCACGCCTTCGAGGTGCCGTTCGAAGGCAAGCTCCGCTACGCCGGGGTCGAGGAGAGCGCGCTGTCCGGACTGCGGGTCAGCGCGCGTCGCGAAGCCACGGCGAAGATGAACGACCTGGTCGCCGAAGCCGGGGGCGATCAGACCCGCGTGCGCCGAATCGTGGTCCATGGCGAGGCGAGCATGCAGCTGCTCGAGCACGAGCAGGCACAGGACTGCGACCTGATCGTGATCGGCAAGCGCGGCCAGGGCTTGATCGGCGAGATGCTGCTCGGTAGCGTCACCAAGCACATCCTCGCCCAATCCGTCGCCGACGTTCTGGTGGCCGATCGCGTAGGCGCCTGACGAGGCACTGGAGCGCCGCCTCGCGCCCCACGGAGTGAACTGGGCGCCGCAGGCCGCGCCGGCGTACACTCGCGGACTTGTCGCGCCGTCGCGGCGCGGATGGAGAACCAATGAAAACCGAACATGCCCCAACGATCCAGCGTGCCGACTACCAACCCCTGCCGTGGACGGTGGAGACCGTCGACCTGCATTTCCGCCTCGATGCGGAGGCCACGCTCGTCACCAACCGCATGCGTTGCGTGCGCAACCCGGGCGCAGGCGAAGGGCCGCTCCGGCTGTGGAGCGAGGCGCTCGAGCGCGTCGCGCTGACCGTGGACGGCGAGGCGCCCGGCGTGATTCGGGAGACGGCGGGCGTGCTCGAGATCGACGTCGACGGTGACGCGGCGACGGTCGAGGTCGTCACCCGCATCAACCCGCGCGCCAACACTACGCTGTCGGGCCTCTACCTGTCCAACGGCGGCTTCTTCACCCAGTGCGAGGCCGAGGGGTTCCGCCGCATCACCTGCTTCCCCGACCGCCCCGACGTGATGGCGCGCTACACCGTCACGCTGGAAGCCGACCGCGAGGCCTGCCCGGTGCTGCTCTCCAACGGCAACCTGATCGACCAGGGCGTACTGCCCGAGGGTCGCCACTACGCGAAGTGGGAGGATCCCTTCCCCAAGCCCTCTTACCTGTTCGCGCTGGTCGCGGCGAAGCTGGTCGCGCTCGAGCGCACCGTGAAGACGATGTCCGGCCGCGAGGTGCTGCTGCAGGTGTGGGTGGAGGCGGGCAATCTCGATCGCGTCGAGCATGCGATGGACTCGCTGGTGCATTCGATGCGCTGGGACGAAGAGGCCTTCGGCCTCGAGCTCGATCTCGACCGCTTCATGATCGTCGCCGTGGCCGACTTCAACATGGGCGCGATGGAGAACAAGGGGCTGAACATCTTCAACACCAAGTTCATCCTCGCCAAGCCCGACACCGCCACCGATGTCGACTACGAGAACGTCGAGAGCGTGGTCGCGCACGAGTACTTCCACAACTGGACGGGCAACCGGGTCACCTGCCGCGACTGGTTCCAGCTCACGCTCAAGGAAGGCCTCACGGTCTTCCGCGATCAGCAGTTCTCCGCCGACATGCTGGCGCGCGCCGCCGGCCCCGAGGGCGCGGCTTCGGCGCGCGCGGTCAAGCGCATCGACGACGTGCGCGTGCTGCGCGCCGCACAGTTCCCCGAGGACGGCGGGCCGATGGCGCATCCGATCCGCCCCGACAGCTACCAGGAGATCAACAACTTCTACACCGCGACGGTGTACGAGAAGGGGGCCGAGGTCATCCGCATGCTGCATACCCTGCTCGGGCAGGAAGGCTTTCGCAACGGCATGGATCTCTACTTCAGCTATTTCGACGGCCAGGCGGTGACCTGCGACGACTTCGTCGAGGCGATGTCCGAGGCCAACAACGGCTTCGACCTCGATCAGTTCATGCGCTGGTACAGCCAGGCCGGAACGCCGCGCGTGAAGGCCGACGGGCAATGGAATGGCGCCGACGGCAGTTTCACCCTGACTCTGGCCCAGCACACGCCGGCCACCCCGGGCCAGCACGTGAAGTTGCCGCTGGTGATCCCGGTCGCGGTCGGTCTGATCGGCCCCGACGGTCGCGACCAGCCGCTGCAGCTCGAGGGCGAGGCTCAGCCCGGCGCCAGCACCCGCGTGCTCAAGCTCACCGAGGACGTGCAGGTGTTCCGCTTCGTCGGTCTCGCGGGCGAGCCGGTGCCGTCCCTGCTGCGGGGTTTCTCGGCACCGGTGATCCTGGAAGTCGACGAGGATGACGCCCGCCTTGCCTTTCGCATGGCGCACGATGCCGATCCCTTCAACCGCTGGGATGCCGCACAGCGCTACGCCGAGCGCGTGGCGCTCGCGCTCGCGGCCGAGCCCGCGGCGACGGTGCCCGCGGCCTTCGTCGACGCCTTCCGTGCGCTGCTCAACGATGACGCGCTCGACCCGGCCTTCCGCGCCCAGGCACTCGCGCTGCCCGGTGAGGCTTACCTGCTCGAACGCATGTCGCCGGCCGACCCCCTGGCTCTGCGCGACGCCCTCGTGCGCATGATGCGCGCGCTCGGACTCACGCTCGCTGCCGACTGGATGCGCGTGGCCGACACCTTGCACGTGCCCGGCCCTTACCGCTACCACCCGGGCGATGCCGGGCGCCGCGCGCTGGTCAATCTTGCGCTACGCTACCTTGCCGCCGCCGACGTGGGCGAGGGATTGGCGCGGGCCGAGGCGCGCTTTGCCGCCGCCACCAACATGACCGAGCGCTTCGGTGCGCTCGCCGCGCTGGTGCAGAGCGCGAGCCCGGCGCGCACCGCCGCGCTGCTCGCGTTTCACGACCGCCACCGCGACGACGCCCTGGTGCTCGACAAGTGGTTCGCCCTGCAGGCCGGCGCCTGGCGCTGGAGCGACGACGGCGAGCCCACGCTTGCGCGCGTGCAGGTGCTGCTCAGCGATCCGGCATTCAGCCTGTCGAACCCGAACAAGGTCTATGCGCTGCTCGGCACCTTCTTCCGCGCCAACCCGGGCGAGTTCCACGCCGCCGACGGGAGCGGCCACGCCTTCTGGGCCGACCAGGTGATCGCGCTCGACGCGAAGAATCCGCAGGTGGCCGCCCGCATGGCGCGCGCGCTGGAGAACTGGCGGCGCTTCACCCCGGCGCTGCAGGCGAGCATCCGGCCCCAGCTCGAACGCGTGCTCGCGGCGCCGGGGCTCTCCGCGGACGTCGCCGAGGTCGTCGGCAAGGCGCTCTAGCCTGAGTCCGAATGCAAGGGCGCCGGGCCGACTTTCGTCGTGACCCGGCGCCGTGCGCTTTCCTGTCTTCCGATACCCGCCTCAGGGGCGGGTACGCGATCACTCGGCGGCGAGATCGCCGGCGATGTAGCTCTCGAGCTGCTTGATCGTCTTTTCCTGCTGGCTGACGATGGACTTGACCATGTCGCCGATGGTCACGATGCCGAGCACCTTGCCATCCTCGACCACCGGGATGTGGCGAAAACGCTTCGCGGTCATCGTCGCCATCAGGTCGTCGGCCGTGCCCGAGAGTCCCACCGTGTAGGGCGCATGCGTCATCAGGTCGCCCACCTTGACGTCGCGCGACACCAGGCCCTTGAGTACCACCTTCCGCGCGTAGTCGCGTTCGGTGAAGATGCCGACCAGCTTGTCGTTCTCGGTGACCAGCACGCAGCCGATGTCGAACTGCGCCATCAGCGACAGCGCGTCGAACACCGAGTCGGTCGGCCGTACCGCATGGAAAGCGGAGCCTTTCTGCTCCAGGATCTGCTTCACGGTCGTCATCATCGTCCTTCTCCCCCTTCGTCGTTGAGCTGCGCGCCACGGAGTGTGGCGGTCTTTATTCTTGAGTTGTCTGGTTTTTAACCAGAACCGCGTGCCGATGCAAGGGCGGGCGAACCCTGACCCAGGGCGGCGTTCAGATCTCCAGATTGTCGATCAGGCGCGTTCGGCCCAGTTTGGCCGCCGCGAGCACCACCAGCGGGTCGTCCATCTGCATGGGCGGCTGCAGGTCGGCACGGCGGCGCACGGCCACGTAGTCGGGCTCCCAGCCGGCTGCGCGCAGCTCGGCCACGGCGTCGGTCTCGAGTTTCAGCAGGTCGTGATCGCCCGCCCGCACCGCGGCGGCGATCCGGTTCAGCAAGCGGTGGAGCAGCGGTGCGCGGGCGCGTTCGTCGGCGCTCAGGTAGCCGTTGCGCGAGGACAGCGCCAGGCCGTCTCCGGCGCGCACGGTCTCGCCCGGGATGACCTCGACCGGCACCGCCATCTCGCGCACCATGTTCGACAGCACCATGAGCTGCTGGTAGTCCTTCTTGCCGAACAGCGCGAAGTCGGGCTGCACGATGTTGAGCAGCTTCAAGACAACGGTGGCGACGCCGCGGAAATGACCGGGGCGGAACTCGCCCTCGAGGATCGAAACCTGCGCGGGGGCGGGCTCGACGTGGTAGCGCTGCGGCTGCGGATACATCACGCTCTCGTCGGGCGCGAACACATGTGCGACGCCGGCGGCCTGCAGCTTCTCGCAGTCGGCGGCGAAGGTGCGCGGGTAGCGGTCGAAGTCCTCGCCGGCGCCGAATTGCAGGCGGTTGACGAAGATGCTGGCGATCACGCAGTCGGCATGTTCGCCGGCCTGACGCATGAGGGCGATGTGGCCCTCGTGCAGGTTGCCCATGGTGGGAACGAAGGCGACCTTGCCGGCACGGGCGCGCGCGGCGCGCAGGCTTTCGATGGTGTCGTGGATCTGCATGGTGGCGGTCGGGGTTGTCGGGACGGCAGGGAAGGGCTGCTGGCGCGTTTCCGTGTCTCAGTAGCAGTGCTCGGCGGCAGGGAAGCTGCCGTCCTTGACCGCGGCTGCATAGCGGGTCACGGCTTCCTCGATGCTCGCCGCGCCGTCCATGAAGTTGCGTACGAAGCGCGCGGTCTTGCCCGGGAAGATGCCGAGCATGTCGTGCAGCACGAGCACCTGGCCGTCGCAGTCCGCGCCGGCGCCGATGCCGATGGTGGCCATCGTCTTCAGGCTGGCGGTGATCTCGCCGGCGAGCGCGGCCGGCACCATTTCCATCACCATGAGCGCGGCGCCGGCCTGCTCCAGCGCGAGCGCGTCGGCCTTGAGACGGGCGGCGCCTTCGTCGCTGCGGCCCTGCACCCGATAGCCACCGAGCTGGTGCACCGCCTGCGGCGTCAGGCCGATGTGGGCGCACACCGGCACCCCACGCTCGACGAGGAAATGAACGGTATCGGCCATGAATGCGCCGCCTTCGAGCTTCACCATCTGCGCACCGGCCGCCATCAGGCGGGTGGCGTTGCGCATCGCCTGCTCGCGGTTCTCGTGGTAGCTGCCGAAGGGCATGTCGGTGAGGATGAGCGGCCGCGCACCGGCGCGCGCCACGCACTCGGTGTGGTAGGCCATCTGCTCGAGCGTCACGGGCAGGGTGGATTTCTGTCCCTGCAGCACGTTGCCGAGCGAGTCGCCGATGAGGATGGCATCGACGCCGGCGCGCCCGAGGAGGGCGGCGAAGCTGGCGTCGTAGGCGGTCAGCATCGCGATCTTGCGGCCCTCGGCGCGCATCTTGCCGAGTTCGAAGAGGGTGACGGGCTTCTGGTCCTGGAGATAGCTCATTCGACGCTCCTGAAGGGAGGGCGCAGTGTTCACCAAACTGGTGCATTGCACAAGTGTGTTGCCCCCAATCGGCATGGGGAGATCGCTAGGGGTTTACCCCGAGTAGCCGAAGAACTCCCGGTAGCTGCGCATTTCTCTCAGGCGCTCGAGCAGAAGCTCGAAGTCCTCGTCGCGATCGACCGGATTGAGCTGGCCGGAATCGACGATGAACAGCGGCGCGGCCTCGTACTGGTAAAAGTAGCGCGTGTAGCGGTCGGCCACCTGCTGGAGGTAGGACTCGGTGATGCGGCGCTCCGCGTCCAGGCCGCGCTTGCGGATGCGCTCCATCAACGCCTCGGGGCGCGCCTGCAGGTAGATCACCAGATCCGGGCGCGGTGGCGCGGCGGGACGCAGGCCCTCGTGGATGCGGCGGTAGAGCACGAGCTCGTCCGGCGACAGGTTCTGCTCGGCGAACAGGCTGTCCTTGTCCATCAGGAAGTCCGCCACCACCCGGCGTTCCGGGCCGACCGGCCCCAGACTGGCGAGCTGGTCGATGCGCTGGAACAGGAAGGACAGCTGGGTGGCCATCGCCCAGCGTTCGGGCTGCTGGTAGAAACGGTTGAGGAAGGGGTTGCTCTCGGCCTGTTCGAACAGGGGCTCGGCCTGCAGGCGCTCGGCGAGTCGCCGCGCCAGCGAAGTCTTGCCGGCGCCGATCGGACCTTCCACGACGATGTAGTGAGCCTTGTCCAGCATCCGTGGCTGCTCCCGATGACTGCTCCGCGCTAGCTGCGGAAGATGAAATAGACCGCGCCGAGCATACACAAGGCCGCCCACAGATAGTCAAGCTTGATCGGCTGCTTCATGTAGAGCACGACGAAGGGGATGAACACCAGCAGGGTGATGACCTCCTGCATGATCTTCAGCTGGGCGAGGCTGAGCGCGGTGGCGCCGATACGGTTGGCCGGAACCTGCAGCAGATACTCGAAGAGCGCGATCCCCCAGCTCACCAGTGCCGCCATGTACCACGCCTTGCCCTGCATGTTCTTCAGATGCCCGTACCAGGCGAAGGTCATGAAGACGTTGGAGGCGGTGAGCAGCAGCGCGGTCTGCAGCCAGACCGGGCTGGCGGTGAAGGTGCTGGTGGCGGGCTGGAGCCAGGCGGGCATGGCGGGCGGAGCGCGTGGGGGGCGGGGGCGTACGGTGTCGATTGTCCGCGGCCGTCAGCGGCGGCGGGCATCGGGCCCCGCAGGGGCGATGCGTTCGATCGCCTGGTCCGCGACCGTGGGCAGCAGGCTGGCCGCATTGCCCTTGCCAGGTATGACCGTGTCCGGCGCGATCTCGGCCAGCGGCCGGAGGGTGAAGGCGCGCACATGCATGCGGGGGTGCGGCACCTGCAAGCCGGGTTCGTCGATCACCTCTTCGCCGAAGAGCAGCAGGTCGAGGTCCATCGTGCGCGGCGCCATGTGGAAGTCCCGCCGCCGTCCCCCCTCGCGTTCGATGGCGAGCAGGGCGTCGAGCAGCGAGCGCGCGCCGAGCGCGGTGTCGAGCCCGATCACCGCGTTGATGTAGTCGGGCTGCCCGTCGACCCCGATCGGCGCCGTGCGGTACAGCGACGACTGCGCGACAACGCGCGTATCCGGCAGCGCGGCAAGGCGCTCCAGCGCCAGTGCGAAAGCGGCGGCGGGGTCGCCGAGATTGGCGCCGAAGGCGACGAAGGCACGCACGGTGCTTGGCATGGGCAGGTCTGGCCGGACGCGTCGAACGCAGCGTTCAGGCGTGGTCTGGCGCCGGCACGGCGTCGCCCGCCACGCCCGCGGGCTTGCGCTTGCGGCGGCGGCGTTTCTTGGCCGCCGGTGCGGTTTCGGCCGGCGCCTGGCGGATCAGCGCCTCGCGCTCGTCGTGGCCGGCGTGGGCGAAGCGGTCCCACCAGTCGACGATCTCCATCGGGATCTCGCCCGCCTGCGCACGCAGGCGCAGGAAGTCCCAGCCGGCCCGATAGCGGGGCTGCTCGATCAGGCGGTAGGGGGTCTTGCCGACGCGCTTGTCGAAGCGCGGCTGCAAGGCCCAGATGTCCTTGATGTCGCCGGCGATGCGGCGGGTGATCGCGAGCTTGCCCGCCTGCGCGTCGAGCACCTCGTCCATCGCCTCGAACAGCGCCGGCTGGCTGTGCTCGCCGGCGGCCGTCTTCTGCTCCCAGGTCTTGAGCACCTCATGCCACAGCAGCGTGGAGAACAGGAAGCCGGGCGACACCGACTTGTCCTGGCGCACGCGTTCGTCGGTGTTTTCCAGTGCCAGGGTGACGAAGCGCTCGCCCATCGGCTGCTCGAGGATCACGTCGAGCAGCGGCAGCAGGCCGTGGTGCAGGCCTTCGGCGCGCAACTGCTGCAGGCACTTCATCGAGTGGCCGGAGAACAGCAGCTTCAGCATCTCGTCGAACAGCCGCGCCGCGGGCACGTTCTCGAGCAGCGGTCCCATCTCGCGGATCGGCTGGCGCGCCGCGGGGTCGATGGTCAGCCCCAGCTTGGCGGCCAGGCGCACCGCGCGCAGCATGCGCACCGGGTCCTCGCGGTAGCGCGTGCGCGGATCGCCGATCATGCGCAGCGTTTTCTGCTGGATGTCGGCGACGCCGTGGTGGTAGTCCACGATGGTCTCGGTGCCGGGGTCGTAGTACAGGGCGTTGACCGTGAAGTCGCGCCGGGTGGCGTCTTCTTCCTGGTTGCCGAAAACGTTGTCGCGCAGCACGCGGCCGTGCTCGTCGGTCTCCGCGCTCTCCGCATCCTGGCTGGCGCGGAAGGTGGAGACCTCGATCGTCTCCGGCCCGCTCATGACGTGAACGATCTTGAAGCGACGGCCGATGATGCGCGACCGGCGGAAGGCGGCACGCACTTCCTCGGGTGTGGCGCTGGTGGCGACGTCATAGTCCTTGGGCGGCTGACCGATCAGCAGGTCGCGTACCGCGCCGCCGACGACGAAGGCCTTGAAGCCCTTTTCCTGCAGCACCGCGCACACCTTGCGCGCCGCGGGCGAGAGTTGGTCGCGGCGCACGCCGTGGCGTTCGACGGGAATGAGGGCGGGTTCGTGGCGTGCGGAGGTGGCCGGGCGCTTGAAGACCTTGCGCAGCAGCTTGCGGATCATCGGGAGAGGAGTCGTGCTTGCATAAGTGCGCAATGATAACCGATGCGTTCGCCCGGGCGCGGTGCGGGGACGGCTTTCACGCGGGCGATCGAGCACGGCGCAAGGCTCGAGCGCGCGCGCCCGAGCACCGCCTGCCGGGGTCAGCGCAGCGAGATGACCGGCCAGCCCTCTGCCTGGGCGTGGGCGCGAAGGGTGTCGTCCGGGTCGACCGCGATCGGGTCGGTGACGCGGCCCATCAGCGGCAGGTCGTTGTGCGAGTCGCTGTAGAACCAGCTGCGCGCGAAGCTGCCCAGGTGCAGGCCGAGTGATTCCAGCCAGTTGTCCACGCGCTCGATCTTGCCCGCCTTGAAGGCCGGCATGCCGCGCGGCTTGCCGGTGAAGGCGCCGCCTTCCTGCGCCGGGATGGTGGCGACCAGGTGCGGGATGCCGAACTCGCGCACGATCGGGCCGGTCACGAAGGCGTTGGTGGCGGTGACCACGGCGACCAGCGCGCCGCTGTCGAGGTGCTGCTGCACCAGCGCCCGGGACTTGGCGGTGATCATCGGCCGCACCGACAGGTCCATGAACTCCTCGTGCCAGGCGTCGAGCTGCGCGCGCGGGTGGCGGGCGAGCGGGGCGAGCTGGAAGTCGAGGAACTCGAAGATGTCGAGCGTGCCCGCCTTGTACTGCTCGTAGAACTGGACGTTCTTCGATTCCTGCACCTCGCGGTCGAGCACGCCCTTGCCGATGAGGAATTGTGCCCAGGCGAAGTCGGAGTCACCGGCGAGGAGGGTGTTGTCGAGGTCGAAGAGGACGAGGTTCACGGTTGTGGCTCCGGGTTGAGTCGGGATATCGGGACGGGGCCGGCACGCGCCGGCGCCCGCTCCGGCAGTTCAGATTTCCAGCCCGCGCTGGATCATCTCGCGCAGCAGCGGCAGGGTGATCGGGCGCTTGTGTTCGAGCGAGGCGGCGTCGAGCGCGTCGAGCACGGCGAGCAGGCTGGAGAGCTCGCGGCGGCCATGGCGCAGGAGGAAATCGACCACCTCATCGGCCAGGCGCAGCCCGCGACGCTCGGCCAGGGTGGCGAGGATGGCGGCGCGCGAGGCGTCGTCGAGCGCCTGCACCTCGTAGATCAGGCTCTGGCCGATGCGCGTGCGCAGGTCCTCGCGCAGCTGCAGCGCGAGCGGCGCGGCAGGCCCCGACAGCAGCAGCGACTGGCCGTTGATGCGGGAACGGTTGAAGGCATTGAAGAGCGCGATCTGGGCCTCGGCGCCGAGCTGGTCGACGTCGTCGATTGCGAGCAGGGCGTCGGCGGTCTCGGGCAGGCCGTCGTCGATGTCCGCGGCGGCGAGCAGGTGCGCAGGCCGTCCGGCGGCGCGCGCCATGGTGGCGGCCGCGCGCAGCAGGTGGCTGCGGCCGCTGCCGGCGCCGCCCCACAGGTAGAGGTGGCGGGTGGGCAGCTGCGCGGCCGTGGCCGGCGCGGCGAGCAGCGACACGATGGCGACGAGCTCGGCGTTGGCGCCGGCGACGAAGTTCTCCAGCGTCGGCGGTGCGTCGGGGCGGATGTCGAGGACGAGCTGCTTCATTGCTTCACGTCATCCGCGGCGGCGTGCCCGTCCTTGCCGAGATACACCGGGCTGGCGAGCCAGGCACCGCGCATTTCGCGCAGGCCGACGAGCAGGGCGGCGCTCACCGGCAGCGCCACCAGCACGCCGACGAAGCCGAACAACTGGCCGAAGGCCATCAGCGCGAAGATCACCGCGAGCGGATGGAGGCCGATGCGCTCGCCGACCAGGTAGGGGGTGAGCAGGAAGCTCTCGACCAGCTGGCCGAGCCCATACACCACCGCCACGCCCACCAGCGGCGGCCAGCCCTCCGCCTGCAGCAGCGCGGCGAGGATGGCGAGGATCAGTCCGCCACCGAAGCCGACGTAGGGGATGAATACGAGCAGGCCGGTAAGCACGCCCACCGGCAGCGCGAAGTTCAGCCCGGCGAACCACAGCCCGAGGCTGTAGAACACCGCCAGGATCAGCATCACCGAGAGCTGGCCGCGCAGGAACTCGGACATCACCGAGTCGATGTCGCCGATGATGCGCATGGTCCGCTCCAGCCACGGGCGCGGCACGATGCGCTGGAGTTCGTCGAGGATGCGTGGCCACTCCTGCAGCAGGTAGAACATCACCAGCGGAATCAGGAACAGGTTGGCGACGAGACCGAGCAACGCCATGCCCCCGGCCTTGAGGTGGCCGAGCACGATCGGCACGATGTCCTGCGCGCTGGTCCAGTTCTCCGCGATGAGCTGGCGGAACTGCGCGGCGTCCAGTTGCAGGTCGATGCCCAGTCGCGCCATCAGCAGCGGCGACACCTGTGCGTTGAACATCTCGACCAGGTCGGGCAGTCGGCGCACCAGCAGCACGCCCTCGCGATACACCATCGGTACCAGGATCAGCGCCAGCGCGACCAGGGCGAGGCCGAGTGCGATGATCACCAGCAGCACGGCGAGCGGGCGTGGTACCCGCCGCGCCACCATCCAGTTGACCGCCGGGTCGCAGATGTAGGCGAACACCGCGGCGATCACGAAGGGGGTGAGGATCGGCCCGAGCAGCCAGAACAGCACCGCAAAGGCGAGGCCGGCCGTGGTCCAGGCGACGGTTTGCAGGCGGTGGGCGCGGGGAGCGGTCATTTCAAGTAAAATCGCGGACTTGGCGCGGGGCTTGGCGCCCGCGAAACCCGTAAATGTAGCCACTTGGCGTTGCGGCCTCAAGCGCGTTCGGTCGCGCGGCGGCCGCCGTCGAGTGCAGCGTCCAGCATCCAACGCAGTACTCAGTCCTGTATCCAGCGAGCCCAGAGGAACGATCTTGAGCGACCATCATCCCGCCCCCCTTGACCCCCAGACCCCGCTCTCCTACCGCGACGCAGGCGTCGACATCGACGCCGGCGACGCCCTGGTCGACCGCATCAAGCCGCTCGCCAAGCGCACCATGCGCCCCGAGGTGCTGGGTGGCATCGGCGGCTTCGGCGCGCTGTTCGAGCTGTCGAAAAAGTACAAGGAGCCGGTGCTGGTGTCCGGCACCGACGGCGTCGGCACCAAGCTCAAGCTCGCCTTCCAGCTCAACAAGCACGACACCGTCGGCCAGGACCTGGTGGCGATGAGCGTCAACGACATCCTGGTGCAGGGTGCCGAGCCGCTGTTCTTCCTCGATTACTTCGCCTGCGGCAAGCTCGAGGTGGATGCGGCGGCCGACGTGGTCAGCGGCATTGCGCGCGGCTGCGAGCTCGCCGGCTGCGCGCTGATCGGCGGCGAGACAGCCGAGATGCCCGGCATGTACCCGGCGGGCGAATACGACCTCGCCGGCTTTGCCGTCGGTGCGGTGGAGAAGGCCGACATCATCGACGGCAGCAAGATCGTCCCCGGCGACGTGGTGCTCGGCCTGGCCTCGAGCGGCGCGCACTCCAACGGCTACTCGCTGATCCGCAAGATCATCGAGCGCGCCGGCGCCGACATGGACGCGCCCTTCCACGGCCGTCCGTTCCGCGACGTGGTCATGGAGCCCACCCGCATCTACGTCAAGCCCTTGCTGGCGGTGATGCAGGCGATGCCGGGCGTGGTGAAGGGCATGGCCCACATCACCGGTGGCGGCATCACCGAGAACGTGCCGCGCATCCTGCGCGACGAACTCACCGCGCGCATCGATGCCGCGAGCTGGACGCTGCCGCCGCTGTTCCAGTGGCTGCAGCAGGAAGGCAAGGTCGACATGCAGGAGATGTACCGCGTGTTCAACTGCGGGATCGGCATGGCGGTGGTGGTGGCCGCGGCCGACGCGGAGGCGGTGGTGGCGAAGCTCGAAGCCGCGGGCGAGACGGTGTATCGCATCGGCCGCATCGACAGCCGTCGCGAGGGCGAGGCGCAGACCATCGTCGGCTGAGCCTGCTGCGCGGGTGCGCCGCGCGCGCCGGGATGAGCGCCGTCCTGCACCCGCTCTCGCACCCCGACCCGGCCGCGCGCCGGGTTTTTCGTTCATGGAGGCGCGCACATGCTCCATCGCATCGCCGCCGACGCCGTGCTGCTGCTGCATCTGGCCTTCATCGTGTTCGTGCTGCTCGGCGGCCTGCTCGCGCTGCGCTGGCGGCGGGCGCCCTGGCTGCATCTGCCGGCCGCCGCCTGGGGCGTGTACATCGAGCTCAGCGGCGGTCTGTGCCCGCTGACGCCGCTGGAGAACAGCCTGCGCCGCGCAGCCGGGGAGGCGGGATACGATGGCGGCTTCATCGAGCATTACCTGCTGCCGGTGATCTACCCCGCCGGCCTGACGCAGGAGATCCAGTATGTGCTTGCCGGGATCGTGCTCGTGGTGAACGTGCTCGCCTACGGGTGGGTGTGGAGGCGGCGCCGGCGACCCTGAGCCGCGGGAAGCCGTGCTTCCGACCGGGCCGATGGCATCGGGAGTAGCATGAATGCCGGGCGCCATTCGTCTCGCCGCGGTCAGGAATGTGCCTGCGGCTGGCGGCGCAGGAATCGGGAGGACGAGGGATGCGGGCGGTGTGGCCGGTTTGGGTGAGCGGCGTGCTGGCGGCGGCCTTGTTCGTCGGCGTGTCCATCTATCTCTGGCCGCTGCGCCCGGGGGTGGTTGCGCTGCAGTTCGCCTGGCACCCGCAAACCTTCGGCGGGATCATCCACCTGTGGTCGGAGGCCGACCTGGCGCGTTACCGTGGCCACTTGCCGGTCGATATGGTGACCTTGCTCGCCTATGGCGCGTTTGGCTGGCTGCTTGCGACGCGCACCGCCGCGTTCGCCGTGCTTGCTCCCTGGACGCAGGCGTGCGCGCGCCTGTGCCTGCCGCTGGCGGCCGCGTTCGACGCCGCCGAGAATGGCTTCCACTGGTGGCTGACCGCGGTGCCGCGCTTCGACACGCCGGCCACCTACCTCGCATCGACGACCTGCTCGGCGCTCAAGTGGGGCTTGCTGATCGGCTTCGGCGTGCTCGTACTGCGGGCGCTGTCGCGGGCACTGGCGCGGGCGGAGGCGTGAGCGGAGTGGCCGGCGGGGCTGCGGCTGGCATTGGCCTGCGCCACGTGGCCCCTCAGTCGCGTGGCGATGCATGCGCCAACAGCCGGTCCGCCACGCTGCGCATCCGTCGCCAGTGCGAACCCTCCCAGAACACGCGCCCGCAATGGTCGCAGGTGGCGAACCGGGTGTGCCGCGCGCGTACGTCCGGCGGCAGGCGACTGCTGACCGCCGCCTTGTCGATGGCGTGCAGCGGTGCGTTGCACGCAAGGCACAGGTAGAACGGTTTCGCGCTGCGCGCAAGGTCGAGGCGGGTGAGCACTTCTGCAGCCTGATGCTCGGGGCGGGGGGCATGGACGAAGCAGCCGTGGGTGAGTTCGCGGCGCTTGAGCAGTTCGCGGTCGCGGGTGAGCACGATGCGGCCCTCGCGCTCGGCGATGGCCACGACTTCGGCGTCCTCGTAGTGATTGTCGTACAGCGTATCGAAACCGGTCAGGCGCAGCAGGCGGGCGAGGCCGCCGAGGTGGGCATCGGCGATGAAGCGGGTGACGCGCAGCGGCGCGTCGCGCACGCGCAGCAGCGGCGTGACGTCGAAGGTCTCGAAACGCGGATAGACCGACACCCGGTCGCCGTTGCACAGGAGGCGCCCGAAGCCGACCGACTCGCCATTCACCAGCACAAGCTCGACCTCGGTGTGCGGCACGCCGAGGGCCTCGACCATGTGCTTGACGGTAGCAACGCGTGCGCAGCGCGCTTCGAAGGCATGCCCGCGCCGCTGCGGCGAGAGGAAGTCGTTGAGCTCCTCGTAGAAGCGGAAGCTTGCGACCACCGGGCCGTCGTCGGGCGCGGTGTGCGGGCCGCGGCGGGAGTCGGGCTCCGGGGCGGATTCCAGGGTGCGGTCGGACATCGGGAGGCCTGCGTGCGGCAATCCATCACGCTCCAAGCATAGTGCGTGCTGCCTGTGGCGGCGCTGCCGGCGGTCTTGCTGATACCCTGCACAACCTCTCTGGCATTTCCAGATGCGCGCATGAACTTGACTTCCGAGCAGCGTGGGCTGCTGCTGCAACGGGCAGAGTCGGGCCGGCTGACTGCCGGCGAACTTGCGCGCGCGCGTGACGCCGGTGCGCTGCAGCCTACGGTGTCCGAGTGGCGCGACCTGCTCGAGCGCGTGCTCGCGTTTGGCGGCGCGCTGCTGCTCACCGCCGCCCTGGTGTTCTTCCTCGCCTACAACTGGGATGCGCTGCATCGCTTCGCGCGGCTTGGCCTGGCGCTGGGTGCGCTCGCCGCCTGTTGCGCGGCGGCGATGTGGGCGGCGGCTGGGCGCGGCGCAGGCTGGCGGGCGGCGTTGTTCGGAGCCAGCGTGGCGACCGGCGCGGTGCTGGCGCTGGTCGGGCAGACCTACCAGACCGGCGCCGACATGTGGCAGCTGTTTGCCGCCTGGGCGGCGCTGATGACGCCGTTCGCGCTCGCGGCGCGGTCGGCGGCGAGCTGGGCGCTGTGGCTGGTGCTCGCAAACCTGGCGCTGGTGAGGGCGTTCTCGCAGTCGGTGTGGTGGGGGTTCTTCGACGCGCTCGGCGATGCGCAGGCGCTGCTCGCGATCGCGGCGTTCAACCTGATCGTGCTGGTCGTTTTCGAGGGTCTCGGCCTCCGGTTACTGGCGAATCCGCGCCGCTGGCTGCAGCGCCTGGCTGCGCTCGGAGTGCTGGCGCCGCTGTGCGCAGGGGGTGTGCTCGGCTGGTGGGAGCACGAATTCCGCGTCGTGGCGGCGAGCTTTTCGGTTGTGGCGGGCGCGATGGCGTTCGCCTACCACCGCTGGCGACGCGACCTGCCGATCCTTGCGCTGACTGTGTATGGCGGCATTGCCGTGCTCACCGGCGGGGTCATCAAGGCGCTGCGGGTGGAGAGCTTCTTCAGCCTCAACCTGGTCGGGCTGTTCGTCATCGCGACCTCGGCAGGCGCGGGGGTCTGGCTGGCGCGCCTGCATCGGCAGGCGGCGAGCACGGAGGCCACCGCGGGGCGCGACCAGATCGAGGACGCCCTTGGCGCGCCATCCCCATGGTGGCTGAGCGCGCTGCAGACGCTCGCGGCCTGGGTCGCCTCGCTGCTCATCCTGGCGTCGTTCATGCTGCCGCTCGCCCTCGTGGGCGAGCGGGCACTGCTGCGGGCGATCGCCGGTGCGGTGCTGTGTGGCGTGGCCATCGCACTGTTCCGGCGCGAGCGCCTGTTTACAACGCAGATGGCGCTCGCCTTTTCGCTCGCGGGACAGGCGCTGCTGGTGTCGGCGACCGGGGCCGGATGGAGCGCCTTCTTCGACGCCGGGCGGCAGTGGGCGGCCGCCGGGCTGTTGGCGGCGGCGGCGATGGCCTGGCCGCGGACGAGTCCGCTCCATCGCAGCCTGTGTGCGCTGCTCATGGCCCTCCATGGCGCTGCGCTGATCGGTGTGGGTGTGGGGCTGGAGGTGCTCGCCGCTGCGCTGGCCGCGTTGGTGGCCGCACTGTGGATGACGCGCTCGCGCTGGGCGGATACGGGGCAGGGGGCGCTGATCGCGGCGCTGGTGCGTGGTGGCACGCTCGCCGCGCTCGCCTTGCCGGGCTTCATCGGCGCGGCGCGCGGCCTGCAGGGCAGCGATGCATGGCGTATCGTGCTGTGGAGTGGCGGCATCGGCGAGGCGGACGGGGTGTTCGTGCTGCGCGTCGGCGTGCTGTCGATCGCTGCCGGAGTGCTCTTCGCCCTGTTGGTGGCCCGGCTGACGGCGGCGGCCGGGTCGCGCCGGCGGGCGCTGGCGGTTGCAGCGGCGGTGGCGCTCGCCGTGCTGTCGCAGCCGGCGCCGGGGCTGCTGGTGGCAGCCAGTCTCTTCCTCGCCTGCTTTCGCGGTGGCCACCGCGGCTTCGCCGCGCTCGCGCTCATCGCCGCCGTAGCCTATGTCGGCGATCACTACTACCGCCTCGACACCAGCCTGCTGATGAAGTCCGGGCTGATGGCGGCCAGCGGCCTCGTGCTGCTCGCGCTGCGGCGCTTGTGGCCCGCAGCGGCGGGCGTGGGCGTCGGAACGGCGCTCGAGGGCGCGCCGGACCGTGGCGCGGCGCAGGCGTCCCGGGCACCGATGCCGTCCTGGCTGCGGGCCTCGCCGGCGGCTGCCTTCCTGCTGGTGGTGGGTGTGACCGCGCATGCGGTGGTCGATTTCGAGCGCGTGTTGGCCGCGGGGCGCATCGTCCTGATCGAGCTTGCGCCGGTCGATCCGCGCTCGCTGATGCAGGGCGACTACATGGCGCTGCGGTTCGCGCCCGACGACGGCTTGCCACGTCGCACGGAAGGCGGCGCGGCGCCGCCGCCACGCTTCGCGTATCTGGAGGTGGATGAAGAGGGGCGGGCGCGCCTGGCAGGTGTCGGCGAGAGCCTGCCGGCGCCGGCGGGCGCCATCGGATTGCGCATCCGCATGCGCGATGGGGCACCGAGCGTGGGACCGAACGCATTCTTCTTCCAGGAGGGCCAGGCCGCCGGCCTGGCCGGCGCGCGCTGGGGGGAGTTCCGCGTGGCGGCCGACGGCATGGCCTTGCTCACCCACCTGCGCGATGCCGATCTGCAACGGCTCGGGGAGACAGTGCGCTGAGGCGTGCTATGAATTGAAACGTGTGTGGTCTCGTGCGCGCGCTGATCGTGCATGGGGTCTGCGGGCTTGCATGCGCATCGGTCGGCGGGCGGATGCGGCTCCTTTCCTGATCGACGCCGCTCCTGGAGGCTTCCATGAAGATCCGTTCCCTGCTGGCGACGCTGGCTGGCCTGGCCACGATTGCTGCGGGCGCTGCGCTGCTGACCGCCGGTCCGGCCGCGTCGCCGGCCGTCGCCCAGACCCTCACCCGCGTCACCCCCGAGGCCTGCGTGTGTTCGCAGGGGCTCGACCTCGGCGCCCAGCGTGGCCTTGCATCGGTGCTGTACAACTGCCAGTGCGGCGGGCTGCAGTGCGTGGTCCATGTGCAGTCGGGCCAGCTGCAGTGCCGATGAGCCCGATCGGTCGATGCGTGCCTCCGGGGGGAGCCGTGCGCCACGGCGCGCGGTCGGTCAGCGGCGTCGCCCGTGGGTGTGAGCGCTGTGGGCCGACCCCTGCGGCTCCGCACGGCCCTTCATCCACTCGACCGCAGCCAGGAATGTCCCCATGAAGTCTCGCATCAGCTGCATCACCCTCGGCGTCGATAGTCTCGAGCGCGCGCTCGTCTTCTACCGCGACGGTCTCGGCTGGCCGACGAAGGGCATCGTCGGCGCCGAGTTCGAGCATGGCGCCGTCGTCTTCTTCGATCTGCAGCCGGGCTTGAAGCTCGCGCTGTTCCCGCGCCGCAGCCTTGCCCACGATGCGGGCGTGACGCTCGGTCCGGCGAGCTCGACCGAGTGCCTGCTCAGCCACAACGTTGCCAGTCGCGAGGCGGTCGAGACCGTGCTGGCGCAGGCGCGCGTGGCGGGGGCGGAGATCCCGCAGCCGGCGCGCGACACCTTCTGGGGGGGATATGCCGGCTACTTCAGGGATCCCGACGGCCACCTGTGGGAGGTGGCCTGGAATCCGAAGTGGCCGCTGCCGGACGACTGACTTCGAGTCGTGGCGCGTGATGCGGCGCGCGGCGAAAAAGGCTTCGGGCAATCCGCTGCGGTCTTGAACTCGGGGCGCGGCTGCATTGTCAGCCTTGGGCGTCGTCGTGCCGCGGTGTGTGACAATCACGTGCGCCACTTCCCCACTACTCTCTTTCCCGGATCCTCATGTCTTCGCGTCGTCCTCTCATCATCGCCGTGTGCATCGCGGGTCTTGCTGGCCTGGCGGGGTATGCCTGGCATGCCAATCAGCCGCATGCGGGCGGTGCGGGGGCGCCTCGGGTCGGGGCGCCCCCGCAGGCGGCGGGAGGCGGGGGGCCGGGGGCTCCGGTCGCGGTCGAGGTGGCGGTGGTGCAGGCGCGCACGCTCGCCGACGACGTCAGTGCGGTGGGCACGCTGGTGTCGAACGAGTCGGTGGTATTGCGCCCGGAGGTGTCCGGCCGCATCGAGGCGATCCGGTTCCGCGACGGCGAGGCGGTGCGGCGTGGCGCCATACTGGTGGAGCTCGATGCCGCGGTGCAGCGCGCCGAATTGCAGCAGGCGCGCGCCAACCTGACCCTGGCCGAATCGAACTTCCGCCGCACCCAGGATCTGTTCGGGCGCAAGTTCGTCAGCCAGAGCAGCCTCGACGATGCGCGCGCGAAGCTCGAGGTGGCGCGCGCCAGCCTCGCGCTGGCGCAAGCCCATCTGGCGCGCATGCAGATCCGCGCGCCCTTCGATGGCGTGGTCGGCATCCGCAGCGTGAGCCCGGGCGACTTCGTCAAGGACGGCGACGCGCTGATCAACCTCGAGGACATCGCCACGCTGAAGGTCGATTTCCGCCTGCCCGAGCTCTATCTCGACCGCGTGCGAGCCGGCCAGGCGCTCGAGCTGTCGAGCGACGTGCTGCCGGGGGCGCGCGTCGCCGCCACCGTCGAGGCGATCGATCCGCTCGTGGATGCGCAGGGTCGGGCGGTACGCCTGCGGGCCAGCCTGGCGAACCCGGCGCTGCGCCTGCGCCCCGGTGTCTTCGTGCGCGTGCGCCTGATCCTTGGCGAGCGCGCCGCGGTGCCGGTGGTGCCCGAGGCGGCACTGGTGCCCGCACCCGGCAACACGCAGTTCGTGTATCGGGTCGATGACGGCAAGGTGAAGCGGGTCGAGGTCAGGACCGGCCAGCGCCGCCAGGCGGTGGTCGAGGTGGTCGAGGGGCTGGAGGCGGGTGCGGTGGTGGTGACCGCCGGCCAGCTCAAGCTGCGCGACGGCGCGGCGGTGAACGTGGCCGGTGCGCCTGCCGGCGTGGCGCGGGCGGACTGAACGATGCTCATCTCCGACCTCTGCATCCGCCGTCCGGTGTTCGCAACCGTGCTGTCGCTGCTCGTGCTGCTGGTGGGTCTGATGTCCTGGTCGCGGCTCACCGTGCGCGAATACCCCAACATCGACGAGCCGGTGGTCACCGTCGATACCCGCTACCGCGGCGCCAGTGCCGAGATCGTCGAGTCGCAGGTCACCAAGCCGCTGGAGGATTCGCTCGCCGGCATCGAGGGCGTGGACGTGCTGTCCTCGATCAGCCGGCAGGAGCGCAGCCAGATCACCGTCCGCTTCCGCGTCGAGCGCGACGCGGATTCTGCCGCGGCGGACGTGCGCGACCGCGTCTCGCGCGTGCGCCAGCGCCTGCCCGACGACATCGACGAGCCGGTGATCGCCAAGGTCGAGGCCGACGCCAGCCCGATCATCTGGCTGGCGTTCTCCTCCGACCGGCATTCACCGATGGAGATCAGCGACTTCGCCAACCGCGTCATCAAGCCGCGCATGCAGACCCTGCCCGGTGCGGCCGACGCCCGTCTGTTCGGCGATCGGCGCTCGGCGATGCGGGTGTGGCTCGACCGTGACCGCCTGGCCGCCTTCGGGCTGACCGTACAGGACGTGGAGGACGCGATTCGCGGCCAGAACGTGGAGCTGCCCGCCGGCCGCATCGAGAGCCGCGAGCGCGAGTTCGCGGTGGTGGCGCAGACCGACCTCACCGAGCCCGAGCAGTTCGGCGCCATCGTGCTGCGCCTGGGCGACGCCGCCGACGCCTACCCGGTGCGCATCCGCGATGTCGGCCGGGTGGAGGTGGCGCCCGAGAGCGAGCGCAGCTCGGTGCGCTTCATGGGGCGGCCGGCGGTGTCGATCGGCCTCATCAAGCAGTCGGTGGCCAATCCGCTCGACCTCAAGCGCGGTCTCGACGAGATGATGCCGCGACTGCAGGCAGAGCTGCCCGAAGGCATGTCGATGATGATCGCCAACGACACCACGGTGTTCATCGAGCGGTCGATCGATGCAGTGTTCGCGACCATCTGGGAGGCGGTGCTGCTGGTGGCCGCGGTGTGCCTGTTCTTCCTGCGCAACTGGCGGGCGATGCTGGTGCCGCTGGTCACCATCCCGGTTTCACTGGTCGGTGCGTTCGCGCTGATGCTGATGTTCGGCTTCTCGATCAACACCCTCACGCTGCTCGCGCTGGTGCTGGCCATCGGCCTGGTGGTGGATGACGCGATCGTGGTGCTGGAGAACATCTACCGCCACATCGAGGAGGGCATGGCGCCGCTGGCGGCCGCCTTCAAGGGCGCGAAGGAGATCGGCTTCGCCGTCGTGGCGATGACGATCACGCTCGCCGCGGTGTATGCGCCGGTGGCCTTCATGACCGGGCGCACCGGGAAGCTGTTCACCGAGTTCGCGCTCACGCTCGCGGGCGCGGTGATCGTCTCCGGCTTCGTCGCGCTGACGCTGTCGCCCATGATGTGTTCGAAGCTGTTGCGCCACGAGCCCAGGCACGGCCCGATCTACAACGGCATCGAGCGTTTCCTGTCGGCGCTCACCGCCGGCTACCGCAGCGTGCTGCAGGCGGCGCTGAACGCGCGCTGGCTGGTGATGCTGGTGTTCGCCGCCGTGGCGGGCAGCGCGGTGTGGCTGATGGGCCAGCTCAAGACCGAGCTTGCGCCGCTGGAAGACCGCGGTCGCGTGGTCGGCATGTTCACCGGCCCCGAGGGCGCCACGCTCGACTACATGTCCCGCTACGCCGAGGAGATCGAGCGCATCTACGCCGGCCTGCCGGAGGTCGATCGCTATCTGGTGATCGCCGGCAACCCGACGGTGTCGCAGGGCATCTCCTTCGTGGGCTTCAACGACTGGGCGGCGCGCGAGCGCAAGGCGAGCGAGATCGCGGCCGAACTGCAGCCCAAGCTGCGCGCCGTACCCGGCGTCAACGCCTTCCCGATCCTGCCCGCTTCGCTCGGGCAGAGCGTGCGCTCGCGGCCGGTCAGCTTCGTCGTGTCGAGCTCGGAGAGCTACGACGCGCTCGCCCGCGTCGCGGACAGCTTCCTCGACGCGATGCGCGAGAATCCCGGCTTCGTGTCGCCCGATACGGACCTCAAGCTGACCATGCCCGAGCTCGCCGTGGAAGTGGATCGCGACCGCGCCGCCGACCTCGGCGTGGCGGTCGATGTGATCGCGCGCACCCTCGAGAGCATGCTCGGCGGCCGCCAGGTCACGCGCTACAAGCAGGATGCCGAGCAGTACGACGTGATCGTGCAGGTGGCCGCCGACGAACGCCGCGATCCGCGCGACATCCGCGATATCTTCGTGCGCGCGCGCAGTGGCGAGATGGTGCCGCTGACCAGCGTGGTGAAGGTGAGCGAACGGGTCGCGCCGCGGGAACTCAACCACTTCGGCCAGCGCCGCTCGGTGACGATCTCGGCCAGCCTGGCCCCGAATTACGCCCTGGGCGAGGCGCTGCAGTGGATGGACGACACCGCCGCGCGCATCCTGCCGCCGGGCTACAGCACCGACTACGACGGCCAGTCGCGCGAGTTCAAGACCAGCTCCGCGAGTCTCGCACTGGTCTTCCTGCTCGCGCTCGCCTTCATCTACCTGGTGCTGGCGGCGCAGTTCGAGAGTTTCCGCGACCCCTTCATCATCATGCTCACGGTGCCGTTGTCGATGGCGGGCGCGCTGGGCGCGCTCTGGCTGACCGGCGGCACGCTCAACGTCTACAGCCAGATCGGCCTGGTCACGCTGGTGGGCCTGATCACCAAGCACGGCATCCTGATCGTGGAATTCGCGAACCAGCTGCGCGAGCAGGGGCGCGCCTTGCGCGAGGCCGTGGCGGAGGCGTCGGTGCTGCGTCTGCGGCCGATCCTGATGACGACCGGGGCGATGGTGCTGGGTTCGGTGCCGCTGGCGCTGGCGACCGGCGCGGGCGCGGAGAGTCGTCAGCAGATCGGCTGGGTGATCGTGGGCGGGCTGCTGATCGGCACCTTCTTCACCCTGTTCGTGGTGCCGACCGTGTACACCCTGCTCGCGCGACGCGAGCGTGCGGAGGGACTTGCGCAGGCCGGTGTTCAAGCCGCAGGTTGAACCCGCGGCAGGTGGACTCAGGTAGCGCCGGCCTTGCGCAACTCGGCGTAGACCTTGTCCTTGACGAGCAGCTTTTCCTTCTTCAGCACCTCGAGATGCTCGTAGGTGTCGACCTTGGTGTGAGCCTCGATCTCGTGGATCTCCTGGTCGAGCGCATCGTGCCTGGCGCAGAGTTCGGCGAAGTGCGGATCGGTGGTCTTGAGACGGGTGATCAACTCTTTGTATTCGGAAAACATGGGAGCCTCCTGAGGATCTGAGCTGTGGAAAAACCGTCCGTGTCGAGCACCAGTCTACTCCCGGCGCGGATGCCTTGCCAGCGCCGGGGTCTTACGCAGGGCGAATACCGCGGCGCCGTTCCGCCGGTGCGGGCACGGCAGAAAACGCCTGATTCCAATAAGAAGTTTTACTGATCGAGACCAGGCGGCCGAGCGCTGCGATCAGCCGAACAGGTACGGGAACAGGCGCCTGCGCTCGTCCGGTCCCAATGCCTTCATGCGTGCGATGTTGCGCTCGGGGATGCCATCGACGTCCGGGTAGTGCGCGATGGCCTGCTCGAGGCTGTCCTCGCGGATGATGTGGAGCAGTGGCCACGGCGAGCGGTTGGTGAGGTTGCCGGCGTCGTCGGCCTCGGTGTCGGCGAACTGGTACTGGGGGTGGAAGCTCGCCACCTGCAGCTCGCCCTCCCAGCCGAACTGCTCGACCCAGAGGTCGACCGCATCGAGGAAGTCGTTGTAGTCGGCGAAGTCCTCGAGCATGTCGGGGATGGCGAGCAGCGTGGTCTCGAGCTCGGTCGCCGGGGTGTCGGACAGGCGCTCGAGTTCGGCCTGCAGGTCGTTGAGCAGGCTCTCCTCGTCGGTGGCGTGGCTGACCGCGATGCGCACGCGCTTCTCGCGCCGCGGGCGGGCGGCGAAGGGGCAGAGGTCGAGGCCGATGACGACTTCGTCGAGCCATTGTTCGACGTCGGCAATGATCTGTTCGTCCATGGTTCAGGGGATTCCGTTCAGGGGGTGGAGCGGGGCCCGGGCGTACCCAGGAGCCGCAGTGCGGCCTGCAGCACGGCCTCGGGAAGGTCGGGGCGCAGGCAGTCGAGCTCGACGAAGCCCGGCCAGGTCTCGCGGAACTGGCGCTGCCAGGTGAGCTGGCGCTTGGCGAGCTGTCGGGTGGCGGCGATGCCGGTAAAGCGCAGTTCGTCGTAGCCGATGTCGCCATCGAGGTAGGACCACGCCTGGCGGTAGCCGACGCAGCGCATCGATGGCATGGCGGGGTCGAGCCGGTAGCGTGCGCGCAGCTGGCGCAGCTCGTCGACGAAGCCGCCATGGAGCATCGCGTCGAAGCGCTCGGCGATGCGTGCGTGCAGCACGCTGCGCTCGGAGGGCGCGAGCGCGATCGGCAGCAGGCGGCAGGGCAGGGCGTCATCCTCCTTCTTCGCATAGCTCTCGGCGAGCGGCCGACCGGTGAGGCGGACGATCTCGAGCGCGCGCTGGATGCGCTGCGCGTCGCCCGGCTCGAGACGGGCGGCGGCATCCGGGTCGAGGCGGGCGAGCTCGGCGTGGAGCGCCGGCCAGCCGCGCGCGGCGGCTTCCTCGTCGATCGCGCGACGCAGTGCGGGTGCTGCCGCTGGAAGGTCGGAAAGCCCGTCGCGCAGGGCCTTGAAGTACAGCATGGTGCCACCGGCCAGCAGCGGGACGTTGCCGCGCGCGACGATCTCGCCCATCAGGCGGACGGCATCGGCGCGAAAGCGCGCGGCGGAGTAGCTCTCCTCGGGCGATACGATGTCGATCAGGTGGTGCGGGCAGACCGCGCGTTCCACCCGCGTCGGCTTGGCCGTGCCGATGTCCATGTCGCGGTACACCAGCGCCGAGTCGACGCTGATGATCTCGATCGGCAGGGCCTGCGCGAGCGCAAGCGCACTGGCAGTCTTGCCACTGGCGGTGGGACCGAGCAGGAGCAGGGCGGGCGGGAGCGGATGGGCGGCGGCGGTCAAGCGTGAGTCGGGTCCGGGAGACGGGCGTGAGGAGGGCGAACGCCGGCGATTATCGCCCAAGCGGGCGTCGTCGATGAAACCGTCAGTCGTCGGCCTCGTTACCGACCGGGAAAAGAAAAGGCGATGACCACGGCCGATCATCGCCTTGGGGCGGACAATTGCACTCAGCGGGTGGTGCGCAGCATCGAGCGCGTCATGTTGTCGAGCGGCAGGGCGTAGTCATGCACCGCGAGCGCGACGTTGGTGTCGGGTTGGATCACCTTGAGATTGACGAACACCATGTCGCTGCTCTGCGCGTAGGTGCCCACTATCACCGCCTGGGCATTATGGCTGCTGGCGATGTCGCGGATCTCGCGCGTCAGCATCAGTTCGCCCTGGTCGCGCGCCATGTAAACGTTGTTGCGGAACTTCATCTCGATCATGCGATGGCCGGCAAGCGTGAAGCGTGCCGAGACCTGCTCGGAGATGAGGCGACCAAGGGTCGAGGAGCGGTCGAGCGCGTCGATGTTGACCACGGTGGCCACGATCAGCGGCTGGCCCTCGCCGAGTTGGCCCTGCAGACGACCGAGCAGGCTGCTGGCCGCTGCGTAGTTGGCCGGAATCAGCGGGTTGGCCGCGGCCTGCTCGTAGGTCGGATCCTTGCGGCCAGTGCCGTTCTCGGTGGCGCAGCCGGCGACGCCGAGCGCAAGCGTGCCGGCGGCGGCAGCGAGCAGCATCTTCCTCTTCAGCATCATTCGCCCCCCACGACCTGGAAGGCCTTCGCGTGAGACTGCACCGGTGTCTTGTAAAGACGCTGGTCGGCGTCATCCACGTAGTAGACGCTGGTGTTGCGAGCGACGTAGCGGCTTGCGTCGGTCACGCTCGTGGTGACGATGATCTCCATTGCAGGCGTGCCGCCACCAGCGAATTCGGAGTCGAACCAGGCGTAGGCGTCCGCTGCGCCGAGCGCGAGCAGGGCCGCCTTTGCCGGGCCGTTGGAAGCGTACTCGACGATGTCGTAGAGCACCCAGATCCCGGCACCCAGCGCTGTCGCCTTGCCGGCGTGGCGGTATTGAGGGCGGTCGGCGGCAAAGGGCACCGCCTGGGTGTCCACGCCGACGCGCAGCGCACCTTCGGGGCTGCGCATCACCGGATGACCCGCCTCGATCAGCGCCGTGACGAGCTGGCTGGTGAAGGCGCGTTCGAACGTGGATGCATTGGCCTGCTGGTTGACGAACAGCGGGGTGTTCGCCGGGATTGCGGCGGACAGCTTTGCCGCCACGTCGCCGGCGATGGTGTGCCAGTGTGCTGCAGCCTGCAGCTTGGGCTGCTTGCCCGACTGGAAGTTGGTGGCGAGCGGTGCGGGCGCGAACGGTGTGGCGCAGCCGGTCGCCAGCAGGGCGGCGGCGGTGGCCGCGATGAGGCTTTTCTTCATGAGGCAGGATCTCCGCAACGGTTTGCCTTTGTCATCGAAGACGATGACGAAAGTGTGGCAAGCCATGTTATTGGCTTAGGACAAGCCGCTCCGGAAACTATCAGATGCCCCGCGGAGCCTCAATCGCAGCGAATCGGCGAGCGAGACATAGTTCCGTATCTGCGCACTGCACAAAAAACAGGCAGACGACGACAAGCCTTTGCGGACAAGCGCTTGCGGTGCTTATCCACAGCTTGTCCCGCAGCCTGTTCACGGGCGCTGGGGAAAACGTACCACGACGTCCGCGGCGGCCGCGGCGCTGCCCTGCTTGCGTGCGTACATCGCGTGGTCGGCGTGACGGATCAGGCTCTCGGGGGCGTCGCCGTCCTCGGGGAAGAGCGCCCCGCCGATGGCGCCGCCCGCGGTGAGCTCGATGGCGTCGCCGGCGTCGATCGAGACCGGTGCGGCGAGCGCGCGCTCGATGTGCGCGCGGACCTGGTCGAGTGCGTCGCGGTCGGCGATCGGATCCACCACGATCACGAATTCGTCGCCCGCATAGCGCGCGACGAAGTCCTCGCTGCGCACGCTCTGCCGCAGCCGTTGGGCGATCTCCTGCAGCACGCGGTCGCCGGCCTCGTGGCCCAGCGAGTCGTTGATGTGCTTGAAGCGGTTGAGATCGATGAACAGCACGCCCAGCCGCGGCTGGCGGCGGTCGGCGCGGGCGCGCGCGATGCGGCGCGCGAGCTGCTGGGCGAGGGCCTCGCGATTGGCCAGTCCGGTGAGACGATCGGTGCGCAGACGCTCCTGCATGCGCTCGAAGCTGCGCGCAAGTTCGCCGATCTCGTCGCGCCGGCTGAGGCCGACCGGGGTCTCCAGATCGCCGTCGCCGATGCGCCCGGCCACGGCGGCCAGCCGACGCAGGTCGCGGGCGACCCAGCCGATGATGACGAGGCCGATGGCGATCGCCACCACGACCGCCAGCGCGGCGAGCAGGGTGGTGCGCCGCACGTTCTCGATCACGCCGCCGAGGTAGTCGCTCGCCGGCATGGCGACGACGGTGATCCAGTCCAGCCCGGCCGCGTCGCGGATGCGGTCGAATGCGGCGTGGATCAGGTTGCCGTCGTCGTCCTCGAACTCGAACACCCGCGGGAGGCGCTCGTCTGCGCGGCTGGCGATGCGGTCGCGCACACGCTGGTAGGTGGTCTTGAGCAGCACGTGATCGCTCGCCTCCGCCGAGATGCGTCCGTGGCGGCCGTCGGGCAGGGTGACTACGTTGGCGCTCGCCGAGGAGGCGATGAGGTTGCCATCGGGTTCGAGGATGAAGGCGACGCCGTTGGGCGACACCTTCAGCCCGCCGACGAAGTCGTTGAGCGCTTCCAGCGACAGGTCCGTGGCGACCACGCCGGCAAAGTCGCCGCCGGGTGCGTGCACCCGGCGCGCGCGCGTGGCGACCAGCTGCAGGGTGCCGAAGTCGATGTACACCGAAGTCCACGTGTGACCGGCAGCATTGCGGCCCTCGGCATACCACGGCCGCTTGCGGGGATCGAACAGGCTGGTCTCGCGGCGGACGAACTGCAGCGGGCCGTCGATCCCGGAGGCGCGGTAGATCGCGCGGTGCTCGTCGGCCGTGAGCTTCATGCGCAGCTCGACGTCCTCGTTCGTGAGACGCAGCAGGCCCAGCCCCTGGCCCGCCTCGTTGCCGTAATAGACGTAGTTGTTGGGATCGGTGTGGATCGAGGTCGCCACCCAGAAGCGGTTGCGGATCTCGTAGAAATCGTCCTGGATGTTCTGCGGCGCCGGCATGCCCTCCGGAAAGGCCGTCTCCAGCACCGCGCTCGAGCCGACGACATGGCGGTCAACAGCCTGTGCGATGCGCCCCACCACCTCGAGCAGCAGTTGCGAGGACACGGTCGATACCGCGTTGCTGCCCGCGGTGTAGGACAGCATGCCGATCGCCACGGCCAGGCCCACGACGAGGATGACGTAGGGAACGATCAGCACGAGTCGCAGCGGGAGAGGGCGGGAAGGGGGCGTGCTCATGGCTGGCGAGTATCCCGGTGGTGTGCCCGGAAGCGGGGTGAGGCGAGATTCTCCGTCCTTGTTCGCCGCGCTGCAACACTGGCGTTCCGAGCTGGCGGGCAGCGGTTATGATGGCGGCCTCGTCGTCCGTGCCCGGGGCCGGAATCCACCGCAGAGGCTTGTCTTGAAGATCTTTTCGCCGCTCTACGAGCGCGCCATGGCGTGGTCGCGGCATCCGCGCGCGCCCTGGTTCCTCGGTTGCCTGAGCTTTGCCGAGTCGTCGTTCTTTCCGATTCCGCCGGACGTGATGCTGGCGCCGATGAGCCTCGCGAGTCCGCGCCGGGCGTGGTGGTTCGCGCTGCTGACGACGCTCACCTCGGTTGCGGGCGGCCTGTTCGGCTACCTGATCGGTTACTTCGCCTTCGATCTCATCGAGCCCTGGTTGCGCGAAAGCCGCTACTGGGGCGCCTACGAGCAGGCGGTCGCCTGGTTCGAGGCCTGGGGCTTCTGGGCGATCTTCATCGCCGGCTTCTCGCCGATTCCATACAAGGTGTTCACGATTGCCGCCGGGGTGGCGAGCATGGCGCTGCTGCCCTTCACCCTGGCCTCGATCGTGGGCCGGGGGGCGCGCTTCTTCCTCGTCGCCGGCCTGATGGCCTGGGGCGGGCCGCGCATGGAGGCGGTGCTGCGCCGATACGTGGACGGCCTGGGTTGGGCAACCGTGGCCGTGGTGGTGATCGGCGTGCTGATCTACCGCGCCTGACTGCGCCGCGCGGCCGCGCGCGGCGCCGCTACTGGCCGCGCATGAAGAAGCGGTCGAGCTCGGCCATGGTGAACTGCGTCCACGTCGGGCGGCCGTGGTTGCACTGGTCGGCGCGCTCGGTGGCTTCCATGTCGCGCAGCAGGGCGTTCATCTCGGGCAGGGTGAGCTGGCGATTTGCGCGCACCGCGCCATGGCAGGCCATGGTGGCGAGCAGCGCGTTGCGGCGCGCGGTCACCACCTCGGTGGCGGGATAGTCGCGCAGCTCCTGCAGCAGCTGGCGCATGAGCTCGGCGACCGGTGCGCTCGCGAGCAGGGCGGGCACGCTGCGCACCGCCAGCTCCTGCGGACCCGCCGCACCCACCTCGAAGCCCATTCCGGCGAGTACCTCGGTGCATTCGGCGGCGGCGGCCATGTCCTTCGCGCTCACCGAGAACACTGCCGGGATCAGCAGGCGCTGAACCGCAGGCCTGCCGTCGAGCACGGTCTTGAGCTTCTCGTAGAGGATGCGCTCATGCGCCGCGTGCATGTCCACCAGCACGAGGCCGCTTGCGTTCTGGGCGAGGATGTACACGCCGTGCAGCTGCGCGAGCGCAAAGCCGAGCGGGGGCGGAGCGCCGTCGCCCGTCGCGCCGGTGGCGGGCCATGCGCCGGGCACCCGGGTCGATCCGGTGGTCACGGTGGCGAGCGCGGCGCTGCCGCCCGCGTCGGCGCGCGTGGCGCTGGCAGCGAATTCCAGGTAAGCCCGGCTCGCCGGCTCCATCGCCAGCCGGGCCTGCTGAGGCGGGGCGCCGTGCCAGGCGCCCGCGGACGGCCGCGTGTGCTGGGCAGCGGAGGCTGCCTCCGCCCAGGCAGGGGGCGGAGGCGGCGGGCTGGCGCTGTCGGTGGCGTGCGCCGCCGGCGCCGCGGTGTCCGGGCGGCCAGCGCCGCTTTCGGCCAGCGTGCGCCTGAGCGCGTGAAACACGAACTGGTGCACGGCGCGCGCCTCGCGGAAGCGCACCTCGATCTTGGCCGGATGCACGTTCACATCGACGCCGGCGGGGTCGAGCTCGAGGAACAGCACGTAGGCCGGGTGGCGGCTACCGTGCAGGATGTCCGCATAGGCCTCGCGCACCGCGTGGGTGAGCAGCTTGTCGCGTACGAAGCGTCCGTTGACGAAGAAATACTGCGCGTCGCGGCTGGCGCGCGAGTAGGCGGGGAGCGACGCGAAGCCCGCCAGGCGAAGCACGCCGGCGTCGGCCTGCACCTCGCGCGCATGCTGCAGGAAATCGTCGCCCATCAGCGCTGCCACCCGCGCCGCCGGAGCGGAGGGCGGCAGGCGATGGATCACGCGGCCGTTGTGGGCGAGCTGCAGGCCGATGTCCGGGCGCGCGAGCGCGACGCGACGGAACATGTCGTCGCAGTGGGCGTATTCGGTGCCTTCGGTCTTGAGGAATTTGCGCCGTGCCGGTGTGTTGTAGTAGAGGTCTGCAACGTCGACCACGGTGCCCTGGTTGAGCGCTGCAGGACTCGGTTCGCCGCCGGCTTCGATCCGCCAGGCGTGGCTGGCGCCTTGCGCGCGGCTGGTGATGCTGGTGCGTGCGACGGCCGCGATCGCCGCCAGCGCCTCGCCGCGAAACCCCATCGTGCCGACCTGCTCGAGGTCGTCGAGGGTGGCGATCTTGCTGGTGGCGTGGCGCTCGAGGGCGAGCGCGAGTTCGTCGCGGGCGATGCCGCAGCCGTCGTCGGCGACGCGGATGCGGCGCACGCCGCCCTGCTCGAGCTGAACCTCGATCGCGCGCGCGCCCGCATCGACCGCGTTCTCCAGCACCTCCTTGAGCACCGAGGCCGGGCGTTCGACCACCTCGCCGGCGGCGATCTGGTTGACCAGCAGGTCGGAGAGGCGGTGGATATGGGGCATGGGCAGATGTGCGGCTCGGCAAAGGCGCGATTATACAGGGGGCTGTCCGGCGCCCCGGGGCGTCGAGGCGCCGGCCGCGTGCGGCGGCTCGGTTATGATCGGGCCCCGGGCAGAACGGTTTGGGAGGGGGCGATGAGTGAGACCGGCAGCATCCGGCGTGGCGGAGGCCGTCGCCGCGTCCTCGTGCTCGTCGTCGCGGGCGTGCTGGCGACGGGCTGCTCCGCGCCCGGCACCGCGCCCGCGCTGCGCGCCAAGAGCGGCTTCGACCTGCGCCAGCTGGTCAAGACCGACATCAACCGTGTCGCCGAGACGCATCAGCTCCACGTGTTCGCGAGCCTGCGCCGGCTGGCCGACAAGCTCTACAAGCGCAACCCGGCGGAGTGGCGAAAGGGCGGAGCGGCGAGTGCGGAGGCGGCCATCTCCCGCATCTTCGACGTCAAGCACCGCTGGCGTTTCGCCGCCCTCGGCGATCGCCGCGACCTCGACGCCATGCACATCGCGCTGCACCCGGAGTTCCGCGGCGATCGCGTGCAGGCGCTGATCGTCGGGCTGGCGAGCATGGTGCAGTCCGCGCTCGGCGATCGGGAAGTTTTTTACTTGCTGGATGATCTGGAGCCTCAGCACCTCTACAATGCGGCCCGCAACGTCGAGATCGTGGCGTGGAAGCTGGCCAGCACCCGTGACGCCGCGGGCAGCCTGCTGCTGCTGTCCAACGAGATGGGCGAGGTCACCAACCTGAGCTTCGAACGCGAGTTCGGGCGCATCATCGGGCTGCTCGATGCGCTCGCCGACGTCGTCGAGGAAGAGACCGACCGCACCATCTCGCGGGTGGTGCAGAACCTCACCACGGCGGTCTTCCTCCCGGTGTACTGATCGTCCGGCGGGCTGCGGCGGCAGTCCGTCCCCTTTGAATCCTGCGGTTCCTTCATGAAGTCCATCGTCATCCTCATTTCCGGTCGGGGCAGCAACATGGAAGCCATCGTCCGCGCGCGTATCCCGGGCGTGCGCATCGCTGCCGTGATCGCCAACCGCCCGGGCGCGAGCGGGCTTGTCTTTGCGCAGGCGAACGGCATCGACACCCGCGTGGTCGATCACACCGCCTACGCCGACCGCGTCAGTTTCGACGATGCGCTCGCCGAATGCATCGACGCGCACGCGCCCGACCTGGTCGTGCTCGCGGGTTTCATGCGCGTGCTCACCGACGGCTTCGTGCGCCGCTACGAGGGGCGCCTGCTCAACATCCACCCCTCGCTGCTGCCGGCGTTTCCTGGACTGCATACGCATCGGCGCGCGATCGAGGCCGGGGTGAAGGTGCACGGTGCCACGGTGCATTTCGTCACTGCGGAGCTCGATGACGGCCCGATCGTGGTCCAGGCGGCGGTGCCGGTGCGTGCCGACGATGACGAAGCCACGCTGGCCGCGCGCGTGCTCGCGCGCGAGCACCTGATCTATCCGCAGGCGGTGCGCTGGTTCGCCGAGGACCGCCTGGTCATCGACGGCAAGGGGCGGGTGAGCGTGCGTGGCGGGTGCAGCGACGAGGTCTCCGCGTGGATCGTGCCGGCGCTGGATGCGCCGACCGGCGAGGCTTCGTGATGGCCGGCGCCGCGTTCCGGCGGCTGGCGGTGGCGGTCGCCGCCGTGGTCATCGCGCTGCCCGCTGCGATGGCGGCGACGGTCCCGGATGGCAGCATCTTCTTCGATGTGCACTACGGCTCGCAGGGCTTCAAGATCGGCGAGGCGCGCCACGACTGGCACTTTGCCGACAAGCGCTACGAGATGCGGCTCAACCTCGAGGCCAAGGGCCTCGCCGGCCTGTTCGGGCTGCAGTACGAGCAACGCAGCACGGGCGCGGTGGACGCCGCCGGCATGCGGCCGGCGCGCTTCGTCGTCGAGCAGCGCGGGCGCAAGCTCGAGACCGCCGAGTTCGACTGGGCGGCGGCGCGCGTGAGCATTCGCCGCGACGGTGTCGAGCGTCGCAGCGGGGAGATCCGTCCCGGCGACCAGGATCTGCTCAGTCTCTGGCATCAGGCGCGCCGCGTCGCCGAGGGCGACAAGCCGCTGCAGCTGACCGTCGTCACCAACAAGAGCGTCAAGCGTGCCACGCTCCAGCCCGAGGGGCGCGACACGCTGCAGCTCGCCATCGGCGCGGTCGACACGCTGCGCGTGCGCGCCTGGGCCGAGGAGGGCGAGCTCGACATCGACATCTGGCTGTCCCTGCAGCACGACCTGCTGCCGGTACGCATCCGCATCACCGACGAGAAGGGGGGCGTGCTCGACCAGCGCGCTGCGCGCATCGAACTCGGCGCGCCGGCAGCGGCCACCCAAACCACACAGAAGTGACATGAACAAGACAAGCAAGCCCCGCGCGCCCGAAGGCGCCGTCTCCCGCCCGCTCTTCATCCAGGCCACCCAGGCGCTGGGCGCGGTGCTGGCCTTCGATCATCCCGCCGATGCCGTGCTGTCGCGGCACTTCCGCGACAACCGCGAGCTCGGTCACCGCGATCGCGGCTTCATCGCCGAGGCGGTCTACGGCGTGCTGCGCCGCCTGCGCTGGCTGCGTCGGCTGGCAGGCGACGAGGCCACGCCGCGCATGCTGCTCCTGGCCTGGTTCGCGCGTGGAGAGGGCTGGCCGATGCGCAACTTCGAGGGCCTGGTGAGCGCGACCGAGCGCGACTGGGTGGCCGGGATCAAGGCCGCCGAGCTGGGCGAGCTGACCGTGGCCGAGCGCGCCGACCTGCCTGACTGGCTGGCCGAGCGCCTGCTCGCGCAGATGGACGAGCCTGCCCTGCTGGCGCTCGCGCACGGGCTGAACCGGCCGGCGCCGCTCGACCTGCGGGTGAACCTGCTCAAGACCGACCGCGACGCGGTACTCGCCCGCCTGCGGGCCGACGGCGTCGCGGCCGAGGCCGGCCGGCTGTCGCCGCAGGCCATCCGCCTGGGCGGCAAGCCCGCGCTGCAGAAGCATCCGCTGTTCCTCGATGGCAGCTTCGAGGTGCAGGACGAGGGCAGCCAGTTGCTCGGACTGCTGGTGCAGCCGCGTCGCGGCGAACTGGTGGTGGATTTCTGCGCCGGCGCCGGCGGCAAGACGCTGCAACTGGGCGCGATGATGCGCTCCACCGGCCGGCTCTATGCCTTCGACGTGGCCGAGAAGCGGCTGGCCAAGCTCAAGCCGCGCATGGCGCGCGCCGGGCTGTCGAACGTGCATCCGGTGCTGATCGCCCACGAGGCCGACGCCAAGGTCAAGCGCCTGGCGGGCAAGGCCGATCGCGTGCTCGTCGATGCGCCGTGCACCGGGCTGGGCACCCTGCGCCGCAACCCCGATCTCAAGTGGCGCCAGTCGCCGGCGGCGGTGGCGGAGATGGTCGCCAAGCAAGGCGCGATCCTCGCCGCGGCGGCCAGGCTGGTGCGCCCGGGCGGGCGCCTGGTGTATGCCACCTGCAGCCTGCTCGCCGAGGAGAACGACGCCATCGTCGATGCCTTCCTGGCCGCGCATCCGGAGTTTCGGCCGCTGTCGGCGCAGGACATCCTCGCCCGCCAGGACGTCGCGCTCGAGACCGGCGAGCGCCTGCGCCTGCTCCCGCATGTGCATGACACCGACGGCTTCTTCGCCGCGGTGCTGGAGCGTGCCGAACGTGCCTGAGCGCGGGCAGGGCAGGCCGGCGCCGGCAGTGCGCAGGGTCGCGTTGGTAGCGTCGCTGGCAGCGCTCTTCGTCGGGGCGACGCTCGCGCCGGCGCAGGCCAGCCAGCGCTTTGCCGGCGAGGGCGAGATCGAGGTCGCGTTCTCGCCGCGTGACGACACCGAGCAGGTGCTGATCCGGCTCATCGCCGGCGCGCGCAGGAGCCTGAAGGTCCAGGCCTACGTCTTCACCAGCCGCAAGATCGCCGACGCCATGGTGGCGGCGCACCGCCGCGGGGTGAAGGTTGAGGTGCTCGCCGATGCGCAGATGAACGCGCGCGAGAAGGGCAACGCCATCCCGCGCCTGCTCGCCGGCGGCGTGCCGGTGGCCTTCGAGACGAAGTACCGTGCCGCCCACAACAAGGTCCTCATCGTCGATGCCGAGGGGCCGTCCTGCGCGGTGCTTACCGGTTCGTACAACTTCACCTGGTCCGCAAACAACCGCAACGCCGAGAATGTGCTCATCGTGCGCGGGCAGTGCGCGCTCGCGCGCGCCTACCGGGACAACTGGCTGCGCCATCGCGCCGAGGCAACGCCGGTCGCGGCATTGCCCTGGCGGCCTTGAAATCCTTCGCACGGTGTTGAACGTCATCCCGTGCGAGGCGTCTCACCACAGCCTGCCGTCGGGCTCGGGGCGCAGGCTGGCGTAGAATCACCGGGCCCTCTTTCTGAAGGATGTCCATTCGCATGTACACCGGGTTGTTCGATCTCCCCTGGTGGGGCTACGTCGTCGTGGCCCTCGTTCTCACCCACATCACGATCGCCGCAGTCACGATCTTCCTGCACCGCCACCAGGCGCACCGGGCGCTCGACCTGCATCCGCTTCCGAGCCACTTCTTCCGCCTCTGGCTGTGGCTCACCACCGGCATGGTCACCAAGGAATGGGCGGCGATCCACCGCAAGCACCACGCCAAGTGCGAGACCGAAGACGATCCGCACAGCCCGCAGACGCGCGGCATCCGCAAGGTGCTCTGGCAAGGGGCGGAGCTCTACCGTGCCGAGGCGAAGAATCAGGAGACCCTGGACCGCTACGGCCACGGCACGCCCGATGACTGGCTCGAGCGCAACGTGTATCGGCATTCCGTGCTCGGCGTCTCGATCATGCTCGTCATCGACGTGATCGCCTTCGGTGCCCTCGGCCTCACCATCTGGGCCGTGCAGATGGTGTGGATCCCGTTCTGGGCTGCCGGGGTGATCAACGGCATCGGCCACTTCTGGGGCTATCGCAACTACGACTGCGTCGATGCCTCGCGCAACATCTCGCCCTGGGGCATCCTGATCGGCGGCGAGGAACTGCACAACAACCACCACAGCTTCGCCACCTCGGCCAAGCTGTCGTCGAAGTGGTACGAGTTCGACATCGGCTGGATGTACATCCGCACCCTCGAGATCCTTGGCCTGGCCAAGGTCAAGAAGACCATCCCGCAGCCCAGGTTCGTCGAGGCCAAGGCGGTGCCCGACTTCGACACCCTGCAGGCCATCGTCACCCACCGCTACGACGTGATGACGCGCTACGTGCGCTCGCTCAGGCAGGTGTGCGCCGAGGAGGCGCGGCGGCTGAAGGCGGCGCATGGCCCGGCGCTGGACGTGCGGGCGCTGCGGCGCTGGGTGCTGTCGGGCGACGTCGGCGGCCTGCAGGCCGAGCAGAAGCAGCAGCTCGAGGTGGTGGTGAAGCAGAGCCCGGCGCTCGCCACCGTGCTGTCGATGCGCGAGGAGCTCGCCGCCATCTGGGCGCGTTCCAACGCCAGCCGCGAGCAGTTGCTCGCCCAGTTGCAGGACTGGATCGCGCGTGCCGAGCAGAGCGGCATCCGGCAGTTGCAGGAGTTCTCGCTGCGCCTGCGCCGCTACGCAGTCTGAAGTCTCTCCGGCAGCGGAAAGGGCGGGCAGGGCGGCTCGATCGGTGCCGCCCTGCGACCGTCCCGGTTCAGCCCCGGCGCGGCGCGTGATGTCCGCCGCGGCCGCCCTCAGCTCGACAGGTAGCGCGCGAACAGCGTCGCCATCGGCTTCGCTGCCACCGAAAGCGGCACGCCGCGCAGACGCAGGATGCCGAAGTCCATCGGCGGCGGCAGCGGCGCCACCTTGAGGCACTGGATGCCGTGGCCGACCAGCCTGTCCCTGAACAGGCGCTCGGGGCCGATGCCGATGCAGTCCGTGCGCTGCATCAATTCGAGCATCAGCATGGTCGACGCACAGCGGATCATGTGTTGCGGCGGCGGCAGACCCTGCTCGCCCAGCCAGGCGAGCAGGGTGCCGCCCAGGCTGCCGGGGCTCAGGTTCATCACCCACTTCGCGTCCTTCAGCTCGGCCCAGGTCGTCGCCCCGGCGAGCGGGTGGCCCTCACGCACGGCGAGCACGGCGTCTGCCGGTCCGAGGGGCTCGAACACGATCTCGTAGGGCAGGTCGGCGGCGTCGGCGACCGCGATCGCGAAGTCCAGGCGGCCTTCGATCAGGTCGGGCAGCACCTGGGTGAGAAGTCCCTCGGTGAGATGGACCTCGGTCTCGGGTTGCAGCGCCTCGTACTCGCGCAACACCCGCGGCAGCACCGTTGCGCCCACCATGGGCGTCACCGCGATCACCACCCGCGAGCCAGGGCCGCCGTGCAGCAGGCGCACTTCCTCGACCGCCTTGTCCAGGATCGACAGCGCCAGCCGCGCATGGCTGAGCAGCAGCGCGCCCGCGGCGGTGAATTCGATGCCCTTGTAGCTGCGGGTCAGCAGCTGCGCGCCCACGTCGTCCTCGAGTTCGCGCAGCGCCTTGGTCAGGGCGCTCTGGCTCAGGTTCATGGCGCGTGCGGCGGCACGGATCGAGCTGCTCTCGGCGACGTGTACGAGTGCTCGGAGTTGGTGGTCTTTCATCGGGTCGCTCGGGGTTCGCCTCGGGGCGTGGCCCGCGCAAGGTAGCGCCTTCCGCGAGCGGGTTCAATCGCCTCCATAAACGATCCGGTGGGGCTCGATAAGTGATTCGGGGCGATTCCGGGCGGTGGTCATCGCGGAAAACGGAATGCCTTATGTTTTGTAGGGGAATCCCTAGGATGGCGGGGCAGATATCGATCAACCCGCTGCCTTTAGGAGATCACCATGACAGCGATTGCGGGTACACCTACGACGTATCAAGGTAACGACAAGCTACTGTACGGAATCATCCTCGGCGTCATCACGTTCTGGCTCTTCGCGCAGACCACCCTGAACATCGCGCCGGCGATGCAGAAGGACCTCGGCCTGGATGCCAGCATGATGAACATCGCGGTGGCCATCACGGCGCTGTTCTCGGGCATCTTCATCGTGGTCATCGGTGGTCTCGCCGACCGCGTCGGCCGCGTCAAGACCGTGCAGATCGGCTTCTATCTCAGCATCATCGGTTCGCTGCTGATCGCCATCGCCCCCACCGGCAGCATGGCCACGGCCTTCCTGCTGGTCGGTCGTGCGCTGCAGGGCGTGTCGGCGGCCTGCATCATGCCCGCCAGCCTGGCGCTCGTTAAGACCTACTGGGACGGCCCGGCGCGCCAGCGCGCGGTCAGCCTGTGGTCGATCGGTTCCTGGGGCGGTTCGGGCGTGTGCTCGCTGTTCGGCGGCCTGGTCACGCAGAACTTCGGCTGGCGCTACATCTTCTTCGCCTCGATCGTCGTCGCCATCATCGGCCTGCTGATGATGAAGGGCACGCCGGAAAGCAAGGCGGAGACCAAGGGTGCGTACAAGTTCGACCTTGCCGGCGTTCTGACCTTCATGATCACCATGGTCGCGCTGCAGATCGTCGTCACCCAGGGCAACAAGATGGGCTGGACCAGTCCGCTGATCCTGAGCCTGATCGCGGTCGTGATCGTGTTCGGTTCGCTCTTCTTCCGCATCGAGCACACCTCCGGCCAGCCTTTCGTCGATTTCAAGCTGTTCCAGAACCCGACCTACACCGGCGCCACCATCTCGAACTTCCTCCTCAACGGCGTCGCCGGCACCCTGCTCGTGTCGCTGCAACTGGTCCAGCTCGGTGGCGACATGACGGCCCAGCAGGCTGGCGCGCTGACCCTGGGGTACGCGGTGGCGATCATCGCCTTCATCCGCGTCGGCGAGAAGCTGCTGCAACGCTTCGGTGCGCGCAAGCCGATGATCTGGGGCTGCCTGATCACCGGCCTGTCCATCATCCTGCTGTCGCCGGCCAACCTGCTGCTCGCCGACTACAAGGTCCTCGCGATGATCGGCTACACGCTGTTCGGTGTCGGCCTCGCGTTCTATGCCACCCCCTCGACCGATGCCGCGCTCTCCAGCCTGCCCGCTGCCCAGGCCGGTTCCGGTGCCGGCATCTACAAGATGGCCTCCTCGCTCGGTGCGGCCTTCGGCGTGGCGATCTCGGCGGCGATCTTCACCGCGCTCAGCGCGAACCCCGAGAGCGTCTCCTGGCTCGCCGGCGTGATCACCTTCGTCGGTCGCCAGGACAACCTGGCCGTGCGCGAGGCCGCGATCATCGCCCTGATGTTCAACGTCTTCATGGTGGCCGTGGCGATCCTCTCGATCATGCTCACCGTCCCGAAGGTGGCGCCGAAGAAGGCTGGCTGACGCCGCGGCGCCCAAACGCGCCACACCAGGTCGAGCGCCCGCAGCGATTGCGCAGGCGCTCGACCGAGACAAGCCCGGGCCGGGCGTGCTCTTACCGCGCGGCCGGGTTTCCCGAAACACGCCATCAGATTTCTAGGAGTCATCATGGACACGCTTTTGAATGCACTGTCGTCCGACCAGGAGCAGATGAAGGCCTGGCGGCATCACATGCACCGCCACCCTGAGCTTGCCTTCGACGAGCACGGCACGGCGCACTACATCGCCGAGCTGCTGCGCGGCTGGGGCTACGAGGTCAGCGAAGGCATCGGCAGGACGGGCGTGGTCGCCCGCATGCGTTGCGGCGACGGGACGAAGTCGATCGGCCTGCGCGCGGACACGGATGCGCTCGCGGTGCAGGAGATGATCGACAGCGATCACAAGAGCACCGTCGAAGGCAGGTCGCACACGTGCGGCCACGATGGGCACAGCGCGATGCTGCTCGGCGCGGCCCGGTACCTGGCCCGCACCCGCGCGTTCAACGGCACGGTCAACCTGATCTTCCAGCCTGCGGAGGAGATCATGGGCGGCGCGGTCGCCATGATCGAGGATGGCCTGTTCGAGCGCTTTCCGATGGATGCGGTGTTCGGCATGCACAACATGCCCGGGCTCGAGCGCGGCAAGCTGTACTTCACCGCGGGTCCGATCATGGCGGCGGTCGATAACTGGGAAATCGTGCTCACCGGCAAAGGCAGCCACGGATCGATGCCCGAGAAGAGCATCGATCCCGTTGTTGCCGGCGCATCGCTGGTGATGGCGCTGCAGACCATCGTGTCGCGCAATGTCGGTGCCAAGGATTCCGCGGTGGTGTCGGTGGGCGCGTTCCTGGCCGGCGATGCGGGCAATGTGATCCCGCAGACCGCAACCCTACGCCTGAGCATCCGCAGCAGTGCCCCGGAAACGCGCAAGCTGGTGCTGGACAAGGTCAAGTCGATCACGGCGGCCCAGGCCCTGTCCTTCGGGGTGAGCTACGAGATTCGCGAAGGCGCCCCCGGGGCCGTGTTGGTGAATGAACCCGACCAGACCGTCGAATGCGCGGAGGTCGCGCGTGCGCGACTCGGCGAAGACCAGGTGGTGATGCCCGGGCCCACCTTCATGGGCAGCGAGGACTTCGCCTACTACGCGCAGCGGAAGCCGGGCACCTACTGCTTCATCGGCAACGGCGACACGCCGATGGTGCATCACCCGATGTACGACTTCGACGATCGCAACCTGCCGATCGGGGCAGCCTACTGGGTTGCAGTGACCGAGCACTTCCTCGAGTAAGTCCTGTATAAGGTCCGGCGGCATGCCTCGCGGCGCGAGGCGTGCCGCTTTTTCGCTTGTCAGCCACATGCGGTGTCCGTGAGGCCGTGCGCTGACCCTGCCGTCTCTGTCGCAGCGCCTGGGTGCGCGCTTGATCTTTCGGTGCTGAAAAAATGAAGTTTCAAACAATCCTGCTGGTCATCGAGGTCGGAGGAACGCTCGCATTCGCGATGTCCGGGCTGCTCGAGGCGATCCGCAAGCGGATGGACATCGTCGGGGTGTTCTCGGTCGCCTTCGTCAGCGCATTCGGGGGCGGTACCGTGCGCGACGTACTGCTGGATCGGCGGCCGCTGTTTTGGGTCCAGAACCAGGAGTATGTCTGGCTCGTCATCGCACTCGTGGTGACCGCGCCGCTTTGGGTCAAGACGTTTCGCCATCGCCTGACGGAGAATGCGATGGAGTTTGCCGATGCATGCGGCCTGGGCCTGTTCGCCATCTCGGGCGCCTCGATCGCGAGCGCGGCGGGCATGCCGCCACTGGTGGCGGTCCTGATGGGCGCGATCACCGCGGTGTTCGGTGGCGTTTCGCGCGACGTGCTATGCAACCAGATCCCGAAGGTCTACTACGACCACCGGCCCTACACGCTGTGCGCGGTCGTCGGTTGCGCCGTGTTCCTCGGCGCGAACGCGATCGGCGTGGCGCAGCAGCTGTCCATGGTGGTGGGAATCTGCACGGCCACGGGCCTGCGGGTGCTGGCGGTGATCTTCGGCTGGAAACTTCCGGCCTGGCCCTTGCGCAAGGGGTGAGCGCTACGGGCCGGCTCGGGGCCCTGGCCTCAGGCGCGGACCGCGTCCGCCCAGCAGTTCGGCGTCTCGTAGAGCCGCACGCGCTCGAGGCGGAGGTGGTTGCCGTAGGTGTCGCGGTAGGCCGGGTCGAGGATGCGGAAGGCCTCGGCCGCGAGGTTTTCCGCCGTGGGCACGACGTCGAGCACAACGGTCTTGTGTCCGGGCACCGAGGCGAGAAAATCGGCGACGAGGGTGTCGCCGCGATACACGAGGAAGGCGTGGTCCCACTGGCCGACCACGAGCTCGTTGGCGATGCGCTTGACGTCGGCGAAATCCATCACCATTCCATTGACCGGGAGACCGTCGGCCTTGATGATCTCGCCGGAGAGCGTCACCTCGAGCGCATAACGGTGGCCGTGCAGGTGGCGGCACTGGCTGGCGTGATCAGGAATCCGGTGACCGGCGTCGAATTCGAGGCGGCGGGTGATGCGCATGATGGGTCTCTCTGGAGCGGTCGCGGATTATAGCACCGCCCAGTCCGCCAGCCACGTCGTGCTTTTTGCAAGTATCTGAGCTGAAAATGAATTCTTCCAGTTCGTCGGCTTCCGGCAGTGCAGTTGGGCTGACCACGCGCAACCACGATCGTGATCTCGCGGGCCTCACGTACGTCTATCCGGTGCTGTCGCGACGCGCAGGAGGGGTGTCGGTCGGCATCAACCTCAATCCCAACAACGCCTGCAACTGGCATTGCGCGTATTGCCAGGTGCCCAACCTCGTGCGCGGCAAGGCGCCGGAGATCGATCTGGCCAGGCTGGAGGACGAGTTGCGCGGCTTCCTCGGTGACCTGATCCATGGCGGGTGGATGGCGCGTTACGTGCCCGAAGGTCTTCGCGTGATCCGCGACATTGCGTTCTCAGGCAACGGCGAGCCCACCAGCGCTGCCGTCTTCCCTGAAGCGGTGGCCCTCGCGGTGCGCCTGCGGGCGGAGTTCGGATTGTCGTCCGTCGACGTGCCGCTGCGCCTGATCACCAATGGCAGCCTGATGGCGCAGGACCGCGTGCAGGAGGGGGTGCGCCTGCTGGGCGAGGCTGGGGGAGAGGTGTGGTTCAAGGTCGATGGCGGTACGGCCGATGCGGTCGAACGCATCAACGGTGTGCGCCTCGAACCCGCACAGATTGCGCGTAACCTCGCACGCTGTGCGCAGCGCTGTCCAACCTGGGTGCAGACCTGCATGTTCCGCTGGGACGGTGAGGTGCCGACAGCGGCCGAGATCGATGCCTACCTGGCGCTTTTGGAGGCGGCCGGTATCGCTGCACTCAAAGGCGTGCTGTTGTACGGGATTGCCCGCCAGTCGATGCAACCCGAGGCGCTGCGGCTGGCGCCCTTGAGCCTGGATGAACTCGAGGCCATCGCCGAGCGCATCCGAAAAAAAGGGCTGACGGTACGCGTCAGCCCTTGATGCTGCCCGGCATCCGCTCAGCGCTCCTTGCGCTTTGCGCGTGCCTCCTTCTTGAGGGTCTTGTAGAGCTCGGGATTGGTCGCCTTGAGGTATTCGGCGACGTCGACGTCCTCGCGCTTGACCTTGTTGATGTCGATCTGCTCGACATGCACCAGGCGCAACAGGGCCTGAACGGGACGCGGGATATTGCGCCCGCTCTCGTAGCGGGAACCACCGCTCTGGGTCACGCCGATTTTCGACCAGAACTGCGACTGGTTCAGGCCAAGCTTGCGGCGAATTTCACGAACATCAAGTTTCTCGGTTGCTTTCATATCGATATCCTCATTGGGTTCTGGAACCAGCCTCAACGTCGCGCATCATCGCCTCGTCATCCAGTTCCACCTATGACCTAAGTCATAGGACGAGCGAAGTATAGGTTACTATTCCTTCAACATAAAGTATTGAATTTGATGAATCGGGCAAATTAGGTAAATATAGCTCCGCGAGCGTTTTGCATCCGAGAGGTAGTCTCGGTAGGTCGAGTGAAGGGAACCCGCGTTTCCCATGCCGGCTTTGATAGGACAACGGCACGGATAGTTCAGGGCCTGGGAAGCGCCTGGAGCGGCCCTCTATCCTCCTTGCACCGAGGGATATCCTGTTTGACCGGTGGCTGGGAACTCGCTATGATCGCGGTTTCCTGAAGGAGACGTGGCCGAGAGGTCGAAGGCACTCCCCTGCTAAGGGAGCATGCGGGCTAAAACTCGCATCGAGGGTTCGAATCCCTCCGTCTCCGCCAGAGCATGAAGCCCCTGTCAAAAAGGGGCTTTTTTGCGTTTACGTTCGGCTCGGGCTCGATACCTCGGCGTTCCGCTCTGGCGTCGGGGCGAGGTCATGGCCTCGGGCCGCAACAACTGAAAGAGCTGCGTGTGCTAGATCAACCACCCGGCGGACACGATGTGCGTTCCGAATCCGCGCGACGAGCCCGCAGCGCTCGCGAGCGTTTGAGCGACGCCGGCGCGGCACAATACGCCGGATGAGCACGCCCGATCGTCCTCCACCTACCTCGCTGCGCGCCGACCTGCGCGCAGCGCTCCGTGGCACCGACGCCGACTACACGCGCATTCCATTGAAGCGCGCGGTGTTCCTGCTTGCCGTGCCGATGATGCTGGAGTTGGTGCTCGAGTCCACCTTCGCGGTGGTCGACATCTTCTTCGTGGCCAAGCTCGGATCCTCCGCGGTGGCCACGGTCGGGCTGACCGAAACCTATCTCTTCCTGCTGTATTCGATCGCGATGGGCCTGGCGATGGCGGTCACCGCGGTCGTCGCCCGCCGCATCGGCGAGCATCGGGGCGAGGAGGCTGCGCTGTCGGCGGTGCAGGCCATCGTGGTGGCGGTGCTCGTCTCGCTGCCCTTCGCCGTGGCCGGCATCGTGTGGGCGCAGGAGCTGCTGCGCCTGATGGGCGCGGACGCCTGGGCCATCGAGCACGGCTACCGCTACACGCAGTGGATGCTCGGCGGCAACGCGGTGATCCTGCTCCTCTTCGTCATCAACGCCATCTTCCGCGGCGCGGGCGACGCAGCGGCGGCAATGCGCGTGCTGTGGGCCGCCAATGCGCTCAACATCGCGCTCGACCCGATCCTGATCTTCGGCCTCGGACCGATCCCGGCGCTCGGCATCGAGGGGGCGGCGATCGCGACCAACATCGGGCGCGGTGCCGGTGTGCTGATGCAGCTGTGGATCCTCATCCGCGGCAGCGAACACCTGCGCATCCGCCGCGCGAGCCTGCGCTGGCATGGCGCGACGCTGTGGCAGATCGTGCGCACCTCGCTCGGCGGCATCGGTCAGATGATCGTGTCGATGACCGCCTGGATCTTCCTGATGCGCATCCTCGCCAGCGTATCGACCGAGGCCGTTGCCGGGGCGACGATCACGATCCGCATCATGATGTTCACGCTGATGCCGGCCTGGGGCATGTCCAACGCCGCCGCCACGCTCGTCGGGCAGAACCTCGGCGCCGGCCAGCCCGCGCGCGCCGAGGCCGCAGTGTGGCGCATCGGCTGGATGAACATGGTCTTCACGCTCGCCGTGTCGGTGTTCTTCTTCTTCCTGCACGACGGGCTCGTCGCACTCTTCACCGACGACGCACAGGTCATCGCCATCGGCGGCGAATGGCTCGCCATCCTGTCGTATTCGTACTTCGTCTACGGCTGGTGGATGGTGTCGGTGCAGGCCTTCAACGGCGCTGGCGACACGATGACGCCGACCTGGATCAACCTGGTGTTCTTCTGGGCGATCCAGATCCCGCTCGCCTGGGCGCTCGCGTTGCCCATGGGCTGGGCGCACTCGGGGGTGTTCTGGGGCGTGTTCATCTCGGAGACTGCGGTGGGCCTGTTCACGCTGTGGCTGTTCAGCCGCGGGCGCTGGAAGGCGACGCGGCTTTGAAGGCTTGTAAGGACCTTCGGAAGCAGCTCATTTGTTTCTGATCTTTCCGGACGCGCCCTACATCGCCCGTCCGGGGCAGATCAACGCCTGGGACAACGCGGACTTCGTCCAGGCGGTGAAGGCCACCGGCAAGAAACAGCTGATCATCGCCGGCGTCGTCACCGAGGTCTGCGTGGCCTTCCCGGCGTTGTCCGCGCTCGAGGCGGGCTTCGAGGTCTTCGTGGTCACCGACGCCTCGGGCACCTTCAACGCGCTCACCCGCGACTCGGCCCGGCGAGGGCCGGCCGCTCGCGCTCCGCGTATCGCCGCGCCAGCACCGCACACACCATCAACTGGATCTGGTGGAACACCATCAGCGGCAGGATGGCCAGGCCCGCCGCGCCGCCACTGAAAATGATCTGCGCCATCGGCAGCCCGGTCGCCATGCTCTTCTTCGAGCCGCAGAACACGATCGTGATCTCGTCCTCCACATCGAAGCCGAACGCGCGCGCCAGCCAGGTGGTGGCCACCAGCACCAGCGCAAGCAGCACCACGCAGCACAGCACCAGCTGAGCGAGCGCCGATGCGGGCACGACGTGCCAGAGTCCGTCGAGCACCGCCGCACCGAAGGCCGTGTAGACCACGAGCAGGATCGACCCCTGGTCGACCACGCGCAGCCAGCGCTGCCGGCGCGCCACCCACTCGCCGATCCACGGCCGCAGCGCATGGCCGGCGGCGAAGGGCAGCAGCAACTGCACCCCGATCTTCACCACGGCCTCCCCGAGCGGCACGCCGGCGCCGGTGCTGCCCAGAATCAGGCCAGCCAGCAGCGGCGTGAGCACGATGCCGACCAGGCTCGACGCCGATGCCGCACAGACCGCCGCCGGAACGTTGCCGCGCGCGATCGAGGTGAAGGCGATGGCCGATTGCACGGTGCCCGGCAGCAGGCACAGGTAGAGCATGCCGAGCCAGAGCCCCTCGCCAAGCAGCGGGCGCAGCACCGGCCCGAGTGCCAGGCCGAGCAGCGGAAACAGCGTGAAGGTGCACCCGAAGATGAGCAGGTGGAGACGCCAGTGCATCGCACCGTCGATGATCGCGCGGCGCGACAGCCGGGCGCCGTGCAGAAAGAACAGCAGCGCGATGCCCGCGTGGGTGAGTCCGTCGAAGAGCCCGGCGAACGCGCCCTGCGCGGGCAGGACGGTGGCGAGCACCACGACGGCGGTGAGCAAGATCGTGAAGCGATCGAATAGGAGGGTCAGTAGGTTCATGGCGATGCGGGGCAGGGCGGAAAGTGAGCGGAAAGGCGTGGAAATGGGCGACGGTCGGGATGGTCAGGCCGTGAAGCCTGCGCACTTGTGAGAAAGCCTACCGAAGCGCGATACTTCCAGCTAACGCCAAACGGCTACTCGATGTCGCTGACAGGACATGCTGGAGTCGCTTCCCGAAGAACTTGCCGGGCTTGCCGCCCTGCCGCGCCCGGTTTTCGGGCACGCCGAGTCGGTGACCAATCGCGCACTCGGCTACCGTCATGCCCATCCATGGGTTCAGTTCGCTCATGCGGTGGCGGGCGTGCTCGACGTGCGCACCGACACCGGACGCTTCATCGCACCGCCGCAGCGCGCGGTATGGATCCCCGCCGGGGTCGCGCATCAGGTGCGCTGCTCGGCCGATACCGAGATCCGCAGCCTCTACATCGAGCCCTCGGCCGTGCCGGATGTGCGAGGCGGTTGCCGCGTGCTCGCCGTGAGTCCGTTGCTGCGTGAGCTGATCCGCGCCTTCGGCGACCTGCCGGCGGCGTATGACGAGCACGGCCCGGGCGGCCGGCTCGCCGCGGTGCTGCTTGACCAGGTCGCCGCCGCACCTGCGCTCGGTCTCGTGCTGCCGCTGCCGCGGGAGCCGCGTCTGCGTCGGGTGTGCGAGGCGCTCGAGGCCGAGCCCGACACGCGGGACGGGCTGGCGGCCTGGAGCGTCCGCCTGGGGTGTTCGGAGCGCACGCTGGCGCGGCTCTTCCGGGCACACACCGGCCTCAACTTCCGCCTCTGGCGCCAGCGCCTGCGCCTGATCAGCGCCTTGCCCCGGCTCGAGGCCGGCGAGCGCGTCACCGATGTCGCCATCGCCTGCGGCTACGACTCGGTGTCCGCCTTCATTGCCAGCTTTCGCGAGCATCTGGGGGTGACGCCCGGGGAGTTTGCGGGTGGCCGTGGGTCGGAGTGAGAGGGGGCAAGAGGCGGTTGGCGATCCTGTCGCGGTGTTCAGCGAAGCTCGCCTTTCAGGATGTGGCTCGACCGATTATCTCCATGATTCGATCGGAGAGCCGATCGCAGAACGCATCCGTCAACAACGAGGAGGGCTTGTGGGCGGGGCGCAGGATCGCGAATGAGAACGCCACTTCAGGCTCGAATGACCGAAACACCAGCATCCCTGCACCTTCTCGATACAACCTGTAGCTGGCTGCACTGATTGGGTCACATATGCAGTAGGCCAGGCCCTGCTCGACAAAATCGAAGCCCGAGATGAAGGCCCGAAGCTCGAAGCGTTGATTGAAATGCGCACCGCACTGCGCGAATGCGGCACGCGTCTTGATTGCGGTGAAATGATCGGCGAAGAGCATGGCCATTGGCTTTCCGTCGAGATCTTCCGGCGTGATCGTCCCTTTTTTCGCGAGCGGGTCGTCGGCGCGCAATGCGCAGACACAGGCCGATTGAAGTTTCTGAACAGTGAGTGATGAACGGTCGCTGGGCTGCTCTGCAATTCCCACATCGAACTGCTGTGATGCCACCCATTCATGCACTGCGGTCGAACTGTTGCTCATGAGGGTCACGTTCACATCCGGGCGGTCCCGCACGAACTCCGAGATCAGCCGCGGCACCAGAAAGTGCGAAGCCGCAGGCATGCATGCGACTCGAAGCTGTCCGGCTTGCAGTCGGGCAACCTCACCCATCATGTGGGTGGCGCGATCGAAATCGTTAAGGAGCCTGTCGATCTCCTCAACGAAAAAATGCGCTTCGGGCTTGGCGACGAGTCGGTTACCACGACGCTCGAACAATTCGAAACCGAGCTCGGCCTCCATGTTGGCCAACATCGCGCTCAGTGCGGGCTGAGACCGATGGAGCGACTTTGCGGCGCCTGACACCGAGCCGCAGCGCATCACCTCCCGGAAGACCATCAACTGACGCAAAGACAAATTGAGAGACATCGGGACCTCCGTCATGACTTGCGCAAGAGTATAGGTCAAACCGATGCTGCAATCGATTTTTAAAGTTTGACTCGATTGCTCTGCGAAACCAATATGCCAATAAGGCAGTTCAATAACTTGGGGGGGGTGAGATGGAACGAGGAGCGAGGTACCTGCTGACGGGGCTGATTGCAGTCGTTGCAATCGCTCAGTTCGTGCAGGTCGTTACCCGCTACATCCTGGAGATACCGGTCATGGGGCTTGAGGAAGCGACGATCTTCCCCAGTCTATGGCTCTATCTGATGGGTGCAGCAAACGCGTCGCGGGAGGACTCCCAGATCCGAGCCAATGTGCTCGAGATCTTCATCGAGACGCCAGTGGGCCATGCGCGCCTGGGTGTTCTGACGGAGGCCGTGAGTCTCGTCGTCTGCGGCTGGCTGACGTGGTGGGCTTGGGATTTCACCCGCTACTCGTGGCGAACCTGGCGCGAAAGCGCAACCCTCTACTGGCCGACCTTCTACGCCGATGTGGCGCTCATCGTCGGGCTTGCGCTGGTGATGGTGTTCACGTTCCGTACGCTGCTCGGCCATGTGCGCGTCCTGCTTCGCAATAACGAGGTGTCCCATGGTTGAAGTGGCAATGCTTTCGCTGCTGATCCTGGTGCTTACCCTGAGCATCGGCGTTCCGCTGCCATTCTGTTTCGGTGCCGCCCTCATGGTCATGAGCGTGATCGGGGGCGTCACGATGAAGGGAACGATGCTCTGGGGGCTCGGGCAACTCGCCAACCCGATCCTGCTCGCGATTCCGCTGTTCATCCTGGCGGGCACCCTGATGAGCGTGAGCGGGCTGGCCGCCTCCCTTCTAAGGCTCGTGAATATATTCATTGGGCATGTACGTGGCGGGCTTGGCGTGGTGGCCACCTTCAGCTGTGCGCTGATCGGGGCGATCTCGGGCAGTGGTCTCACGGGTGTTGCGGCGATCGGTCCCCTGCTGATCCCGGAAATGGTCCGTCAAGGCTATCCGCGAGGGTATGCCTCGGCCCTCGTCTCGTGCTCGTCGGTGCTCGGTCTGCTGATTCCGCCCAGCGTGACGATGATCGTGTATGGCTGGGTCACCGATACGTCGATTCTGGCCGCTTTCCTGGCCACCCTCGGGCCGGGCCTGCTGATCACCTTGAACCTCGCTGTAGTCAATCTGGTTCTGGCGCGCAGATTCGACCTGAAGCTCGATGCAAAACCGGACTTCACCACGCTTGTCGTCGAGACGCGCAAGCGCACGGTGCATGCGCTGCCAGCCCTCCTCATGCCCTTCATCATCCTGGGCGGTATCTATGGCGGGATCCTCACGCCCACTGAAGCTGCGGCCGTTGCGGTGATCTATGCGATCCCCGTGGGCTTCTGGATCTACAAGGGGCTGACCTGGCAGACCTTGCTGGAATCCGGCAAGGAGTCCGCTACCGCGGTCGGCGCAATCATGCTGATGATCCTGTTCAGCCTGATCCTGAGCCAGATGTTCGTGCTCGAGTCCATCCCGCAGAAGCTCGTGAAGGTCATCTTCGATTTCACCCAGAACGAGTTGCTGATCCTGCTCCTGGTCAACGTGCTGCTGTTCGTCGTCGGCATGATCGTCAACGACGTCACAGCGATCATCCTGATCGCTCCGCTGCTGCTGCCTCTGATGAAGGCGATCGGCGTGGATCCGGTCCATTTCGCCGCAATCATCGGCGTCAATACCGCGCTCGGCGGCATCACGCCCCCCTATGCCTCGATTCTTTACATGGGAGCCCGGGTGGGCGGCGCCAAGGTCGTCGAGGTAATTCGTCCCGCCATGACGTTCCTGATTTTCGCGTTCCTTCCTACCGTTCTCGTCACCACCTTCTGGCCCGAATTGTCGCTGTTCTTCCCCCGCCTGTTCGGCTACTAACCCCAAGGAGACATCAATGACCCGCAACCGCTTCGTCATGGCGACGCTCGCCGCAAGCCTTCTGAGCCTGAGCACCTGGGCCAGCGCACAGGACCTCAAGCTCAGCCATGTCCGCCCACAGGGCAGCACGGCCGATAACGACGTACGTGCGCTGGTTACCGACATCGGCAAGAACAGCGCCTTGAAGGTCGAGATCTTTCCCGCGAATGCCCTCGGCGATTACACGGTCGTGCAGGAGCGGATCGCCGTCGGTGCAATCGACATGGCGCTTCAGCCAGCGGCTGCCGCGGGCAACCGACGCATGCAGCTCGGCGTTTTTCCCTATCTTGCCAATGACTGGGAGGAGGCCCGGAAGATCTTCGGCAAGGGTTCCGCACTGCGGGATGCAATGGAGCAGATGTTCGAGCAGCAGGGCATCAGGGTTCTGGCGGCCTATCCGGTTTACTTCGGTGGAATCGCGCTCAACAAGTCGCCTGTTGCCCCGGAGGACCCGCAAGCGGCCAAGGGACTGAAGCTCCGCGTTCCTCCCATCAAGAGTTTTCAGCTGACCGGTAATGCGCTCGGATACATCAGTACGCCGCTTCCCTTCTCGGAGGCATTCACCGCCGTCCAGACCGGTGTCGTCGACGGTGTACTGGGCTCTGGTGCCGAGGGCTATTACGCATCGTTCCGCGACGTGACCAAGTATTACCTCGCAGCCAATACGCACTTCGAGATCTGGTACCTGCTGATGAACGCAGAGAAGTACGCCAGTCTCGATGCGCCGACGAGGGGCGCGCTCGATCAGGCAGCCGCCAGATTCGAAACCGAGCGCTGGACCAAGGCGGAGGCCGATCAGGCGGAGAACGAGAAGAAACTCGAGGAAGCGGGCGCGAAGATCATTCGCCCGTCGAAGGAGGCCCTGGCCGCCCATGCGCAGAAGATCCGTGCCGAGGTGTGGCCGGAGATCGTCAAGGACGTGGGTGAAGGCTTTGCCAAGCCCATCCTGGACAAGCTCGCCCGCTGAATCAGAGGGTCGGACCATGCACTTGCAGACATCCGTTGATACGCTCGTCGTCGGTGGCGGGGTGGTTGGAACCTCGATTGCCTATGGCTTGGCGCGAGCAGGTGAGCGCGTCGTGCTGCTCGACGAGGGCGATGATGCGTATCGCGCTGCGCGCGGCAATTTCGGTTTGGTGTGGGTGCAGGGTAAAGGTCTGGGCAATCCGGATTACGCGCGCTGGACACGCCGTGCGGCTACTGCCTGGGATCGATTCGCCGGACTCCTGATGGAGGACACAGGGGTTGATGTCGAACTGCGCCAGATTGGGGGCATGACGATGGCGCTCGACGAGGACGAACTCGTCCGGAAGGCTGCGGATCTGGGCGCTCTCCGCGCCAGCCTCGGCGGCGACTATCCGTTCGAGATCCTCGACGGTAGCGCAGTCCGGCGCCTGATTCCGCAGGCGGGCCCGGAGGTCCTCGGTGCAGTTTTCTGCCCCGAGGACGGACACGTGAGCCCGCTCCGTCTGTTGCGTGCCCTCCTGGAAGGCTTCCGACGCAATGGTGGAGCGCTCGCCGCAGGTAGTCGGGTTCGCCATATCGAGCCCAGCGGTGGTGGTTTCCTGGCGCACCTCGTCGGCGGAGGTACCCACGCCGCGGCGCGGATCGTGCTCGCAGCGGGGCTGGGCAACCGGGAACTTGCGCCCATGGTCGGCCTGAGTGCGCCGGTCGTGCCGAATCGCGGACAGATCCTCGTCAGCGAGCGCCTGCGGCCCTTCCTGAGTCATCCGACCCTGTATGTCAGGCAGACCGGGGAGGGTGTGGTCCAGATCGGTGACTCGAAGGAGGACGTCGGCTTCGATGACACCACGAGCATCGATCAACTGTCGCGGATTGCCGACCGGGCTGTGCGCTGCTTTCCGCTCCTGTCCCAGGTCAATGTGGTGCGCAGTTGGGGGGCGCTGCGCGTAATGACGCCGGACGGATTTCCGATCTACCAGGCGTCGACCGCCTTTCCCGGCGCTTTTGTCGTGACCTGTCACAGCGGCATCACGCTTGCCCCGGTCCACGCGCATGCCCTCACATCGTGGATGCGTGGCGGACCGGAGCCGGACGAGATCCGGCCCTTCAAGGCGGAGAGATTCAATGCTTAAGACTGCTTTTCCCGAACATTGCGATGCAACCTCGGGAGTCGAGATCTTGCTTGACGGGGATCCCCTGCGCGTCGAGGCCGGTCAGCCCCTGGCTGCGGCCTTGATGAAGGCGGGCTTGTCCGTCTTTCGACGCACCCCGGTCAGCGGTGCGCCTCGAGCGCCCTTCTGCATGATGGGTGTCTGCTTCGAGTGCCTCGTCGAGATCGATGGCGTGCCCAACCAGCAGTCGTGCATGGTCGAGGTCCGCGAAGGGATGCGGGTCCGTGTGCAGGATGGCGCACGCAATCTGGAGGCCACACGATGAACATCAGTACAGACCCGGGCTCCGGCTTCACGCATGACGTGATCGTGATCGGAGGCGGTCCGGCTGGCATGTCGGCTGCAATGACAGCCGCTGAATACGGCTGCAAGGTTGCTCTGCTTGACGAGCAGCCCAGGCCGGGGGGGCAGATCTACAGGAACGTGACGCGTGCCCCGGCAGCGCTGCGCGAGCTTCTCGGGCCCGACTACCAGCGGGGCAGCGGCTTGGCGGAGCGCTTGCAACGGAGCGGCGTGGAATGCCACTTCGACACGACCGTCTGGGACGTGGGACAGGATCTGACCGTGACCGCACAGTGCCATGGCAGATCCACTCAGCTTCGGCCCCGGCAGTTGATTGCGGCCACCGGGGCAATGGAACGCCCCTCACCGATTCCCGGCTGGACCTTGCCAGGCGTGCTCAATGCAGGCGCTGCGCAGATCCTGCTCAAGAGCAGCGGCACCGTGCCGAGTGGCGCGACCGTCCTCGTGGGCGGAGGTCCCCTGCTGTTGCTCGTCGCCTGCCAACTGCTCGATGCCGGCGCACGGGTAGCCGCATTGGTTCAGACGACGCCGACGTCGAATCTCCTTCGTGCGCTGCCTCATCTGGGTCGTGCATCCCTCACGCCGTCTTATCTGGCGAAGGGAGCAGGACTGCTGCAGAAGCTCAAGCGCGCAGGCGTCCCCTTCTATCGTGACGCGAGGGAGATCCGGATAGAGGGGGAATCCGGCGTGTCCGCGCTCACCTTCCGCGCAGGAGGGACCTGCGTCTCTATCGCTGCGGACGCCGTCCTGCTCCACCATGGCGTGGTGCCGAACACGCAACTTGCGCGCCTGTTGCGGCTCGAGCACAGATGGGACGATACCCAACTGGCCTGGCAGCCGTGTGTCGACGCGTGGTTCGAAACCTCGCTGCCGGGCCTGCGGATTCCCGGGGATGGGGCTTCGATTGCTGGTGCGCTTGCTGCCGAGGCCAGCGGTGCCCTGGCGGCCTTGGGCGCGGCAGCAGCAATCGGACGCGTGGACTGCTCGACACAGGAACGCGAGGCGCGGGCTTGGCGGAAACTTCTACGCAAGCATTCGCGGGTGCGCCGATTCCTCGACGAGCTCTACCGGCCTCCCGAGTGGCTCGTTGCGCCGCCTGACGAGACCATCGTCTGCCGTTGCGAGGAAGTTGACGCGGGCACGATCCGCCACATGGCGATTCTCGGGTGCCAGGGGCCGAACCAGACAAAGTTCTTCAGCCGCTGTGGAATGGGTCCCTGTCAGGGTCGCCAGTGCGCAATCACCGTTTCCCAGATGCTGGCACGCGCCCATTTCAAATCCGTTCAGGAGGTTGGCTCCTACCGAATCAGGCCGCCGCTGAAGCCCATCCCCTTGGGGTCAATTGCCGCACTGGCAAGTCCCTCCGTATCCAGGTCAGCTTGTAAGGAAGAATTCGAATGAACGCTATTGAACGCACTCAGACGACAAAGCGAATGAGCAAGATCGTCAGACACAACGGTGTCATCTACCTTTGTGGACAGACTTCGAGCGGAAAGAGTCTTGACGACGTCAGCGGGCAGATGAGGGAAGTCCTTGCTCGGATCGATGCGCTTCTCGAGCAAGTGGGGAGCGACCGCAGCAAGTTGCTCGCGACCACGATTCACCTCAAGAACATGGGTGACTTTCAGGCGATGAACGATGTCTGGGAGGCCTGGATTCCCGAGGGCTGCGCGCCCGCCCGGACAACGGTAGAAGCCAGGCTGGCGAGTGATGACCTGCTGGTCGAACTGACCGTGATTGCCGCTTGCTGAGGGCCGTCCGCTGCGAGTGAAGCCGAAAGCATGCGAATCACGCCGGCGGTGCATCAACGAAGGATAGCCATCACCATCCATGGCGGCATGGCGATGTCCTGACTGCGGCGTGCGCCGAATTTCGCGCGCGTGGTCGCGATCCTCCTTTCTGCGCGGGCGAAGCGCGGCTGCCAGCCGGTCGTCCGAGCCCGCCGCGCATGCTTGTTACGCATCGAACTTCCGGGCAAGGGCAAGGAGTGATCGGACGGCTCGGCTCGTTCACCGGCTTGTAGGCCAACCGTTCCGAGATTTTCCGTAGTCGCGGGGTCAGGTGCTCGCGCAGCCACGCGTCAGCCCTTCGCCGGCTTGAATCGTTCGGATTCCCGAACATCGGCTATCCCTGCCTTGTCGGGGCTCCGCGTCTTCTGGCCGCATGCGCGAAGGCGGTCATCAGTCTTTGCTGGACCATCAGCGCGATGAGCGCAGTGGCTCCCAGGCCGAGCGATGCGCTGATCAGCAAGGGATCGGGCAGTGCGAAGCCGAACAGGCTGCGGACGGGTTCGAACGCCAGAATCACGGAGAGGAGGGCGAGCACCGACACGATCATGCCCCACAGCGCGCGGTTGCGCCCGTCGAGCACCGCCCTGAAATCGCCGCGGAGCGATCTGTTCGCCAGGATCAAGGCGATGTTCGAGGCGATCAAGGCGACGAAGGTCGAGGCCCGAGCCACGTCCTCTGACCTGCCCGCGTGCAGCAGCCAAGCGTAGAAGCCGCCGACCAGCAGCAGGATGACGCATCCCTGGAGCAGGCTCTGGGCGATCATGGATACCGAGAACAGCGGCGCCGAGGGCTCGCGCGGAGAGCGTGCCATCAGGTCGGGCTCGTCGTCCTCCGCCTCGAAGACGATCGAGCAGACCGGGTCGATGACGATCTCGAGGAAGGCGATGTGCATCGGCGTGAACAGCAGCGGCCAGCCCAGCAGCATCGGGAGCAGCGTCAGCCCGGCGATCGGGACATGCACCGCGAACACGAAGCGCATCGCCTTCAGCAGGTTGTCGTAGATCCGGCGCCCCAGGCGCACCGCCTCGACCAGTGTGCCGAAGTCGTCGTCGAGCAGCACCAGCGCCGAGGCCTCGCGCGCCACGTCGGTGCCACGGCCGCCCATGGCGATGCCGATGTGCGCGGCCTTGAGCGAGGGCGCGTCATTGACGCCGTCGCCGGTCATGGCGACGACCTCGCCGTTGGCCTTCAAGGCCTCGACGATGCGCAGCTTCTGCTGCGGGGGGACGCGGGCGAACACCGCCGTCGTACGCACGGCGCGCCGCAGGGCGGCGGCGTCGAGGGCGGCGACCTCGTCGCCCAGCAGCAGACCCGCCTCGCCGTCGAGCCCCGCCTGGCGCGCGATCGCGCGCGCGGTGCCGGGGTGGTCGCCGGTGATCATCAGCACGCGGATGCCGGCGCGGCGGCAGTCCTCGACTGCGCGCGGAACCGTGTCGCGCAGCGGGTCGGCGAGGGCGACGAGGCCGAGCAGGCGGAAGTCGAAGCCGTGCGGGGTGGCCGGCCAGGCGCCGCCCGCGAAGCCGGCCGAGGCCACCGCCAGCACGCGCATGCCCTGGGCGGCGAGATCCGCGGCGGCCGCCAGCACCTGCGCGCGCAGGGCCGCGGGCAGCCTGCACAGGCCGATGACGCTCTCGGGCGCGCCCTTGGCGGCGACGACCTGCTCCGGGCCCGGGTCCAGTTGCCAGACGTGGGTCATGACCGGCAGCGCCGGGCTCAGGCCGTACTCGTGCACCAGGCGGGCTTGCGGCGCGCGGTCGGCCAGGGTCGCCGCCAGGGCGTGGAAGGCGCGCTCCATGGGGTCGAAGGCGTCCTGTTCGCAGGCCAGCACGCCGTGCCGCAGCAGGGTCGCGAAGGGCGCGTCGAGCGCGCCGTCGGCGGCGTGCCAGCTCACCGGGCCGGCTGCGCCGAAGCACGCCAGGGTCTCGATCCGCATCTGGTTGCGGGTGAGCGTGCCGGTCTTGTCGGTGCAGAGCACGGTCGCCGCGCCCAGCGCCTCGATCGTCGCCGCGCGGCGGGTGAGTACCCGATGCTGCGACAGCCGCCAGGCGCCCATCGCCATGAACACGGTCAGGATCAGCAGGAACTCCTGCGGCAGCATCGACATCGCCATCGTGATGCCGGCCAGCGTGGCGCCCAGCCAGTCGCCCTGGCTCCAGGCGAAGAGCACGCCGACGATGAGGCTCACCACCAGGCCGAGCACCGAGAACCAGCGCACGAGCTGGCGCGTCTGCCGGTGGAGCGGCGTCGATTCGGCCTCGATCGCGCCGAGCACTGCGCCGATGCGTCCGATCTCGCTGTGTGCGCCGGTCGCGCTCACCTCGGCGAGCGCCCGCCCGGCGACCACCATGGTGCCGGCGAACACCTGGCGCGATGGCGCCGGCTCGCCACCTGCCGGCCCGCCTGCAGCCGCCGCGGCCTTGGCCACCGGCAGGGATTCGCCGCTCAGCAGCGACTCGTCGACGGCGAGGTCGTTGGCCGAGATCAGCCGCGCGTCGGCGGGCACGCGGTCGCCTTCGGCGAGCTCGATGAGGTCGCCGCGCACCAGCTCGACGCCGGCCACCCGCCGCGGCGCGCCGTCCCGCCACACCAGCGCGCGCGGGCTGGTCATGTCGCGCAAGGCGTCGAGCACGCGCTCGGTGCGGCGCTCCTGCACCAGCGTGATGGTGACGATGACGCCAAGGAAGGCGAGCAGCACGCTGGCCTCGGCGCGGTCGCCGAGCACGAAGTAGATCGCCACCGCTGCCGTAAGCAGCTGGTGCATCGGCTCGCGCGCGAGCTCGCGCAGGATGCGGCCGGCCGTCCGCCGCGGTGGCCGCGGCAGCTCGTTGGGGCCGTCGCGCGCCAGCAGGCGCGCGGCCTGCTCCGTGCTCAGTCCGCGCGGGGAATCACGACCGTCAGGGTTCATCGCCGCCGCCCGGCTGTTCAGCTCGCCTTAATGTGGACCGGATTAGATTGCAGTTGCGCTCCGCACCGGGGCGCGCCCCGCAAACACACTGGAGCGTCATCATGAACCGCATTCTCGCACTCGCCGCCGCCGCGCTGGTTTCCACTTCGGCCCTCGCCGGCCCGACCTGTACCGCCCCCAAGGAAAAGTGGATGAAGGAAGCCGACTTCAAGGCCAAGGTCGAAGCCCAGGGCTACAAGATCAAGACCTTCAAGGTCACCAAGAACGACTGCTACGAGATCTACGGCTTCGACAAGGACGGCAAGAAGGTCGAGATCTACTTCAACCCCGAGACCGGCGCCGAGCTCGAGCGCAAGTAAGCAAGCATCGGGGGGCGGCCGGGCATGCCCGATTGCGGGCCGCCAAGCGTCCGCGATCCGCCCTCCGAGCACACCGCCCTAGGAGCCTGCGCCATGCACTCGACCCATTCCGAAACTTCCGTGCGGGTCTGGGACCCGTTCGTGCGCGTCTTCCACTGGAGCCTGGTGAGCTGCGTCGTCCTCAACTACTTCGTGGTCGAGGAGGGCGAGACGGTGCATCAGGTGATCGGCTACATCGCCGCCGGCCTCGTCCTCGCCCGCGTGGCGTGGGGCTTCGTCGGCAGCCGGCACGCCCGCTTCACCGACTTCTTTCCGACGCTGGCACGGCTGCGCGCCCAGCTGGCGTCGCTGCGGGCCGGGCAGCACCCCTTCCATCCCGGCCACAGCCCGCTCGGGGCGTTGATGATGCTCGCGCTGATGGCGCTGGTGCTGGCGCTCGGCCTCACCGGCTTCCTGCAGACCACGGACGCCTTCTGGGGCGACGAGCAGATGCAGGAGATCCACGAGGCGATCGCGTCGGCCCTGATGGCGCTCGCCGGCGTCCATGGCTTGGCGGCCATCGTCCTGAGCCGGGTGGAGCGGGTGAACCTGGTCGGCGCGATGTTCACCGGCATCAAGCACAGGCCGGGCGACCAGCCGGGTCTGCGTTGAGCAGAGGCGGCGTCAGCCGCCGACCCTCAAGCGGTGCTTCGCTCGCCTGCGGCGAGCTCGGCGCGTACCGCCACCGCCAGGCTCACGCTCGCCGCCCACGCCAGCCACAGCGTCCACAGCGTGTGCGACAGGAAGTGCGCGCCCTGCAGCATGCGCGCCGTGCCGAGGATGGCACCGGCGAGCAGGCCGGCGAGCAGGGCGCCGCGCGCCGCACGCAGCCCGGCCGGTCGCAGCGCCACCGCCCACACGATCCACAGGAAGCCGGTCGAAGCGTGCCCGGCCGGGAAGCACTGCCCGGCCTTGATCCCCGCCGGCGCCGCCTCGAACAGGCCGAGATAGGGCGCATAGCCGCCGAAGTCGACGATGTCCCAGGGACAGTAGCGCGCCGTCAGCAGCTTGACGGTGGAGGTCGCGAGCGGGATCGCCACCATGCCGAGCGCAGCGAGCAGCGCGTTGCGCGGCGGCAGCCAGCGCAGCCGGCCCTTCCAGCCCTGCCAGCAGACGTAAAGGCTGGCCGCTACCAGCACGTAGGTCACCTGCTTGGCGGCCTTGTGCATCACGGCTTCGAGGAACCAGGTGTTCCGCAGCGGGAAGATCCCGCGCTCGGGGTCGAAGAGCATGTGCGCCAGCTGGCGGTCGAGATCGGTGCCCTCGAAGGCCCAGTACAGCAGCAGCGCGCTCAGCGTCAGCAGCGCGACCTGTGCCAGCAGCCAGCTGCGCGAGGCATCGAGCGTGCGTGTGGGCAGCGGGGCGGCGAGTTCCGTTGTCGGCATGGTTTCAGCTCCGGCAGGCGGCGGTGAGGTCGAGCGCGTCGTCACGCACCGCGGTGCGCACGTCGAGCAGGCCGAGCACGGTGTGGAACAGGTTGTCGTGCGCCGCCGGCTTGTCGGCCCGGGTGCGCAGACAGGCGGGATCGAGCCCGGTGCGCGCGGCGAAACCGCTCGAGATCCACATCACCATCGGCACCCGGGTTTGCTCGGCAGGCGCGATCGAGTAGGGCAGGCCGTGCAGGTAGAGGCCGTTCTCGCCGAGCGATTCGCCGTGGTCGGAGACGTAGAGCAGCGCGGTGTCGTAGCGCGGCTCCAGCTCCTGCAGCAGGTCGATGCTGCGCGCGAGCACGTGGTCGGTGTAGAGCAGGGCGTTGTCGTAGCTGTTGGCGACCTGCTCGCGGCTGCACTTGGACAGGTCCTCGTCGTCGCAGGTCGGCGTGAAGCGGCGGAAGGCGTCGGGGTAGCGGCGGAAGTAAGCCGGGCCGTGGTTGCCGAGCTGGTGCAGCACGAGCACCAGGTTGCCCGCGGCGTCGCGCAGCAGGCTGCGGCTGCTCTCGAGCAGGGCCTCGTCGAGGCAGCGCTCGCCGTCGCACAGTGTGGGCAGGGCCGCGGGATCGGGGCGCATGCTTTCCACGCCGGCACACACGCCCTTGCAGCCCGACTGGTTGTCGTTCCACACGACGCGCAGGCCGGCATGGCGCAGCGTGTCGAGCAGGGACTCGCTGCCGCGGATGGCGTCCTCGTCGTAGTGGCGCCGCCCCTGCAGCGAGAACATGCACGGCACCGATACCTCGGTGTTGGTGCCGCAGCTCGTCACCTCCGGGAAGTTGATGACCGCGCGGCGGGCGAGCTCGGGCGTGGTGTCGCGGGCGGCTTGCTGCCCGGCTGGGTGGTTCAGCCCCCAGTCGGCGGCGCGCGCGGTCTCGCCGACCACGATCACGAACAGCGCCGGCTTCTTCGCCGCCGCCCAGCTCGGCCCCAGATTGGCATCGGCGCCGACGGGCTGGCGCGGCAGATTGGCCGCCTGCGCGTCGCGGCCGAGCACGCGCACGAGCGACCACAGCGGCGCGGCCGGGGTAACCAGGTAGCGCAGCTCCTTGTGGTTGCGCATCTGTCCGGAGAAGTCCTTGAACACGCTGCCGAGCGCGCCGGCGGCCACGACCAGCGCGAGCACGATGGTCGCGGCGCGGATCGCCAGGGCGCGCTTGAGCGGGCGCTGGCGCAGGCGGGCGCGCTGCAGCACGAAGAGCGGCGGCAGGGCCAGCGCGGCCACCTGCAGGAAGAAGCCGGGGGTCAGCAGCTCGCGCGCCTCGGCGACGTCGGTGCGCAGCACGTTGCGCAGCATGCTCGGGTCGAAATACACGCCGAAGTGGCCGGCGTAGTAGCTCGACGCCGCGGCGACCAGGATCAGCCCGCCCAGCAGCGGCTTGGTCGTCCACCGGTTGAGCAGGGGCGCGAGCAGCAGGACGTTGAGCGCGCTGAGGGCGACGCCGATCGCAAGCACGTAGAGGAGGGCGCCGCCCGCGCCGCCGCGGCTGGCGAGCAGGGCGCGCCAGAAAGGGGTGTTGCAAGCGAGCGTGAAGTAGAGGCCGAGGCCGAGCAGCAGGGCCTCGGTGGATAGCGCCGGGCGCCAGCGCCGCGCGACAGCCCAGGCGCGTGTGAGCGTCGAGGCGGAGCCGAGCGGCAAGGCACGCCGAAGGCTGCCGCCGACGGATATCGGTTCGGCGGTCGGGCTTGCCAGGGGTGGGACGAGGGACAGACGCGGATCGGACATGGTTGCGCAGAGCCTGGGAAGGATCGGCGCAATCTACGCAGGCGCGCGTGAGGAAAGCGTGATGCGGGTGTGAGGAAAGTGTGAGCGCGATCTGCCCGCGCTGCGCCCGGTGGGCCTCAAGCGGCGGCGGGTTCGAAGTCGATCGTCAGGCAGGCGCCGCCGTCGGGACGGTTGGCGGCGTGCACCGTCCATCCGCAGGCGGTGCAGATGTGCTGCACCAGTGCCAGGCCGAGGCCGTGCCCCGGCTTGCCGCCGCCGCGGCGGAAGCGCTCGAAGCTGCGCATCGGGTCCTCGCTGCCGAAGCCGGGGCCGCGGTCGCACACGGCAAGTTGCCGCCCTTCCAGCACCACCTCGATCGCACGCCCTTCGCCGTGGCGCAGCGCGTTCTCCAGCAGGTTGTGCAGCACCAGCGCCAGCAGGCTGGGGTCGGCGACGACCTCGGCCGCAGGGTCGATGCGGATGTCCACCGCCTCGGCCTCCTTGCCGGCCGCCTGCAGTCGCGCCCAGGCGTCGCGCACCGCGGCGCCCAGGTTGACCGGCTCGGCCCCCTGCGGCCGGGCCTCGCGGGCGAGCAACAGCAGGCTGTGGGCGAGCGTGGCGGTGCGGTCGGTGGTGGCGACGATGCGTTCGGCGCGGCGGCGGGCCTTGGTCGACAGCGCGGGGTCGGTCAGCAGCATCTCGGCGTCGCTGCGGATGCCGGCGAGCGGGGTGCGCAGTTCGTGCGACAGGTTGGCGTTGAAGTCGCGCTCGCGCGCGAGCAGGGCCGCTTGGCGCGCTTCGGCGCGGTCGAGCGCGCGCGCCACGGCGAGGAGCTCGGCGTCGAGTCCGGGCTGGGCGAAGGGCGTGCCGTCGCGCTCCCCCTCGACGCGCTCGGCGAGCGTCTCCAGAGCGCGCGTGAGCCGGGCGGCGATGGCATAGACGAGGAGGAAGGACAGGGCGGTCAGGGCCAGCCCGCCGATCACCACCGTGGTGACGACGGCGGTCTCGCGCGCGCGGTGCTCGGATTCGTCGTAGATCAGTACGTAGCGCTGGCCGTCGGCCTCGCGCACCGCGACGTGCAGCTCGCGCCCGGCGGACCAGTCCTCGTGATTGCCGACCGCGAGCGCAGCCAGCGCCGGGCTCAGGCCCGGCGGCAGCGGCTCGCCCGGCGCGAAACGGTAGAGCGTCATGTTCGGCGTCTGCGGCCCGATCAGGGTGCCGAGCCGGCGGCTGTGCTCGATGCTGTAGTGCAGCTGCTCGTCGAGCGTGCCGTCGATGAACTCCTCTTCCATCTCCTCGTTGAGCCGCACCAGGGCGAGCGACTGCGCCACGATGAGCACGACCAGCATCGCGGTGACCGAGACCGCGATGCGCACGCGCATGCCGCCGGGCAGCCAGCGCCGCCAGCCATGGCGCGCACCGCCCTCAGCGGCTGACGAGCTTGTAGCCGAGGCCATGGACATTCACCACCTGAACGGGCGCGTCGTCGCCGAGGGCGCGACGCAGGGTGTGCAGCACGCTGCGCAGGTTGTCGCTGCTGTCCTGCTCATGGCCCCACACCGCGATCTCGAGCTCGCGGCGCGAGAACACGCGCTCGGGCTGGGCGAGCAGTTCGGCGACCAGGCGCAGGGGCTTCGGCGGCAGCGTGAGTGGCCTGCCGTCGAGGTGCAGCGCCTGGGTCGCGGCGCGGAACTCCAGCGCGCCGTAGCGCAACACCGGATCGGCCGCGCGCGCGGCATTGCGCCGCGCCAGCGCCAGCAGGCGCACCTCGAGCTCCTGCAGCGCGAAGGGCTTGACCAGGTAGTCGTCGCCGCCGGCCTCGAAGCCGAGCAGCTTGTCTTCCAGCGTGTCGCGCGCGGTCAGCACCAGGATCGGCGTGGCGCAGCCCTCGGCGCGCAGCCGGCGCGCGAGCGCGAGGCCGTCGCCGTCGGGCAGGTTGCGGTCGAGCACCACGGCGTCGAACGCGCTGCGCGCGAGCAGGGCCGAGGCCGCCGCGATCGAGCCGGCGTAGTCGCACTGGTGGCCGCGCGCCTCGAGGTAGTCGTAGAGGTTCTCGGCGATCGTGCGGTCGTCTTCGACGATGAGCAGGTGCATCGGGCGGCGCTCAGGTCAGGTCGGTCTCGGCGCCCGATGGCGCGGCGGGCGGGATCGGTTCGAGGTGGGTCGAAAGGCGGGTGCCGGTGCGCTCGAGGACGATGCGTTCGAGCGCGTCGGCCACGGCGTGGGCCTCGGCCACCGTCCAGTCGCCGGGCACGCACAGCTCGACGTGGGCGAAGTGCAGCGCGCCCGCCGCCCGGGTCCGGAGCTTGCTGTGGAAGCATCCGGGTGGCGAGGCCTCGGCCAGCGTGCGCTCGATCGCGGCCACCTCGGCGTCGGACAGCGCGCGGTCCATCAGGCCGTCGATCGAGCGGCGCATCAGCTCCCAGCCCTCGCGCAGGATGTTGAGCGCGACCGCGCCGGCGACCACCGGGTCGAGCCAGCTCCAGCCGGTGACGACCGCCAGGCCGACGCCGCACACCACGCCGGCGGTGGTCCACACGTCGGCCATCAGGTGGCGGGCGTCGGCTTCGAGCGCGAGCGAGCGGTGCGCGCGGCTGACCTGCAGCAGCACGCGCGCGACCAGGAAGTTGATCAGGCTCGCGCCGACCGACAGCAGGGTGCCGAGCCCCAGCGCGCCGATCGGCTGCGGATTGAGCAGGCGCTCGCCGGCGGTGAGCAGGATGATCAGCGCGGCGATGAAGATCAGCCCGCCCTCGAACGCGGCCGAGAAGTATTCGGCCTTGCCATGGCCGTACGGGTGGTCATCGTCCGCGGGCCGCTGCGCGTAGGACACCATCCACAGCGCGAAGCCGGCGCCGGCCAGGTTGACCACCGACTCGAGCGCGTCGGACAGGTAGCCGATCGAGCCGGTCAGCCACCAGGCGCCGGTCTTCATCGCGATGGTGACCAGTGCTGCGGCGAGCGAAAGCAGCAGGGCCTGGCGTGGCGTGATGGAGGTCATGGAAGCAAGGGGCGGTGGATCGGGTGGAAGTGGATGGAGCGGCGGACCCCGCAGGTGCTCCAGCCCGCGATTGTAGGAGCGTTGGCGTGATGAGGACGGGAGAATGATGAGGCTGCGATCCTGAACCGGACATGAACCACCCGCCTCGTGGTGGCGGCTGCGTTCCCTGATCGCGATGCGGGCAACCGGCTTGCACAAACCACGGATGCGTCTAAGATAGTAAGTAAATGATTACTTACTAAGGGGTGGGTCTTGTCTTCCAAGCATCTTCCGGCTGAAACGCGTCGCGAGGTGACCGTCGAAGCCGTGGTGGCTTTGGCCGCCGAACGGAACCCCAGCGACATCACCACTGCGGCGATCGCCAGCCACATGAAGCTGACCCAGGGCGCGCTGTTCCGTCACTTCCCGACCAAGGACGCGATCTGGGAGGCGGTCATGGACTGGGTCGCCGATCGGCTGCTCGCCCGCGTCGACCATGCGGCCAGCGCGGGCGCTTCACCGATTGCAGCCTTGCAGGCGATCTTCGAGGCGCATGTGGATTTCGTCATCGAACACCCCGGTGTTCCCCGCATGCTGTTCGGCGAGCTCCAGCGCGCGGAGGCGACGCCGGCCAAACGAGCCGCCCAGGCCTTGCTCGGGCGCTACGGGCAGCGCATCCGGACCCATCTCGAGGCCGGCAAGGCGGCGGGCGAGGTCGCGCTTGAATGCGACGTCGACGCGGCCGCAACGCTCTTCGTCGGCACCATCCAGGGCCTGGTGATGCAGTCCCTGATCGCAGGCGACATGGGGCTGATGCGGGCGAGCGCGCCACGGGTGTTCGCCATCTATCTCGCCGGCATCCGGAGCTCGCCATGCGGGCGCTGAAACTGCATGGGCGCAGCATCGCCCTGATCGCGATCATCGTGCCGCTGCTGGCCGTGTTCGCGTATGTCGCGATGCGCTCCGGGCCGCTGGCGCCGGTCAAGGTGACGGTGGTGCGCGTGCAGGAGGGCACGGTGTCGCCCACCCTGTTCGGCATCGGCACGGTGGAGGCGCGCCACACCTATCGCATCGGTCCGACGCTGGCCGGACGGGTCAGCCGCGTCGAGGTGCAGGTGGGCGACCGGGTGAGCGCGGGCCAGGTGCTGGGCGAGATGGATGCGGTCGATCTGTCCGATCGCATCCGTGCGCAGGACGCGGCGCTCAAGCGCGCCCGTGCGGGTGTTCGCGAAGCCGAGGCACGCCAGGCCTTCGCGCAGGCGCAGTCGCGGCGCTACGACAAGCTCAGTGCGCTGCAGGCCGCGAGCGAGGAGGTCGCGATCACCCGCCGCCAGGAGCGCGAGATCGCCGAAGCCGGCCTCGTCGCGGCGCGCGAGGAGCTTGCGCGCGTGCAGTCGGAGCGCGCCGCGCTCGTGGCCCAGTTGGACAACCTGAAACTCGTCGCGCCCGTCGATGGCGTGGTCACGCTGCGCGAGGCCGAGCCGGGCACCACGGTGGTGGCCGGGCAGGCGGTCGTGGAGCTGATCGATCCTTCCAGCCTCTGGATAAACCTGCGGCTGGATCAGGTCGGTGCAGGCGAGCTCGCACGCGACCTGGAGGCCGCCATCGTCCTGCGCTCGCGCAGCGAGGCGCCGCTGCCGGGGCGTGTGCTGCGGGTGGAGCCGAGGGCCGACGCCGTCACCGAGGAGCTCCTCGCCAAGGTCGTGTTCGACAGCAGGCCCGAGCCCATGCCGCCGCTTGGCGAACTCGCCGAGGTGACGGTCGCCTTGCCCCCGGCGCCGGCTGCCGTGGTGGTTCCCAACGCCGCCCTCAGGCGCGAGGCGGGCGAGGTGGGGGTGTGGCGGGTGAAGGAAGGACGCCTGCACTTCGCGCCGATCAAGCTGGGGGCGGCCGACCTCGACGGACGGGTTCAGGTTCGCGCGGGACTGACGGCGGGTGAGGAGATCGTGCTCTACAGCGAGCGCGCCCTGAGCCGCGACAGCCGCATCGATGTGGTTTCCACCCTCCCGGGAGCGCATAGGTGATCAGCCTCGCCGGCCGCGACATCCTGCATGGGTGGGGCAAGTTCGTCTTCACCGGGATGGGCCTGGGGTTGCTGATCGGCGTCACGCTGGTGATGGCGGGCGTGTACCGGGGCATGGTCGATGACGGCAAGGCGCTGCTCGACAACAGCGGCGCCGACCTCTGGGTGGTGCAGCGCGACACGCTCGGGCCTTATGCCGAATCCTCCAGCGTGCATGACGACGTCTACCGCGGCCTGCTCGGCGTGCGCGGCGTCGCGCGCGCGGCAAACATCACCTACCTGACCATGCAGGTGCGCAAGGGCACGCAGGACGTGCGCGCGATGGTGGTCGGCATCGCCGCCGGGCAGCCGGGACAGGTACCCGGCTGGCCGCCCTATCTGGTCGCGGGACGGCAGATCACGCGCGCTCATTACGAGGCGGTGGCCGACATCGCGGCCGGCTTCCGGATCGGCGACCGGCTCGGCATCCGGCGCAATCAATACACCGTCGTCGGCCTCACGAGACGGATGGTTTCGTCCTCCGGCGACCCGATGGTGTTCATTCCGCTCAAGGATGCGCAGGAGGCCCAGTTCCTGAAGGACAACGACGCCATCTGGCAGGGCCGGCGCCGCACCGAGGCCAACCCGGCGCTGAACCGTCCCGGCGTGCCGGGCCTGCTCGATGCGGTGCTGGCCTCGCAGAGCACGAACCCCTACGTCAATGCCGTGCTCGTGACCCTCGCGCCGGGCTACGCGCCGGACGAAGTGGCCGAATCCATCCGGCGCTGGCAGCGGCTGACGGTCTATACCCGCGCCCAGATGGAAGGCATCCTGGTCGGCAAGCTGATCGCCACCTCGGCGCGCCAGATCGGGATGTTTCTCGTCATCCTCGCAGTCGTGAGCGCAGCCATCGTCGCCTTCATCATCTACACGCTGACGATGGACAAGATCCGCGAGATCGCGGTGCTCAAGCTCATCGGCACGCGCAACCGCACGATCGCGGCGATGATCCTGCAGCAGGCGGTGGCGCTCGGGCTGATCGGCTTCGTGGTCGGCAAGATCACCGCCACCTTCTCGGCGCCGTTCTTTCCGAAGTACGTCCTGCTCGTGCCCGCCGACACGATTGCCGGCTTTGCGGCAGTCATGATCATCTGCGTGCTCGCCAGCCTGGTGTCGATCCGACTCGCATTGCGTGTCGATCCCGCCGAAGCGATCGGGGGTTGAGATGAGCCTCCAGACAGGCCGCGGCATCCTCATCGAAGGGCTGACCAAGCGCTACGGGCATGGCGACACGGCGGTCGATGCCCTGAAGGGCGTGAACATGCGGGTCGCCCCCGGCGAGGTGGTCGGCCTGATCGGTCCGTCCGGCTCGGGCAAGAGCACGCTGCTGAAGTGCCTCGGTGCGGTCATCGACCCCAGCGCCGGACGCATGACGCTGGGTGAGGAGCTGATCTTCGACAAGGGCTGGAAGGTGCGCGACCTGCGCGCGCTGCGCCGGGACAGGATCGGCTTCGTGTTCCAGGCGCCGTATCTGATTCCCTTCCTGAACGTGACCGACAACGTTGCCTTGCTGCCGATGCTGGCGGGGGTCGCCAACGCCGCGGCGCGCGCCCAGGCGCTTGCGCTGCTGAGCGCGCTCGACATCCGGCATCGCGCCGAGGCGATGCCTTCCCAGTTGTCGGGCGGCGAGCAGCAGCGGGTTGCGATCGCGCGCGGCCTGGTCAATCGGCCGCCGGTGATCCTTGCCGACGAGCCCACGGCCCCGCTCGACAGCACACGGGCGATGGCGGTGGTGCGCATCCTGAACGAGATGGCCACCCAGTGCCAGACCGCCATCATCGTCGTGACCCATGACGAGAAGATCATCCCGACCTTCAAGCGCATCTATCACATTCGCGACGGCGTGACGCACGAGGAGGCGGGCGAGGGGCGCAGCGTGGGCGGCTGAGACGGATCGTCGCACCTCGATTGCTCACGCGCGGCTTGCCTGCATGGAGCGCGCGGTGCGTTGCGCTTTCCGTCTGGCAGCCGGTCGATCGCCTGCCGCCATGCTCCGTTCGTTTACAGGTAGTCGAGCAGCGGCCCTGCCGGCACGATCGCGTTCGGGTTGAGTGCCCTGATGGAGTAATACCCGGTCTTGATGTGATCTGGCCGTACGCTGCCGGCGAAGGCCGGGATGGCCAGCAGGCGGCGCAGATAGGCCATCACGTTCGCGTAGGCCGAGAGCGGGCGCAGGTTGCATTTGAAGAGTCCGTGGTACGCGAGGTCGAAACGGATCAGCGTGACGAAAGCGCGGATGTCGGTCTCGGTGAGCCGGTCGCCGACCAGCCAGCGAGCGTCCGCGAGTCGCCCGTCCAGCCACGCAAGGCAGTCGAATACCCGTTCGACCGCCTCGTCGTATGCCGACTGCGTGGTGGCGAATCCGGCCTGATAGACGCCATTGTTGAAGTCCGCGTAGAGGCGCGCGTTGGCGGTCTCGATCGCGTCGACATACGCGGCCGGCCTCAGCGCGATCGGGTTGCGCGCGAGCGTACCGAAATCGCCGTCGAGGATCTGCAGGATGTCCGCCGATTCGTTATTGACGATGGTGCGGCATGAGCGGTCCCAAAGGACGGGCACGGTCGCCCGTCCCGTGTAGCTCGGATCGGCGCGGGTGTACAGCTCGTGCATGTGGCGCGCGCCGTTGATGTCGTCGAGGTCGGTGTCGAGTTCGCCGGTGAAGGCCCAGCCCTGGTCGGTGAGGCGCGGGTCGGCGACGCGGATGGCGATCGCGTCCTCCAGCCCCTTGAGGCGCAGGGCGATCAGGGTTCGGCACGCCCACGGGCAGATGTAAGCCACGTACAGCACGTAACGGCCAGCCTCCGGGGTGAAGCCGTCGGGGCTGTGCGCACCGATGCGATGCCGAAAGCCCGAATCCTGGCGGATGAACCGGCCCTCGTCATCGCTCGCCTGCACTGGCTGCCACTTTTCCATCCATTTCCCGTTGACCAGCATGTATCGCTTCTCCAGTTTCTTGATGGGTCCTTACCTGGGCCATACGGTATCGGTGCTCGCGACCGGGAAAAACCCCCGTCGCGGGGACGGACTGTTCCTGCCGCCGCAACGGAGAGCTCCGGGTGCGGGCCTGCTACCAGCCCGGTGGCGGTGCCGCGAAGCGCTCGGTGAGGAAATCGACCAATGCGTGAACCTTGGGCGGAACGAACTTGCGCGTGGGGTAGAGGGCATAGATGCCGAGCTCGACCGATCGATACGCCGGCATCAGCTCAACCAGCGCACCGGTGGCCAGGTCATCGGCGACCAGGAATCCGGGCTGCAGGATCACCCCTTGGCCGGCGAGCGCCATCGCGCGGCAGGTGTCGCCGCTGTTCGTATGAACGCTGGGCCTGGTGCGCACGCTCTCGCGCCCGTGCGGGCCCTCGAACTGCCACTCGTCGCCGCCCGACCAGTAGCTGTAGGCGATCACCCTGTGCTGGGCCAGGTCGGCTGGCTGCAATGGCGTGCCATGGGCCGCCAGGTAGCCGGGCGAGGCGCACGCCAGGATGCGTGTGCGTGCGAGCTGCCGGCAGATCAGGGTCGAGCTGGGCAGCGCGGCGATCCGGATCGCGACATCGAAGCCTTCCTCCACCAGATCGACGATCCGATCGGATAGCGTGACCTCGAGCCGGACCTGGGGGTGAAGCTCGCGAAAGGGACCCCAGAGATGGGCGAGATGGCGAATGCCGAAGGTGACCGGGGCATTGATGCGCAGCAACCCGCGTGCGGCGCCGCTGCGCGAATGCAGCTCGGCCTCTGCCTCCTCCAATCCGGCGAGCAGTTCCCGGCTGCGTGCGTAGAAGCGCTCGCCATCCTCGGTCAAGGACAGGCGTCGGGTCGTGCGGTGCAACAGACGGACACCGAGACGCGTTTCCAGCTCGCCCACATAGCGGGAGGTGGCGGCCTTGGAGATCCCGAGCGCATCGGCCGCGCCCACGAAGCTGCCCGCATCGACCACGGCACAGAAGGTCTGCATTTCGACGAAGCGGTCCATTGTCTCTATAAGTGGAATAGTTTCTCGTTGTACTGGCTGTTTATCTCATTTATAGCGCCCCGTAAAGTGCGGTCCATGGCCGGAGCGGCACGACATGATGCGGTCCCGCCTGATCAATGACGACCCCAAGGAGAATCACCATGACCCATCCCCTCATCCAGCGCTTCCTCTCCACCAACGCCGGCTGGAGCGCACTCGCCCTGCGCATCCCGGTAGGCATCATTTTCGCCGCGCACGGCGCACAGAAGCTCTTCGGCTGGTTCGGCGGTTACGGCCTCGAAGGCACCGGCCAGTGGATGGCCTCGATCGGTCTGGCGCCCGGCTACTTGATGGCCTTGCTTGCCGGCAGCGCCGAGTTCTTCGGCGGGCTGGCCTTGATCGCCGGCCTGCTGGTGCGCCCGGCGGCAGCGATGCTCGGGTTCGCGATGCTGGTGGCGATCTTCAGCGTGCATATCGGCAACGGTCTGTTCATGAGCAACAACGGCTACGAATTCGGCCTCGTGCTGTTGGCCGCGTCGGTGTCGCTGATGGTGAGCGGTGCGGGGCGGGCTTCGGTCGACGCAATGCTGAGTGGCGGTCGCACGAAGCACTGAAGCCGACCGTGGAGCCGTCGCGGATGAAGCATTACGCCGACGACGTGTTCGGCAGGCCGACAGAAACCGGCAGGCTGATGCAAGGGCGTTGGCGGCCCCTGCGGGCAGGGGGCCAGCCGAGCCTTGTCCGTGTTGACGACAGGTCTTGCAGACGGAGTCTAAAAGATTTACTGTAAATGTATCTTTAAGATGGTGTCCGGGCGAATTTCCTGCGCTGGCAGGCGTGGGTCGGTGCGTGCTGCCGATCGTCTTCCGAACCGATGCCACGCCGCGCGCGGCCCCGGACCCATGCTTTACAGGCGAATCTTCCATGAACACCCTCTCGATCCTGATGTCGGCCTTCGTGCTCTCGCTCGTCGGCCTCGGTTTCTTCATCTGGTCGCAGCGCAGCCGCTTGCTGAATCGCGCGTCCGAAGGCAGCGAGGTGATCTTCGCCCGCGGCGAGATTGGCCACCCGGAAACATTGACGCCGCATCGCGCTTTGGAGGGTGGCGCCGGCACGGTCGATAGCCAGGAACTGCTCGATCGCGCCGCGGCGGATGCCTCGACCGCTCCGGTGGTGTTCTTCTTCTACTGTTGTGCCTTCGTCTGGCTGCTCGTGGCCTCGGCGGCGGGACTCACCGCCTCGATCAAGCTCCATGCGCCCGACTGGCTGGTGTCGGAGGCCTGGCTCAGCTTCGGCCGCATCCGCACCGTGCATCTCAACGCGGTGGCCTATGGCTGGGCGCCGATGGCCGGCCTCGGCACGGCGCTGTTCATCATTCCGCGCCTGCTCAAGACCGAACTCGTCGGCGGCCGCTATGCGGTGCTCGGCGGGGCGCTGTGGAACGCGGCGCTGGTCGCCGGGCTGGGCAGCCTCGCCTATGGCGTCAGCGACGGCATGGAGTGGCTCGAGATCCCCTGGCAGATCGACATCCTGTTCGTCGCCGGCGGCGCCCTCGTGGGCCTGCCGCTGATCCTCACGCTGCTCAGGCGCAAGGTCGCCCACCTCTACGTATCGGTCTGGTACATGGGGTGCGCGCTGTTCTGGTTTCCGGTGCTGTTCTTCGTCGCCAACATCCCCGGCCTTCACCGCGGCGTGGAGGCGGCGACGATGAACTGGTGGTTCGGCCACAACGTGCTCGGCCTGTTCTACACGCCGCTGGCGCTGGCCTCGATCTACTACTTCCTGCCCAAGCTGATCGGCCGGCCGATCCAGTCCTACAACCTGTCGCTGGTGGGCTTCTGGGGGCTCGCCTTCTTCTACGGCCAGGTCGGCGGGCACCATCTCGTCGGCGGTCCGGTTCCCGCCTGGCTGGTCACCCTGTCGATCGTGCAGGGCATGATGATGATCCTGCCGGTGGTCGCCTTCACGGTGAACCAGCACCTCACGCTCAAGGGCCATCTCGCCGCGCTGCGCCATTCGCCAACGCTGCAGTTCATCTGCCTCGGCGGACTGATGTACACCGCGAGTTCGGTGCAGGGCTCGTTCGAGGCGCTGCGAAGCGTCAACGTCATCACCCACTTCACCCACTACACGGTGGCCCACGCCCATCTCGGCCTCTATGGCTTCGTCACGATGGTCTTCTTCGGCGCCATCTATTTCGTCGTGCCACGCGTCACCGGCCGCGACTGGCCGTGGCCGCGGCTCATCAGCCTGCACTTCTGGCTGGCCGCGACCGGCATCGCGATCTATTTCGTGTCGCTGACCATCGGCGGCTGGCTGCAGGGCAGCGCGATGCTCGACGAGAGCCGCGGATTCATGGAATCGGTGCAGATCACGCTGCCCTACCTGCAGGGCCGCAGCGTGGGCGGTGCGCTGATGGCGCTCAGCCATGTGGTGTTTGCCGCGCACTTCGTCCGCCTGCTGATAGGCGGCGAGCGCCGCACGGAGCAATCGTCCGCCTACCTTTCGGCACCGGGAGCGATCTGATGCACAGCGAAACGCGCTTGATCCTCGGCGGCCTGACCACGCTGGCGGTCGCCACCGCCGCCCTGGTCGTGCTGCCCTACGTGACGGTCCGCGACACGCCGCCGGTCGAAGGCCTCAAGCCTTACACCTCGGCCGAGCTGCGCGGGCGCACGCAATACATTCAACACGGATGCATGTATTGCCACTCGCAGCAGCCGCGCGCGAGGGCGTTCGCGCCCGATGCCAAGCGCGCCTGGGGGCGGGCCACGGTGGCGGGCGACTACGCCTATGACGATCCGCCCTTGCTCGGCACCATGCGCACCGGCCCGGACCTGATGAACATCGGCGTTCGCCAGCCGAGCGACCAGTGGCACCTGGGGCATCTCTACCAGCCGCGCGCCTACGCGCCGGGCAGCATCATGCCGGCCTATCCCTTCCTGTTCGAGCTGCGCGACCAGGCCGAGGCGGGCGAGACGGTGGTCACCCTGCCGCCCGACTTCGCCCCGGCGGGCAAGGTCGTCGTCGCCCGCCCGGAGGCGCTCGATCTGGTGAGCTACCTGAAGTCGCTCGACCGCAGTTATCCGGTCGCCGATGCGGCAAACGTGAACTGAGCGGCCGAGGACGCCCATGAACAAGCCCGAAATCCTGTCGCAGCAGCGCCGCGAGAATCCCGACCCGGAGGAGGGCCGCACGCCCATCCCCTGGCTCGTCCTCGCGCTCGCGCTGGCGCTTGCCGCCTTCGGTGTCGATTACATCTCCCATTCGAACCTGAATGCGCCGGCGACCTGGGGCGACGGCCGCAGCGCAGCCGAGCTGGCCGGCGACAAGCCGGCGGCGGGCGCCAAGGTCGATGGCGGCGCCATCTTCAATTCGATGTGCGCCGCCTGCCACCAGGCCACCGGGCTGGGGCTGCCGGGCGTGTTCCCGCCCCTGGCCGGTTCGGAATGGGTGCTCGGCAAACCCGACACGCTCGCCGCCATCCTGCTGCACGGCGTGAGTGGCCCGCTCGAGGTCAAGGGCACGGTCTACCAGGGCGCGATGCCCGCGTTCGGCAGCTCGCTGGGCGATGCCGAGATCGCCGCCGTGCTCACCCACATCCGCAGCAGCTGGGGCAACGCCGCCGCGCCGATCGACGCCGAGGCCGTGGCCGCGGCGCGGGCCCGGCTCACGGACCGCAAGCAACCCTTCTCCGGCGGCGATGAACTCGCCGCGCTTCCCTGAACTGAGATGAGCGCCAACAGCCCGCCCACCCCCTCCGCCACGATCGCGTCCAACGCACTGACGCGTGACGATCTTCACCGCCTGGTGCATGCCTTCTACGCCGACGTGCGCCGCGACCCCTTGCTCGCCCCGGTGTTCGACGCGGCGATCGGCGAGCACTGGGACACCCACCTCGGACGCATGGTCGAGTTCTGGTCGACCATGATGCTCGACACGCGCACCTTCTCCGGCAGCGTCTTTACCACCCACATGCAGCTCAAGGGCGTCGAGCCTGAGCACTTCGCGCGCTGGATGACGCTGTGGCACCGCCACACCGCGGCCGGCTTCGAGACCGCCGCGCGCGAGCGGCTGCGCGAGGTCGCCGGGATGATCGGGCGCAGCCTCTTCCTCGGCTTCTTCAGCCGCCCGGCGAAGTTCGTCGCCGATGAAGAGGGGCGCGTGAACGTGGAGCGGGGATAGTGCCAGCCGCCCGCGGCAGCGCTGCCGCAGCGCGCCCCCGCGCGCTGGTGACAACCCTGCTCGCAGCCCTCGCGCTGCTGGTGGGCTTCATCGCCCTGGTTGGGCAGCTCACCCGCGGCTTCGAATACTGGACCTTCGAGGCCTTGCGTCGCGACGACGCGGCGGGCGCCCGCCTGCTTGCCCCTCCGGTCGCGCTGTCAGGTCCGTACCGAGCGGCGTCGACGCCCTGGCCGGGACAGCCGGGCGAGGTCTTCCTGGTCGATTTCATCTATACCCGCTGCCCGACCGTGTGCAGCGCCCTCGGCGCCGAATACACCCGCATGCAGCGCGCACTGCGCGAGCGCTTCGGCGCCGACAGCCCGATCCGTCTGGTGTCGATCGCTTTCGACCGCGCGCACGACACACCCGCCGCCTTGCGGGACTACGGCATCACCCACCGGCAGGCGCCCGAGCTGTGGCAGATCGGCACGCCGGTCGACGCGGCGGCGCAGGAGACCCTGCTGCGCTCGCTCGGCGTGGTCGCGGTGCCGGACGGGATGGGGGGCTTCGTGCATAACGGGGCCATCCACCTCATCGACGCCGGCGGCACCGTGAGGGGCATCTACGACCTCGAGCGCTGGCCGCAGGCGCTCGAACGCGCACTGGCGCTCGCCGCCGCGGGACGCTCATGAACACCGCAAGCCGACGGGTACCGACAGGGTTGCTCGCGGCGCTGCCGCTCCTGCTGCTGTGGGCGCCCCTGCGCCAGCTGCTCGAAGGCAGCATGGCGCTGCACATGCTGGTGGAGCTGCCGCTGCTGCTGGCCAGCGGCTGGGCCGCCGGCGCCGTGCTCGCGCACCACCGCCTGCCCGCCGGACTGCCTTGCCGCGTCGACGCCCACGGCGTGCTCGGGCTCGCGTTCGCGAGCTGCGTGGGCGCGCTGTGGATGATCCCCTCGATGCTCGACCTCAGTCTTCTCGATGCCGGCGTGCAGTGGGCCAAATACGGTGCGTGGTGGCTCTCCGGCGTGGTGCTGCGCGCGAGCTGGCGCCGAAGCGAACCCGAGATCGCCGCCTTCTTCGTCGGCAACATGGCCTGGATGCTGGCCACTGCCGGGCTGTTGTACCAGGACGAAGAACAGCGCCTGTGCGTGAGCTACCTCGTCGATGAACAGGCGGTCGCCGGCAAGGGGCTGATCGTGCTGGCGCTCGTGCTCGCCGGCCTTGCGCTGCACCGCGCCGTCGCCGCGCCGCGCCCGGCGGCGATTCAGCCTGGTGAGCGCTTGACGCCCGACGCGGGCGAACGCACGAGCGGGATGATCCGCCGCTGATCGCCGTCGATCCCGAGCAGCGACGCCGCCACGCTCGGCGCCGCGACCGCGTCGCGCAGCGTCATCCGATCGAGCTCGAGCATGAAGGCATCCAGCGCGCGGCGCAGCCCGCGGGTGAGGTTGCAGGCCGGCGCGATCGCGCAGCAATCCTCCTTGCCGGCCTCGAAGCACTCGACCAGCGCGAAATCGCCTTCGGCGATCCGCACCACCATGCCGATCGAGATCGCCGCGGGGTCGCGCGCCAGGCGCACGCCGCCACTGCGCCCGCGCACCGTCTCGAGCAGGCCAGCCGCGCCCATCTGATGCACGATCTTCATCAGGTGGCTGCGCGAGATGTCGTACGCGGCCGCGATCTCGTCGATCGTGGTGAGCGCGCCGCTCTCATGGCGCAAGCTCAAGTACATCAGCACGCGCAGCGTGTAATCGGTATAGACCGTGAGTTTCATCGATCCTGCGGGTCGGGGGAGAAGTCGAGGTCGAGGATAAGCCCCCGCCCCCAGGCTGGCAATCGACTCGCCCGGGTCGGGCAAGGCCTTGCGCGATGGTGGGGCGCCGATCGCGGCGGGCCTCGGGAGCGGCCTTGCGCTGACCGAGGTCCTGCGACGGGCCGTGAGGACGGGCGTGGGCCTGCGGGCGTCAGTGCGTACCGGACGTGGGCGAGTCGGGTGCGCGCCGCTCGGCGAGGACCAAGAGGTTGCGTGGCGTCAGTGCGCGCGCGCAGAAGCGTCCCACGGTCACGTCGAAGCCGCGCTCTTCCAGGCCGAGCGCAAGGTCGAGCACCAGCCAGTGCTCGAGGGCGCGGCGAAACGCGTGGCGCACCAGCTCCAGCCGTCGAACCTCGTCACGGCGATGCTCGCCTGCCTTCTCCCAGTGCCCCCAATCTACGGCGAGCGGCAGGCGCAGCTGCTCGCGCGTGGCGAGCCTGCGGCAGAAGCCTTCGAAGTCCTGCGCAAGCCAGGCTGACGGCACCGGGCGGAAGTTGTGCGGGCGCTGCGGTGCGTCGGCGTCGTCTTCCATCTCCCTTTTTGCTGCGTCGCCAGCACGCTCCACTGCGTCTCGCAGCGCCACGAAGCCGAGCTTCCACGCCTGGTCCCGGGCCAGGCGGTTGCGGTCATGGCGGGGCGCGGTCACGGTCTCGGTGACCGCGAGGCGCAGCGTCGCGGCGTCGAGCGCGAGGCGGGCGTCGCGGCTGAGCGGGCGGTAAGCCCCGTCGGTGCCGAGGTGGTAGCAGCAGGGGGCGATGCGGTAGGCGTGCGCGCCGTCGCGCGCGGCATTGCGGACGAGGTGGCGGTGCAGTTCGCCACACGCATGCAGCGCGCACACCGTGCGGCCGCGCACATGGGTCCGTGCCTCGGGTACAAACGCGTCGCCGCACACGATTTCCTGCGCCACCCGCGCGCGGCGGGCGAGACGCTCGGCCTCGGCGCACAGCACGGGGTCGATCTCCATGGAGGCGACCGGCTGACACTCGATCTGCGCCAGTCGTCTGCCGAGGTGACCCTTGCCGGCGCACCACTCGAGCAGCGGCCCCCGGGCGGGCGGCGCGTGCGCCGCGAAGGCCTCGATCTGCGCGAGCTTGCGCCCGGGAATGCCGTCCGCAAGGCGGGCGTCGCCCGCCGGGAGGGCGCGCGCAGGGAGCTCGGGCAGGGCGCAGCTCGCGGCCAGGTGGGCGACCACCGGCAACTGCGGACGGAGCCAGGCGGCGCACGCCTCCGGGTCCGCGCCGAGGTGCTCGACGCTGGCTTCGTCCAGTCCCAGCACCGCGGTGGCGAGCGCCGGCCAGCGCTCGCACCAGGCTGGACGCCGCACATGGAAGGGCGCAGGCCGCCACACCGACTCATGCTCGGCCAGCAGCGCCTGCAGTTCGAGAAAACGTGCGCGCAGATTCATCGACGGGATTGGTAGCACAGCGCGCGCGGCTTGTCGCCTGGCCCGAAGCGTCGTCGCTCCGCAGGGCCGGTCCTGCTGCGCCCTGCAAGCCCTGTGTTGTCGAAGCCATGCTGGGGTTGGGGCGGCGGGCACGGGATCTGCGAGGGCGTCAGCTGGTCTCCGGTGCCCACGAAACCTCGGACTCCGTCCTCCGCATGATCGGGCGGCCATGCCGGATCGAAACCAGCGCGTGCCCCTGCGTGCGTAGCACCTCATCGTCGCTCGCCGCAGACAGCAGAACCAGATTCGCCGGTCGTCCGACCTCGAGGCCGTAGCGTTCGCCCAGCGCCAGCGCGCGGGCGCCGTGGTCGGTGACGAAATCAAGCGCGCGCTGCAGGTCCTCGTAGCCAAGCATGTGGCAGATGTGCAGGCCGGCGTCGAGGATGCGCAGGAGGTTGCCGTTGCCGAGCGGATACCATGGGTCGACGATCGAGTCCTGCGCGAAGCAGACGTTGAGGCCGGCGCGATCGAGTTCGGGTACGCGGGTGAGGCCGCGCCGCTTTGGATAGCTGTCGAAGCGACCTTGCAGGTGGATGCTCTCGGTCGGGCAGCTGATGAAGCTCAGTCCGGCCTGCTTGAGCAGGCGGAAAAGCTTGAAGCAGTAGGCGTTGTCATAGGAGCCCATCGCCGTGGTGTGGCTCGCGGTCACGTGCGCACCCATGCCCTTGACGCGCGTCAGCTCGGCCAGCACCTCGAGGAAGCGCGACTGCGGGTCGTCGGTCTCGTCGCAGTGCACGTCAACGAGGCGCTCGTGGCGCTCGGCGAGATCCATCAGGAAGTGGAGCGATGAGACACCCTGATCGCGGGTGTTCTCGAAGTGCGGAATGCCACCGACTACGTCGGCACCCATCTCCACCGCTTGCTCCATCAAGGCTCGGCCGTTGGCGAAGGATTCGATACCTTCCTGCGGAAAGGCGACGATCTGCAGGTCGACCAGGGCACGGGCCTCGTCTCTTACCTCGAGCATCGCCTTCAGGGTGGCGAGCCCGGGCTCGGTCACGTCAACGTGTGTGCGCACGTGCTGGATGCCGTGCGCGGCGAGCATGCGAATGGTGCGGTGGGCGCGCGACTTGGTGTCCTCGGATGTGACCAGGGCCTTGCGCTCTGCCCAGCGCTCGATGCCCTCGAACAGCGTGCCGCTCAGATTCCAGCGCGGCTCGCCGGCGGTGAGGGCGGCGTCGAGGTGGATGTGGGGTTCGACCAGTGGCGGGATGACCAGCCGTCCGGCGGCGTCGAGCCCGTCACTGCCTGCGACTTCAGGCCTCAGGGTGGTCGACTGCGGCTCGATCGCGCTGATGCAGCCGTCGGCCCAGCGCAGGGTGTACAGGCCTTCACGGCCGCGCAGGCGGGCATTGTAGAAATGGTTCATGCGGAGTTCCTCGTGTTCTTGGCGGGCGAGTGGGGTGAGAGTCGTCGGATCATCAGCGCGATGGCAATGTTCAGGCGCTGTTGTGCTTGGGCAAGATCGAGTCCGCCCAGGGTCTCGATCTGGTGCATTCGATGGTTCAGGGTGTTGCGATGCACGCCGAGGCTGCTCGCCGCGGCGACGAGGTTGCCGTTGCTCTGGATCCAGGCCTCCAGGGTCTCGATGAGGGCCCTGTTGTGCGCCTTGTCATGCTGCATCAACGCGCCGAGCGTGTTGGTGACGAAGCGCTCGAGCAGGCTGCGGTCGCGGATTGCAGTCAGCAGTTCAATTACCCCGAGCTCCTCGAAGCAGCACAGGCCCGGGCGCTCTGGCAATGCCAGGGCCACGGCCAGCGCGTGGCGGGCCTCGCCCAATCCGCGCGGAAGCTCGCCCGGGTGTGGGCAGGGTGCGCCCAGTCCGCCGTACAGGCGAAGCGGAGCGGCTTCGGCGGTCAGGTTCGCGATCAGGGTCTCAAGGGTCGTGCGCATGCGTCCGACCCCCGTCAAGGAGGCCGTGTCGATGGGCAGCAGGGCGATCCACTGCTCGCCCTGGCTGAGCACCGGTAGCGAGGCGCCCAGCGTTTCGAGACAGCGCTCGAGCACAGTCGAGACGCTGGCACGCAAGGTCTGCAGCCGGCGCTCTGCCTGTTCCGCGCCGAGGCTGTCCTTCAGCGCCGCACTGCCGGTTGCTTGCAGTACCAGCACACGATGCATGCCGCCGAATTCGAGCCCGAGCGCCTGCGCGCGCTGCTCGAGCACGGTGGCGTCTGCGATGTCACCCTCGAGCAGGTGCTTGACGAGCTGCTGGCGCGACTGTCCGAGCATCTGCGCCTGGACCAGCGCCGAACCGATGGCCTCCGTGACCTCCACCAGCGGCAGTGCGTAGGGCTGCTCGATCAGGGGCAGGCCGAGGCGGTCGGCCTCGGCAAGGACGCGGTCGGGGATGCGTTGGATGTAGAGGGGGCCGGTCAGGATGACCAGTCCGGCGCAATCGCTTGCGTGCGCTTCGCGAACCCTGCGCAGCAGGTCGCCCTCGTCATGTGGCGTGTTGATCCCGGTGACGAACACCAGCTCGCCGCCCCGCACCCATTCGGCGATCGATGCATCCTGCGCGAGGTAGGGCCAGCGCACGCTGCGCTGCACACCCGCTCCCCCGGCGCGCAGGCGCAGGGCCTGGAGCCGGGGGAGCTGCAGGATCTCGCGCACGCTCAGGCTCATGCCTCGGCTGCGCTCAGTCGCTGACGGGTGTGGCGGGCGCGCTGCAGTTCGAACAGCAACACGTAGCTCGAGGCCGCCACCGCGATGCCGACCAGCGGTGCGACCCACGGCGATAAGTAGGCCGACAGCGCGCCCAGCGCGTATGCGCCAAGGCCGACCCGGTTGAACCGCGGCAGCGCGGTCTCCGCGAGGCGCGGGTAGGCACCGCGATGCGCGTAGAAGAAGTCGGCCATGATCACGCCACCGATCGGGGGAATGATCGAGCCGAGCAGGATCAGAAAGGGAATGAGCATGTCGTACATCCCGCCGATGGCAAGCAGCGTGCCGACGCCGGCGCGATGGTCGCCGTGCCCCAGGCATACCAGCCGATCTGGGTGAAGCCGAGCAGGAAGTCGGAGAGCTTGCTGCCGTGCTCGCCGAAGCAGAAGCGTCCCATCAGGACCGAGTTGAGACCACTGCGGCAGGCAATCAGCCCGAGCACTGCGGCGTAAAGCCCGAGCAGCAGGTTGCCGGCGATCGCGGCCCAGATCAGGGTCTTGAAGTCGAAGGCCATGCCCATCTTTCCTCCCGCGAACATGGTCGCGGTGAAGAAGGTAAAGCCGAACAGCAGGATGGAGGTGGACAGCAGCCCCTTGCGGGCGCCGGGCGGCACCTCGCTGAGGGGGTAGTCATGATCGAGGTCGGGTGCGTGGGACATGAGGGTGACTCCGGAAAGTGGCAGGTGTCTCCTTACTGCAAACCTCATGCCATCCCGGCAAACCGCGTTCTGGCCGTGTTGGCGTTTCAGAGCGAACGATCACGGGTGTGCACGGTGAACAATGCGCGGGCTGCGTGCGCCAGGCTTGCGCACCACCGCGATGCACAGCGCTGGCGCGCTGCATCATCGCGGTGCCCGCCGCGGATCCTCCGCTCCCGCCGCGCGCCGCGTTCGGTCCTGCGCTCTTATACTTGTGCCTCCCGCGTTCGATACCGAGCCCTGTCGATGAAATCCACCGCCCTGGTATTGCTCAGCCTGTCGCTCACCGGTGCCGTGCAGGCGGCCGAGCTCAGCGTGGCCGTGGCTGCGAACTTCGCTGCACCGATGCAGAAGATCGCCGCGGCCTTCGAGCACGAGACCGGCCACAAGCTCGCGCTGTCCTTTGGCGGGACGGGCAAGTTCTATGCGCAGATCAGGAATGGCGCGCCCTTCGAGGTGCTGCTCGCGGCCGACGACGAGACCCCGGCGCGCCTGGAACGCGAAGGCCTGGGTGTGGCGGGGACGCGCTTCACCTACGCCATCGGCAAGCTCGTGCTGTGGAGCAGGCAGGCGGACCTGGTCGACGACCGGGGCGAGGTCTTGCGCGCGGCCTCCTTCGAGCGCATCGCGCTTGCCGACCCCAAGCTCGCGCCCTATGGCGCTGCCGCCATGCAGGTCCTGCGCGAGCTCGGGCTGGCGGAAGCGCTGCGCGGCAAGTTCGTCCAGGGGGAAAGCATCGGCCAGGCGTACCAGTTCGTCGCCACCCGGAATGCGCCGCTTGGCTTCGTGGCGCTGTCCCAGGTGTTCGTGGATGGGCGCGTCACCGAGGGCTCGGCCTGGGTGGTTCCGGAGGATCTCTACGCGCCGATCCGCCAGGACGCGCTCATCCTCGCCAGGGGCAAGGACAATCCGGCCGCGTCCGAGCTGATGCGCTATCTGCAGGGTGAGGCGGCGAAGGCCGTCATCCGCGCCTACGGCTACGGCCTGTGAGCGTGGCGATGCTCGATGAATTCGCCTGGCAAGCCATCCGGCTCACCCTCGAGCTGGCGACGCTGACCACCGTGCTGCTGTTGCTGATCGCGACGCCGCTGGCGTGGTGGTTGTCGCAGACGCGTTCGCGCTGGCGGGCGCCGGTCAGCGCGGTGGTGACCTTGCCCCTGGTGCTGCCGCCGACCGTGCTCGGCTTCTACCTGCTCGTGCTGATGGGGCCCGAGGGGGCGCTCGGGCAGCTCACCCAGTCCCTGGGCTGGGGCACCCTGTCCTTCACCTTCACCGGCTTGCTGATCGGCTCGATCATCTTCTCGCTGCCCTTCGCGGTGCAGCCGATCCAGCACGCCTTCGAGTCGATCGGGGCGCGGCCGCTCGAGGCTGCCGCCACCTTGCGCGCGAGCCCGCTCGACGCCTTCTTCAGCGTCGCCCTGCCGCTGGCGCGCCCCGGGCTGCTCACCGCCGCCATCCTCAGCTTTGCGCACACGGTCGGGGAGTTCGGCGTCGTGCTGATGATCGGCGGCAACATCCCGGGCAAGACCCGCGTGGTGTCCACCCAGATCTACGGCCACGTCGAGGCAATGGAGTATGCGCAGGCGCACTGGCTGGCGGGCGGCATGGTGGTGTTCTCGTTCGTCGTCCTGCTGTGCCTGTCGCTGCTCAGACGCCATGGCGCGAGCGTGATGCGTTGAAGGCGGACGAGGGCGGCGCCGGACCGGAGTGCTTTGGGCGCCGGCGCGCCAGCGCTCCGCATACGAAGGGAATGAATACATGCGCACGACCAGCCTTGCCTCCATCCTGATCATCGTTGCGCTCGGCATTCCGCTCGCCGGGTGCAGCGAGCCGCCGGCGCCCGTTGCAACGGTGGAGGCAGTGCGTCCGGCGCTGATCGTCACCGTGGGCGAGGCTGCCGCGCGCGAGGCCTTGCGCCTGCCCGGGCGGGTGCGTGCCGCCAGGCGTGCCGAGCTATCGTTCGACGTGCCTGGCTTCGTCGATACCTTCAGCCTGGAGGAGGGGCGCGGGGTGAGGGCCGGGGAGGTCGTCGCGCGCCTGGACGACCGCATCTATCGCTCGCGCCTGGAGGCCTCGCGCGCCGAGTTCGAGCGTGCGCGGAACGACCTCGCGCGCTACCAGCGCCTGTGGGATATGGAGCAGGCCGTCGCCCGCGCCGAGGTCGACGACCGCCGCGCCCGCCTGGAGCTCGCCCGCACGAATCTCGCCGCTGCCGAGCGCGACCTCGCCGACACCGTGATCAAGGCACCCTTCGCGGGCGTGATCACCCGCCGCCGCATCGAGCCCTTCACCAACGTGCAGGCCAAGCAGCCGATCGCCGAACTGCAGGACCTGCGCGCGCTCGAGGTGGTGGTGAACGTGCCCGAGCGCCTGGTGCGCAGCATGCGGCCGCAGCAGGGCGCGGTCGCGTATCTGGAAGGCGACCGCGTCGCGCCTGGGCAGGCGCTGGCGCTGGCGCTCAGGTCCTTCTCCGCCGAGGCCGATCCGCTGACGCAGACCTATGTGGTGGTGCTCGCGGTGCGCGCGGTGCCGGTGGGCGTGAACCTGCTGCCGGGAATGGCGGTCAGCGTCGAGCCGGCCAATACCGGCACGGACGGTGGAGCGGCCGCGGCGAACGCGGAGATCACCATCCCGCTCACTGCCGTCGCCGCCGATGCGCAGGGCCAGCCGGGCGTGTGGGTGGTCAGCGAGGCGGGAAGGGTCGCGCGTCGGCCGGTCCGCACCGGTGCCATCCTGGGTGCCGAAATCGTCGTGGCGTCCGGCCTGGTGGCGGGCGAGCGCATCGTCGGCGCAGGGGCCGGCGCGCTGCGCGAGGGCATGCTGGTCCGCCCGCTCGAGCCCCGCTGAGCCGGGGGCGCCGATGAACATCGCCGAATACACGATCCGCAAGTCCGTCGTTGCCTGGGTGGCCACGCTGCTGGTGCTGGCGGGGGGCTGGCTGGCCTACGAGCGCCTTGGCCGCTTCGAGGACCCCGAGTTCGTCATCCGCCAGGCGGTGGTCGTCACCGCCTATCCGGGCGCCTCGCCGGCGCAGGTCGCCGAGGAGATCACCGACCGCATCGAGGGCGCGGTGCAGCAGATGCAGGAGGTCGAGGAGATCACCTCGGTGTCGCGTGCCGGCGAGTCGCTGGTGAAGATCGAGGCCAAGCTCGCCTTCTCGCGCAGCCAGGCCGAGCTCGACCAGGTCTGGAACAAGCTGCGCAGCAAGATCGCCGACGCGGCGCGCGCGCTGCCGCCGGGCGCCGCCGAGCCGGTGGTGAAGAGCGATTTCGGCGACGTCTTCGCGCTCTTCTACGCCGTCACCGGCGAGGGCTACAGCCCGCGCCAGATGTACGACTACGTCGACTTCCTGCGCCGCGAGCTGGTGCTGGTGCCTGGCGTGGCGCGGGTGGCGCTGCTGGGCGAGCGCAAGGAGGCGATCTACGTCGAGGTGTCGAGCGCGCGCGCCGCCCAGCTCGGCGTGCCGCTCGAGCGCATCTACGCCTCGCTGCGCGCGCAGAACCTGCTCGCGCCCGCCGGCGCCGTCGACGCCGGCCCGCTGCGGCTGCAGATCCAGCCCGCGGACGGCGTCGTTTCGGTCGAGGCGCTCGGCGAGCTGGTGGTGGCGGGCGACGCCGCGAGCGGCCTGCTGCGCCTGCGCGACGTCGCCGACATCCGTCGCGAGTACGTCGATCCGCCTGCGGTGCTGATGCGCCACGACGGCGAGGCGGCGATCGGGCTGGGCATCTCCAACGTGCTCGGCGGCAACGTGGTGGAGATGGGCGATGCGGTCAAGCGTCGCCTCGCCGAGCTCGAAGGCCAGCGTCCAGTAGGCATGGAGCTGAACGTGGTGTCCTTCCAGTCGGATTCGGTGCGCGCGGCCGTGGCGAGCTTCGTCGACAACCTGGTCGCCGCGGTGGCGATCGTGGTCGTGGTCCTGCTGCTCTTCATGGGCCTGCGCAGCGGGCTGATCATCGGTGCGGTGCTGGTGCTGACCGTGGCCGGCACGCTGATCGCCATGTGGATGGACGGCATCGCGATGCAGCGCATCTCGCTCGGCGCGCTGATCATCGCGCTCGGCATGCTGGTCGACAACGCGATCGTGGTCACCGACGGCATCCTGGTGCGGCTGCGCAAGGGCGAGGCGGTGGCGCCGGCTGCGGGGGCGGTGGTGCGCGCGACGGTGTGGCCGCTGCTCGGCGGCACCGTGGTCGGCATCCTCGCCTTCAGCGCGATCGGCCTGTCGCCCACCGACATGGGGGAATACGCCGGCTCGCTGTTCTGGGTGATCCTGTATTCGATGCTGCTGTCGTGGCTGTTCGCGATCACGCTGACGCCGCTGCTGTGCGCCGCCTTCCTGAAGGTGAAGGTGGAGGCGGACGTGCAGGAAGGCCGAGTGCTGCGCGCCTATCGCCGCCTGCTGCAGGGCGTGCTGGGCCACCGCAGGCTCAGCGGCGCGGTGCTGGTCGGGCTGCTTGCCGCTGGCGTGGTCGCTTTCGGTCATGTGCCGCCCGGCTTCATGCCCGATTCGGCGCGGCCGCAGTTCGTGGTCGACCTGGCGCTGCCGCAAGGGACCGACATCCGCGCCACCGCCGCCGTGGTCGCCGAGGCCGAGGCCACGGTGCGTGCGGCGCCCGGCGTGCGCCATGTGACCAGCTTCATCGGCCAGGGCGGGCTGCGCTTCATGCTGACCTACAGCCCGGAAGACCCGAACCCGGCCTACGGCCAGCTGCTCGTCGATGTCGCGCGCTTCGAGGACATCGTCGGCCTCATCGAACGCCTGCAGCCCGCGCTCGAGGCCGCCTTCCCGCAGGCCAGCGTCAAGGTGTGGAAGTTCATGCTCGGCCGCGGCGGCGGCAAGAAGATCGAAGCCGCCTTCCGCGGCCCCGACCCAGCGGTGCTGCGCCGGCTGGCGGAGGAGGCCAAGGCGATCATGGCCTCCGACCCCGAGGCGGTGGCGATCCAGGATGACTGGCGCCAGGCGGTGGCGGTGGTGCGCCCGCGCTTCTCGGTCGAGGCCGCACAGCGCGCCGGCGTGCTGCCCTCGGACATCGCCGCCGCGCTCGAGCGCACCTACGTCGGCCAGCAGATCGGCGTGTATCGCGAGCATGATCGCCTGCTCCCCATCCTCGCGCGTGCGCCGGAGGACGAGCGCGGCGGCGTCGAGGAGCTTGGCAACGCCCAGGTCTTCAGCGCGACGGCGGGCAAGTACGTGCCGGTGAGCCAGTTCGTCGAGCGCGTCGACACGGTGTGGGAAGACGCGCTGATCCGGCGCGAGAACCGCTTCCCGACCATCAAGGCGCAGTGCGACCCGCCCGCCGGGCAGCTGTCGGCGCCCCTGTTCGAGCGCCTGCGCCCGCAGATCGAGGCCATCGCGCTGCCGCCGGGCTACGTGCTCGAGTGGCACGGCGAGCACAAGGCCGCGGCCGAGGCCAACGCCGGCCTGGCCGCGGCGGCGCCCTTCGGCTTTGCGGCCATGGTGGTGGCGGTGATCGTGATGTTCAACGGCCTGCGCCAGACCGCGGTGATCTGGCTCACCGTGCCGCTGGCGGTGGTTGGCGTGGCGGTCGGGCTGCTGCTGTTCCAGGCGCCCTTCGAGTTCATGGCGATCCTCGGCTTCCTGAGCCTGACCGGCATGCTGATCAAGAACGCGATCGTGCTGGTGGACCAGATCGACGTCGAGATCCGCGAAGGCAAGCCCCGCATCCTCGCGGTGCTGGATGCCTCGGCGAGCCGGGCGCGGCCGGTGTTTCTCGGCGCCGCGACGACGGTGCTGGGGGTGGCGCCGCTGCTGATCGATCCCTTCTTCCGCAGCATGGCGGTGACGATCATGTTCGGCCTCATCTTCGCCACCGGGCTGACCCTTGTCGTGGTGCCGCTGCTGTATGCGAGCTTCTTCCGCATCCGCGGCGACGAGACGGAGGCGGGGCGATGAGACGGGGACGCTGACCCCGGGGGCATGATGCCGTGGCGGGCGGGCCCGCCCCCATTCGGCCGCCCGGCGCGCGGGATGGGGCGTATGATCTGCGCCCGGGCGGCGGCTTCGGTCACGCCGCATCCTTGCACCGCAGGCGCGCCTGGCTCCGCGCCGCTACCTCATGAGCGCCCGCACATGCACATCTGGGTCGATGCCGACGCCTGCCCCGGCGTCATCAAGGACATCCTGTTCCGCGCGGCGGAGCGTACCGGGGGACCGCTCACGCTGGTCGCGAACCAGTACCTGCGCGTGCCCGCGTCCCCCCATGTCCGCATGATCCAGGTGCCCGGCGGCTTCGATGAGGCGGACAAGTACATCGCGGCCCATGTGCAGGCAGGCGACCTGGTCGTCACGGCCGACATTCCGCTCGCCGCGGACGTCGTCGCGCGCGATGCCCACGCGCTGTCGCCCAAGGGGGAGCTCTTCGGCAAGGAGAACATCCGCGAGCTGCTCGACATGCGCAACTTCATGGACACCCTGCGCAGCACCGGCGTCGACACCGGCGGACCGCCACCCTTCAGCGCCGCGGACCGCCAGGCCTTCGCGAACCGGCTCGACCGGCTGCTGCGCTCGGCAGGCAAGGGCGCAGCGAACAAGACCGCTGGCGGTCGATGAATGGCGTTGGGCGATGCATGCGGCGGGCGTGTGCTCGGCCGCGCTGCAGGCCACGTCGCAGTAGCGTGTTCCGATCAGCGTGCAGACGCCTGGACGGGCTCGCGACGGGGATGTTCAGCGCTTCGGTGGACGAGCGTCCGTTGCGCATACACGGCAGCGCGCGAGGCGTGCAAGAAACGAAAAACCCACCGCTCGGGGTGGGTTCGTCTGCTTACTATACGCTTACTGTGACTTTTTGCGCCGTGCTGAATATGCGCTAAGTCATTGATTTTTTGGGGCGACATACCGGTTTCGAACCGGTGACCTTTGGAGCCACAATCCAACGCTCTACCAACTGAGCTAATGCCGCCACTGCTGAGTCCCGGCAACACCGAAACCCTGAAAACTGTCCTGGCCTGCCCGGCAGGGATCGAACCTGCAACCCCCGGCTTAGAAGGCCGGTGCTCTATCCAATTGAGCTACGGGCAGATTCCTACGGGCATCCGGGGGGTGAGCTGGTCGGGGTGGAGGGATTCGAACCCCCGACATCTTGCTCCCAAAGCAAGCGCGCTACCGGACTGCGCTACACCCCGAGAGCCGCGAACTATACAGAGTCCTTTTTGCCGCGTCAAACGGATTTGACGGGTTTTTCACGCCTGCGCCGCCTGATGCCATGCGCGTACGGCGCGGAGCAGGTTCGCGAGCAGCCAGGCGAATTCGGCAGCGACGAGAAGGCCTGCGAGCGGGGCGGCGGCCGGCGCTGCGACGGCGGCGACGAGTGCGGCCAGCGCGGCGGCGTGCAGGCGCAGCTGATTGCGGATGGGCGGGTCGGGAAGGAGCTTCTTCATGTTGGGTGCGCGAATCCTGGACTGGGTGAGGTTGAGCCAGGTCAGGAACGGAACGATCTTGTAGAGCATGGCGCTGATGGAGCCGGCGAAGGTCCCGTGAAACACGAGCACGCCCGCGAGCACGGGCCACTGCGGTGCGTCGTGGACCATCGAGACGAGGAGCGCGGCGAGGCTGCCGAGCATCGCCAGCATCGACAGGCGGAAGGCGCGGAAGGGGGCGTCCGGGGTGGTGCGGCGCGAGTTGCGTTGCAGCTTGAGCGTCTGCAGGGCATAGCCTGCGGCGGCCGCGAGCAGCAGCGCCGAGAGGACGAGGGTGAGCGCGTTCAGCCCGGCGATCAGGCTCAGTGACCACGCCAAGAGCACGGCGAGCGTGCCCGGGGCCCAGAAGCGGGTGAAGCGTGCGGGATAGGCCGGTGTGATCTGGAACATCGGGACTACCACCCAGCTGGTCGCGGCCAGAAGCAGTCCGCCCCAGCCCAGCCACGCCCAGATCGCATGGAGGTCGACGAGCGTGGGCAGCGCCACGGGCAGGGCGACTCCGCCGCCGAGCGCGACCGCAAGCACGATGCCGAGCACGGTGGTGAGGCCGAGCGCGGCAAGCGCCAGGCGCAGGTCGCGCGGGGTTCGGCTTGCGCCCTGTGCGGGGGCGGCCCGGGTGAGGCCGATCAGGCTTGCGACCAGGAAGATGACGAGGCCGCAGGCGAGCAGCGCCCCACCACCGACAATGGCGCCGGGAGCACCGACCCCGAGCCCGAAGGCCAGGCTCGCCGCGCCCGCGCCGAGCAGCACGTGGGTGATCCCGGCGATGCGCAGCGGCGCGGGAAAGGCGGCACCGGCGACCACCGGCAGGATCTGCAGAAGGGCTCCGAGCATCACCTGCAGCATGAAGCCGGCGGCGAACAGGTGCACCACGGCGAGGGCGCCCGGCGTCCACCGCGAGACCAGCAGTTCACCGTCGAACAGCAGCACCAGCCCCGCGACCAGCCCGAACAGCGGGGCGGTCAGGAAGAAGCGCAGCGGGGCGGAGAGAGGCGGAGTGTCTTCGTAGGCCAGGCCGGGATTCGCGCTGCTCATGGACGAGAGATGCGGATCTCGACCGCGCCGTCGTCGCGGATGCCGGTCTCGTGACGGTAGCCGTCGCGCTCGAGGATGCGCAGCAGCGGATGCGGCATGCGGTCGAGCAGCAGCGTGAAGGCGCCGCCCGGCGCAAGGTCGGCGAGGGCCTCCATGGCGCGCTCGAAGGGTTCGGGCGGCTCCAGGCCGCGGGCGTCGACAGTCGGGTTGGTCATGCTGCGTGCTCCGGTGCAAGGCGATGGGCGAGGGTGTCGACCAGCGTGGCGCGCTGGTCGCCGAGGTGCATGTCGCACATCGGGTACAGGATGTTCTCTTCCTTCATGTTGTGCTGCTGCATGAGGATGAGCAGGGTCTCGGCTTCGCCGGCGAACTCGTCGAGATCGCGACTGGCGAGTGCCGCGCGCATCTGTTCGATGGACGCGCGCATCTCGGCATGTTCGCCGCGCATGACCTGGGTGGGCCCGTGGGTCATGCCGGTGGCGGCTTCGAAGCGCGGGAAAAGGTCTTCCTCCTCGGCCTGGAAGTGGGCCTCGAGCCCGGCGGCGAAGGCTTCCAGCGCCGCGCTCGCCGCGCTCCAGTCCCTCTTGTTGGCGAGGGTTTCCGCCCGAGCGAAATCGTGGTCGCAGCTGCGGTGGTCGTGCGTCATCAGTTCGGCGATCGAGGTCATGCTGCGCTCCGGGCAAGTCGTCCGACGCATTTTCCGCGTGCGCGTCCCAGCGGCATTGATAAGAGTCAAGTCGACCGTTCTGCATGACAACTGCGCAGCCGCCTGCGCGACGCTGTGGCTGGCCCGCGCGGCGAAAGCGCAGGCACAATGCGGTTTTGGTCGCGATGGATACATCCCGCATGCAAGCGAGCGCGATGCCCAGCCGCTGGGGGCGGATCTTTCTGCCGTTCGCGCTCGGCTACTTCCTGTCCTACCTGCTGCGCACGGTCAATGCCGTGATCTCGCCCGCGCTCACCGCCGAACTCGGCCTGTCGGCGGCGAGCCTGGGGCTGCTCACCAGCACCTACTTCCTCGCCTTCGGGCTCGCGCAGATTCCGGTCGGGATCGCACTCGACCGTTTCGGGCCACGGCGCGTCGAGTCCCTGCTGCTGCTGGTGACCGCGGTCGGGGCGGTCATGTTCGCCCTCGGTGACAGCCTGCAGATGCTCGGCGCCGGGCGGGCCCTCATCGGCCTCGGCGTGTCGGCCTGCCTGATGGCGGCGCTGAAGGGCTTTGCGCTCTGGTTTCCGCGCGACCGCCAGAGCTCGATGACCGGCTTCATCATGGCGGCGGGGGCACTTGGCGCCCTGACGGCGAGCGCCCCGCTCGAGGCCGCCTTGCCGGTGCTCGGTTGGCGGGGGGCGTTCTGGATCATCGCCGGGGTGGCGCTTGCGGCTTCCGTGACGCTCTGGCGCAGCCTGCCCGAGGTGGTGTCCACCGGGCCGCGCGGCAGGTTCGGCGATGCGCTGAGGGTGCTCGGCGGGATCTATGCCTCGCCCGCCTTCCTCCGCTTCGCCGCGTCGTCGGCCACCTTCGTCGGCGGCTTCATGGCCTTGCAGAGCCTGTGGGCGGTGCCGTGGCTGATGAACGTGAACGGCCTGGACCTGGGGCAGGCCGCAGGCATGCTCGTCGTGCTCAACCTCGGCAGCCTTGCCGGGCAGCTGTCGATCGGTCTGCTCGGGGTGAGGCTGGCTCGCCGCGGCATCGAGCCGCTGAGCCTGCTGCGCGGCGGTTACGTCGCGCTGCTGCTGGTGCAGACCGCGATCCTGCTGTCGCAGGGGCCGCTGCTGCTGCTGTGGTTCCTGTTCGGCATGTTCTCCGCGGTCAACTCGCAGAGCTACCTCGCCGCTTCGCGATCCTTCGCGCCGGCGCTGTTCGGCCGCGTCAGCACGGCGATCAACCTGATGGCCTTCGCCGGGGCCTTCGTCGTGCAGTGGGGGATGGGGCACGCGCTCGACGTGCTGCGCGCGCATGGCCACGAGATGGCGACTGCCCTGCAGCTGAGCTTCGCAGGCCTGATCGTGCTGCAGCTGCTCGGCTTGCTGCCCCTGCTGCACGGTGCGCGGGCGCGCCCTCCCCAGGGGTGAGCGAGCGCGAGGGGCGCGCGCCGCTGTTCAGACCGCAAGTCCACAGGCCACGCCCGAGGACCACGCCCACTGGAAGTTGTAGCCGCCCAGATGGCCGGTGACGTCCATCACCTCGCCGATGAAATGCAGCCCCGGCACCGTGCGCGCTTCCATCGTCTTCGACGACAGGGCGTGGGTGTCGACGCCGCCCAGGGTGACCTCGGCCTTGGCGTAGCCCTGCGTGCCCGCAGGCACGAGGCGCCAGTCGGCGAGGCTGGCGGCGATCGCGCGCAGCTCGGCATGGCGGAACTGGTTGATCGGCTTCGTCCATCCGTGCAGCTCGCACCACGCCTGGGCAAAGCGCCGCGGCAGGCGCTCGGCGAGCAGGTTGGCGAGCAGGCTGCGGTCGTGCGCATGCTCCAGCAGCCAGGCTTCGGCATCGACGCCCGGCAGCAGGTCCAGGCTCACCGGCTCCCAGTCCTCGTCGCGGTAGGCCTGGGCCTGCCAGTAGCTCGATACCTGCAGGATCGAGGGACCGGAGAGGCCGCGATGGGTGACCAGAGCCGCCTCGCGGAATGCCGGGCCGCGGCAGTGTGCTTCGACCTCGAGTGATATCCCCGCCAGCGGTGCCAGGCGCGCCAGCGTCTCGGGGGGCAGCGTGAGCGGCACCAGTGCGGGGCGGGGCGGCACGACCGGGATGCCGAACTGCTCGGCGATGCGGTAACCGAAGGGCGTGGCGCCGATCTTGGGGATCGCCAGGCCGCCGGTGGCGACCACCAGGCTGGAGGCTCCGAAATGCCCGCGGTCGGTCTCGACGGCGAAGCGCTCGTGGGTGTCGGCGGGGGCGCCCGCGGTGGGGCGGCGACGGATCTGCTGCACGCTGGCCGGCATCGCCCATTCGACGCCACCCTCCGCGCATTCGGCGCGCAGCATGTCGATGATCCGTTGCGCCGAGTCGTCGCAAAAGAGCTGGCCCCAATCCCTTTCGTGGAAATCGATGCCGTGGCGCTGCACGAGATCTATAAAATCGCGCGCCGTGTAGCGCGACAGTGCCGAGCGCACGAAGTGCGGGTTGAGGCTGAGGTAGTGCTCGGGGCCGACGCGCCGGTTGGTGAAGTTGCAGCGCCCGCCGCCGGAGATGCGGATCTTCTCCGCGAGCTTGGTGGCGTGGTCGATCAGCAGCACGCTGCGCCCGCGCTGACCGGCGGTGGCGGCGCACATCATGCCGGCTGCGCCGGCGCCGATGATGACGACATCGAAATGGCGGCCGTTCGGCGGCGCGGCGGGCGTGGAGGCAGGCATCGCGTGCTTACCTGTGCGTGGAAAGCGGCGCAGAATACGCCCTATGCCGCAATGCGACAATCCAAGGCTTCATGCGCCGGGCCGATGCGCATGAGCTGATCGGAACAACAAGAATGAATCATCTCGCTGGAGTGTCTTATGACTGATACCACGACCGACTCGACCACGCTGCCGCCGCGGCGCAAGGGGGTCCGTCGGGCACTGTGGACCGCGGGGACGCTGCTGGCGCTGTCGGCCGTGGCGTATCTCGCCACGCCGCCGGTGGCGCGGCACTACGCGCAGCTTCACCTGAGCGAACTGCTCGGTCGCCAAGTCAGCATCGAGCGCGTGCTGATCAATCCCTTCCGGCTCACCGCGGAGGTGGGTGGTCTGCGGGTGATGGAGGCGGGCGGCAGCGGCGAGGCGCTCGCCTTCGACGCCCTGCGCGCAAACCTGGAACTCGAATCGATCGTGCGCAAGGGTGTGGTGCTGCACGAGCTCGCCCTCGAGCGGCCGCGGGTGAAGCTGGCGCTCGAGGCCGATGGTCGCCACAACTGGAGCGATGTTGTCGACCGCCTCCAGGCCATGGGTGGCGACACGCCCGCGGACGATGCGGCGCCGCTGCCGTTCTCGGTGGGCAACATCCGCATCAGCGACGGCGAGGTCGTCGTCGAGGACAAGCCGCGCGGCCTCACCCACACGCTCAGCGAGATCGGGCTTGGCGTGCCCTTCATCTCCAATCTTCCGGTGCGGGTCGATGTCTTCGTCCAGCCGGCGCTGAGCGCGAAGCTCAATGGCGATCCGCTGTTGCTCAGCGCCCGCACCAAGCCCTTTGCCGAGACGCACGAGACCATCCTCGACGTCGCGCTCAAGCAGTTCGACCTCGCGCCCTGGATGGCCTACCTGCCGGTCGAGCCGCGCTTCAAGCTGCCGTCGGCACTGCTCACCACCAACCTGGAGCTGTCCTTCAGCCAGCCGGTCGACGGGCCTCCGATGGTGGCGCTGCGCGGTCCGTTGCAGATAGACCAGCTCGTGGTGCAGGACCGCGGCGGTGCGCCGGTGGCGTCGGTCGCCGAGCTCGAGCTCGAGTTCGCCGACGTCCAGCCGCTGGTCGGGCGCTGGCACTTCACCCGTCTGCGCCTCGCCCAGCCCGAGGTCGACCTGGTGATGGGCAAGGACGGGCGGTTGAACGTGCTCGACCTGTTGCCTCCGCCCGCGGCAAAGGCTGCCGCGAAGGGCGACGCCGGGAAGGGCGACGCCGGGAAGGCGCCTGCGGCCACCGCAGCGGCGCCGCAGGCCGCGGACGGCGGGGCCGCCACGCCCGCGCCCGCAGCCCCCGACTTCCTGCTCGCGCTCACGCGCATCCGCGACGGCGTTGTCCGCTTCGAGGACCGCTCGCTCGCCGAACCCTTCCGTGCGCGGATCGAGGCGATCAATCTCGACATGCGCGACCTTGCCAGTGTCGGTGAACTCCCCGCCGAGATCCGGCTCGACTATGTGAGCGACGCCGGCGAGAAATTCGTCCATGAGGACGTGCTGCGCCTGTCGCCATTCCAGTTCGCGGGCAACCTGCAGTTCGAGACCATCCAGCTCGCGCGCTATGCGCCCTACCTGGCGCAGGCGCTGCCGGGTGGCACGATCAGCGACGGTGCGCTCAGTGGGGGCGTGCAGTACCGCGTCACCCTCGGCGAGAAGGGCGAGCCGAAGATCGAGCTCGGAGCCGAGACGCTCACGCTGCGCAACTTCGCCCTGAAGCTCAAGGGTGCGAAGGCGCCGGCGATCAAGGTCCCCGAGCTCGACGTCAGCGTCGCGGTGGTGGACCTCGCCGGGCGCAGCGTGCGCTTGCGCGGGCTGGACCTGAAGGGTGCCGCGGTGTCGGCGGTGCGCCTCAAGGACGGCAGCTTCGACCTGGTGAATGCCCTGGTGCCGCCCGCGTCGCCCGCGGCCCGATCCGGGGCGGCTCAGGACGGGGCCGGTCGGGCCTGGGAGGTCGCGGTCGACAAGCTGGCGCTGAAGACGGCGTCGGTACGTCTGGAGGACCGCAGCGTGGGCCGGCCGGTGGTGACGACGGTCGATGCCATCGACTTCGAGGTCGATGGGTTCTCCACCGCCAAGGGCAGCACGCTGCAGTTCAAGCTCGACTCGCGTTTCAACCAGCGCGGCAAGGTCTCCGCCTCGGGCCCGCTCACGCTCGAGCCGCTGAAGGCCGACCTGCGGCTGGACCTGCGCAACGTCGACCTGCTGCCGCTGCAGCCCTACGTGCTCGAGCAGACCAAGATCGCGATCTCGCGCGGCAACCTCACCACCCAGGGCCGGCTCAACCTGCAGGCCGGGCGGAGCGGGCGAGTGCTGGCACGCTTCAATGGTGACGTGGCGGTGGGCAACTTCGCCTCGGTCGATCGTCTCAACGCCACCGACTTCCTGCGTTGGCGCAGTCTGCGGGTGGGGGGCATCGATGCGCGCCTCGAGCCGTTCTCGCTCGGCATCAAGCGGGTGGCGCTGGACGACTTCTATACGCGGCTGATCCTGGATGACCAGGGGCGTCTCAACATCCGCGAGATCGGCGGTGTCAGCGGCGACGAGAAGCCGCCCGCAGCGCGGGCTGCAGCGGCTTCCACGCCTCTGGCCGGCGACGACCCGGTACAGGCTGCGCCGCGCGCCGAGGGGCAGCGCACGGCCGAGCTCGCTCCGCCGAGTGCGCCTCCGCCGCCGATCCGCATCGACCGGGTGGAGATCAAGCGCGGCAATGTCGCCTTCAGCGACCGTTTCATCCGTCCCAACTACGACGCCAACCTCACCGACCTCGCGGGCACGCTCACGGGCTTTTCCACGGCGCCGGACACCATCGCCAGGCTCGAGGTCGAGGGCAAGGTGGACAAGACCGCGCCGCTCGGCATCACCGGCGAGCTCAACCCCTTCCGCCAGGATGCGCACCTCGACATCCTGGCCAAGGTGAAGGACTTCGAGCTCACCGGGTTGTCGAGCTACTCGGGCAAATACGTCGGCTACGGCATCGCCAAGGGGAAGCTGTCGGCCGAGCTCAACTACAAGATCGAGGACCGCAAGCTCACCGCGACCAACCAGATCTTCCTCGACCAGCTGACCTTCGGCGACAAGGTCGACAGCCCGGACGCGGTGAACCTGCCGGTGCAGCTCGCGGTGTCGCTGCTCAAGAACAGTCGTGGCGAGATCGACCTGCACCTGCCGGTCACCGGCACGCTCGACGACCCCGAGTTCAGCGTTTTCGGGCTGGTGGTGAAGATGCTGTTCAACCTCATCGGCAAGGCGATCACCTCGCCCTTCGCGTTGCTCGGATCGGCGCTCGGCGGTGGCGAGGAGCTCTCCCAACTCGCGCTCGCGCCCGGTGTGGCGCGGCCCGGCGAAGCCCAGCAGGAAAAGCTCGAGACCCTTGCCAAGGCGCTCATCGACCGCCCCGCGCTCAAGCTCGACGTCATCGGCCGCGCCGACCCGGCGACCGATGTCGATGGCCTGCGCCAGACCGGCCTCGACAACGCGGTGCGCGCGCAGAAGCTCAAGGCGATGATCGCTCGTGGCCAGGAGGCGCCTTCGCTCGAGGACGTCGAAGTGAGCGCGGAGGAGTATTCCGTGCTCCTCGAGAAGGCCTACAAGGCGGCCGACTTCAAGAAGCCGCGCAACCTGATCGGTCTCACCAAGGACCTCCCCGTGCCCGAGATGGAGGCGCTGATGCGCGCCAACGTCGTCGTCGGCGAGGCCGAGCTGCGCGCGCTCGCCCAGCAGCGTGCGCAGGCGGTGCGCGAATGGCTGGTTGGCGAAGGCGCTGTCCCTGGCGAGCGTGTGTTCGTGCTCGAGCCCAAGGTGGAGCCGCTCGGCGAGGGCGGGCAGGTGCAGTTCTCGCTGCGCTGAGCGGGGCCGGACGCTGCGTCATCCACGGGGGCTGCGGCCCCCGTCGTGTTTTCGGCGACTATGATTGAACCGTGCAGGCCATCACCACCGTGCGCGGGGAGGACGCAGCCATGGGCAATGTTTTCATCAGCTACCGGCGTGACGACGCGGCGGGCTATGCGCGCGCGATCTACGAGGAGCTGACCGAGCGCTTCTCCCCCGAGCGCGTGTTCATGGACGTGGACGCGATCGAGCCCGGCCTGCCCTTCGACGAGGTGATCCGCGACGCGGTGGGCCAGTGCGAGGTGCTGCTGGTGCTCATCGGCGCGCGCTGGCTGGCGCCGCGCCCGGAGGGCGGAACGCGGCTCGACGAAGAGCGCGACTTCGTGCGCATTGAGATCGCGGCCGCGCTCGTACGCAAGATCCGCGTCATCCCGGTGCTGCTCGACGGCACGCCGATGCCTGAAGAGGCCGAACTGCCCGAGCCGCTGCGCGGGCTGGCGTGGCGCAACGCGATCGAGCTCAGCAACACGCGCTTCAATGCCGACGTCAACCGGCTCGTCGAGGTGCTGGCCAAGGTGCTGGGCGAAGCGGCGCGGCCGGCGCCTGTCGCGGGCGCGCCGGCTGCCGCTTCGTCCGCATCCGCGGCGCGCGCGTCGCCCGTGCCGCCGCCCGCCGCCGCACAGGCCGAGCCACCTTCGCGCACGGCGGAGCACCCGGCCGGCAGCCGGACGCGGCTCGCCGTCATCGGTGGCGCGGTGGTGCTTGTCCTTGCGGCCGCGCTCGTGGCGCTGTGGCCCGCGCCGCCGGGGCCCGACCCCTCCCTGGTCGCGAACGCGACCGTCCCCGATGTGCCGAGCGCGAAGACGCCCAAGCTCACGAGCGGGAACATGGCGCCGTCCGCACCGGCGCTGCCGGCCTACGGCGTGGTGTTCGGCAGCGACCGGACGCTCGCGGCCGCGCGCGACGAGATCGACCGTGCGGCCGCGCAGGGCGTGAAGGATGCGGGGGTGTATTTCCGCAACGGCTATTTCGCCAGCATCGCCGCCGCGGCATCGCAGGCGGAGGCGGACCGCATCCTCCGCATCGTGCGCGCCTTCGGCACCGACCCCTACGCCGCGCGCATGCAGACCTGGTGCCGGCAGCCGCAGGCGCGCGACGGCTACGTCGAATGCGCCGCCACGGCGACCAAGCAATGACGCCGGGGCCGGGGCGGTGATCGCCCCCGGCCCCGGCGCGCAGCCTCAGGGTACGGGCTCAGCGTGCGGGCTGGCGGATCGGCTCGCCGAGGTTCAGGTTGCCGACCCCCTCCTGGCCCTTCACCAGGAACTTGCCCTCGGGTGTTTCGGCGCGGCAGGGCGACAGCCGGCGGCCGTCGATCTCGCGCTTCGCCACGGTCTGGCCTTCGAGCGCGGGCGAGTAGGTCGTGGTGACCTCGCCGTGGAAGTTGTACTGGAAGTCGCCGGCGAAGCGCGCTTCGACCTGTGCGTTGCTGCCGCGCGCATCGCACACCGCGCGGTAGTAGGTGTAGTGGGCGTCCTTGCTCCACTGCTGCTCGCGGCAGTTGGCGAGCGGGCTGCCCGGGTAGGCGAGCACGTCGTCGGTGCCCTGCTTGCCGACGCAGAGGTGGAAGCTGGAGACCTTGGCCGCCTCGCCCGCCGGCCCGGTGTTCATGAGCCACAGGCCGTGCAGGCGGACCGGCGGGCTCGCCGGGGTGGGGGCAGCATGGGCGGTGAGGGCCGCGGTGGCGAGCAGGAGCGGGAGCAGGCGGAGCATGGTCGGGTCCGGGAGGGGTGGATGCGAGCGATGGGCCAGAGTCGAAACGTCGCGTGCGGCGGGACTGCTCGCGAGATTAGCGGGTGCGCCCGACGCCGCACTTGAGCGAGGACAAGAAAACGTCGGCGCTGCGGCGGGCGCTTACAGCATGCCCATCTCGAGGCGGGCCGCCTCGCTCATCAGCTCGCGGCTCCAGGGCGGATCCCACACCAGCTTCACCTCGGCTTCGGCGACGCCGGGGATGCCGAGCAGCTTCTCGCGCGCCTCGTCGGCGATCAGCGTGCCCATGCCGCAGCCGGGGGCGGTCAGGGTCATGTTCACCGCCAGCCGGAAGCGGCCGTCGGTGGCGGGTTCGGCGGTGCAGGCATAGACCAGGCCGAGATTGACGATGTCGATCGGGATCTCGGGGTCGTAGCAGGTGGCGAGCTGGTCCCAGGCTGCGCGCTCGACGCCCTCGGCCGTGGGCGCGCCGTCCTCGGCCGCGGGCGGCGGCGGGAGCGGCTGCGGCTCGAGGCCGAGCGCGTCGGCGTTGCGTTCGTCGATGCGGTACAGGTTGCCGCCGCTCATCACGGTGATCGAGCCGCCCAGGCGCTGGGTGACGAGCGCGTAGCTGCCTTCTTCCAGCGTCTCCGGCCGGCCCCAGGGCACGCTCACCGCCGCGCAGTCGCGCTGCAGCACGCGGGATTCGGTTTCGCCGTAGCGGTCGCCCATGGTGGTTTCTCCTCGGTGGCGGGGTGTCGGGGGGGCTATTCGGTGTGCGCGGTCTCGTGCGCGCCGGTGAGCGCGTTGTGCAGGGTGTGCCAGGCGAGCGTGGCGCACTTCACCCGCACCGGGAATTCCTTCACCCCGGCCAACACCTGCAGCTTGCCGAAGTCGCGCGCCGGCGCGGCCTCGTCGCGCGTGCCGGTCAGCAGCGCGTGCACGTCGCGGAACAGCGCCTCGACCTCCGCGACCGGCCTGCCCTTGACCGCCTCGGTCATCAGCGAGGCCGAGGCGGTGGAGATCGCGCAGCCGTGGCCGACGAAGCTCGCCTCGCGCACGATGCCGTCCTCGACCTGCAGATAGACCGTGAGCTGGTCGCCGCAGAGCGGGTTGTGGCCGTCGGCGTGGTGGCTCGCGGCCGGCAGCGGGCGGTAGTTACGCGGGTTGCGGTTGTGATCGAAGATCACCTCCTGGTACAGCTCGCGCAGCGAATCCTGCATGTCGCTCATGGGCGCCTCCCTGCGCTGCGGCGGGTGCCGAACAGCGCCTGTGCCTTGTGGATGGCCGCGACCAGCGCGTCGAGGTCGGCGCAGCCGTTGTACAGCGCGAGTGAGGCGCGCGCGGTGCCGGGGATGCCGAAGCGCGTCATCAGCGGCATCGCGCAGTGATGGCCGGCGCGGATCGCCACGCCTTCGGCATCGAGAATGGTGCCGAGGTCGTGCGGGTGGATGCCCTCGACCAGGAAGGACAGGATGCCGGCTTTCTCGCGTGCGGTGCCGACCAGGCGCACGCCGGGGATGTCCTGCAGCGCACGGGTGCCGTACTCGAGCAGGGCCTGCTCGTGGGCGTGGATGCGGTCCATGCCGACGCCGCTCACGTAGTCGATCGCCGCCGCCAGCCCGATCGCGCCGGCGATGTTGGGCGTGCCGGCCTCGAAGCGCTGCGGCGGCGGGGCGAAGGTGGTCTTGTCGAAGGCCACGGTGCGGATCATGTCGCCGCCGCCCTGCCAGGGCGGCATGTGGCGCAACAGCTCGGCACGGCCGTAGAGCGCGCCGATGCCGGTGGGGCCGTAGAGCTTGTGGCCGGAGAAGGCGTAGAAGTCGCAGCCGATCGCCTGCACGTCCACGGCCTGATGGGCGACCGCCTGGGCGCCGTCGACCAGCACCAGCGCGCCGACCTCGTGTGCGCGCCGCGTCATCTCGGTCACCGGGTTGACCGTGCCGAGCGCGTTCGACACATGGGTGATCGCCAGCAGCCGGGTGCGCTCGCCGAGCAGGCCCTCGAAGGCCGCCATGTCGAGCTCGCCGTCGTCCTGCACCGGGATCACCTTGAGCACCGCGCCGGTCTGCTCGCACATGAGCTGCCAGGGCACGATGTTGGAGTGGTGCTCCATCGTGCTCAGCAGAATCTCGTCGCCGGCGGTGAGCCGTGGCCGGCCCCAGCTCTGCGCCACCAGGTTGATCGCCTCGGTGGTGCCGCGGGTGAACACGATCTCGTCGGCGCTGGCGGCGTTGATGAAGCGCTGCACGGTGGCGCGCGCGTCGTCGTAGAGCTCGGTGGCATGCTGCGACAGCCAGTGCACGCCGCGGTGGATGTTGGCGTTGGACTCGCGGTAGAAGCGCGCCTCGGCCTCGATCACCGCCGCCGGCTTCTGCGTGGTGGCGCCGTTGTCGAGGTAGGCCAGGCGCCGGCCATGCACCGGGCGCGACAGGATCGGGAAGTCGGTGGCGAGGTCGAGGATGGGCGTCTCCACCCCGGTGTCGCGAGGCGCGTTCACAGCAATTCCTCCATCCGGTTGCCGCCCGGCAGGCGTTCGAGCAGCGCGGCGCGGCCGAGCGCGCGCAGTGGGGCGTGGGCGATGCGCTCGAGGACCTCGGCGGCGAAGGCGTAGGTCAGCAGCTGGCGCGCATGCGCCGTATCGATCCCGCGACTGCGCAGGTAGAAGAGGGCGTCCTCGTCGAGCTGGCCGACGGTGGCGCCGTGGGCGCACTTGACGTCGTCGGCGTAGATCTCGAGCTCGGGGCGGGCGTCGGCCTCGGCCAGCCGGGACAGCAGCAGGTTGTCGCAGCGCTGCATGGCGTCGGTGCGCTGCGCGTCCTGGGCGACCAGGATGCGGCCGGTGAACACGCCGCGTGCGTTGCCGTCGAGCAGGCCGCGGTAGAACTCGCGGCTGGTGCCCTGCGGGCGGGCGTGGTCGATGCGGGTGTGGTGGTCGACGTGGCGGCGGCCGTCGGCGTGGTAGAGACCGTTGAGCAGCGTCTCGGCCCCTTCGCCGTCGAGCCGGGTGCGGATGTCGTTGCGCGCCAGGCGGGCGCCGAAGGACAGCGAGTGCGAGGCGAACACCGCGCCGCGCGCCTGCTCGGCCGCGATCGTCGCCAGGTGGATGGCTTCGGGCGCCTCCTGCTGCAGCTTGAGGTGCGTCACGTGGCTGTCCTGCGCGGCGAGCACGCGGGTGACGGCGGTGGTGAGCGTGCTGCCGGCGGCGCCGGCGGGGTAATGCTCGACGATGGTCGCCTGCGCGCCGGCCTCGGCGACGACGAGGTTGCGCAGGTGGCGGTCCGCGGCGGTGGCGCCGATGAAGACGAGGTGGATCGGCTGCTCCACGGCAACGCCGCGGCTGAGGTGGATCCACGCGCCGTCGGTGGCCACGGCGGCGTTGAGGGCCTGCGGCGTCTCGCCGTCGGTGGCGGAGCCGAACGCGGCCTCCACCGCATCCGGGGTCTGCTTCAGCGCATCGGCCAGGCTACCGATCTTCGCGCCGCCCGGCAGTCCGCCGATCGCGGACAGCGCGGGGGCGAACCTGCCATCGACGAAGACCAGCCAGCGGTCGAGGTCCTGCGGGGCGAAGGCCGCAGCATTCGCGGGCAAGCCCGCTCCCACAGCGCCCTCCGCCCCGTGGGAGCCGGGCCCGCCGCCAAGGGTGCTGCCCGCCCCGTGGGAGCTGGCTTGCCCGCGAATGGCCGCGCGATAATTTTTGCGCAGCCGCGCCAGCACCGCCTCGGGCTTGTCGCCCGCCTCGGCCGCCAGCGACTGCTGCGCCATGAAGGCGAGCGAGGTGTGGCGCCAGTTCTCGCGCCGCGTCGTCGGCCAGCCTTCGTCGGCGAAGCGGGCGATCGCCTCCGCGCGCAGGCGGGCGAGCCAGGGCAGCTGCGCGCCCGGCAGGCCGGCCGCGTCCTCACGCTGGCGGGCGACCCAGAAGTCGATCGCGCTCATGGCCGTGCTCCCGCGGCGGCGGCGGCCTTGCCGCCTTGCGCCGCATCGATCCAGCCGTAGCCGTGCTCCTCCAGCTCGAGCGCGAGCTCGCGCCCGCCCGAGCGCACGATGCGGCCCTGCGACAGCACGTGCACCTTGTCCGGCACGATGTAGTCGAGCAGGCGCTGGTAGTGGGTGATCACGATCATCGAGCGCTCGGGCGAGCGCAGGCGATTGACCCCCTCGGCGACGATCTTCAATGCGTCGATGTCCAGGCCCGAGTCGGTCTCGTCGAGCACCGCGAGCTTCGGTTCGAGCAGCGCCATCTGCAGCACCTCGTTGCGCTTCTTCTCGCCGCCCGAGAAGCCTTCGTTCACCGGGCGGTAGAGGAACTCCTCCTTCATGCCGACCGCCTTCATCTCGGTCTTCACCTTGGCGAGGAAGTCCATGGCGTCGTATTCCGACAGGCCGCGGTGGCGGCGCACGGCGTTGACCGCGGCCTTCAGGAAGTAGGCGTTGGACACGCCCGGGATCTCGACCGGGTACTGGAAGGCGAGGAACAGCCCGGCGCGGGCGCGCTCCTCGGCGGGCAGGGCGAGCAGGTCGGCGCCGTCCCAGTCCACGCTGCCGTCTGTGACGGTGAAGGTGTCACGCCCGGCCAGCACCTGGGCGAGCGTGCTCTTGCCCGAGCCATTGGGGCCCATGATCGCGTGCACCTCGCCGCTGCCCACGTCCAGGTTCAGACCCTTGAGGATTTCCTTGCCATCGACGGAGGCGTGCAGGTTGTTGATTTTCAGCATCTTGATTCTCCTGTAGGTCCTTAGCCGACGCTGCCTTCGAGGCTCACGCCCAGCAATTTCTGTGCTTCTACCGCGAACTCCATCGGCAGTTCCTTGAACACCTCGCGGCAGAAGCCATTGACGATCATCGACACCGCGTCCTCGGCGCTGATGCCGCGCTGCATCGCGTAGAACAACTGGTCCTCGCCGATGCGCGAGGTGGTGGCCTCGTGCTCGACATGCGCCGTGGGGTGGCGCACCTCGATGGTGGGGAAGGTGTGCGCCGCGCAGCGGTCGCCGATCAGGAGCGAGTCGCACTGGGTGTAGTTGCGCGCGCCTTCGGCCTTGGGCGTGACCTTGACCAGGCCGCGGAAGGTGTTGCTGCCGCGCCCGGCCGAGATGCCCTTGCTGAGGATGGTGCTGCGGGTGTTGCGCCCCATGTGGATCATCTTGGTGCCGGTGTCGGCCTGCTGCAGGTTGTTGGTGAGCGCCACCGAGTGGAAGTCGCCCACCGAATCGTCGCCGCGCAGGATCACGCTCGGGTACTTCCAGGTGATCGCCGAGCCGGTCTCGACCTGCGTCCACGAGATGTGCGAGCGCGCGCCGCGGCAGTCGCCGCGCTTGGTGACGAAGTTGTAGATGCCGCCCTTGCCGTCCTTGTCGCCCGGGTACCAGTTCTGCACGGTGGAATACTTGATCTTGGCGTCGTCGAGCGCGATCAGCTCCACCACCGCGGCGTGGAGCTGGTTCTCGTCGCGCATCGGCGCGGTACAGCCTTCGAGGTAGCTCACCGACGCGCCTTCCTCGGCGATGATCAGCGTGCGCTCGAACTGGCCGGTGTCGCGGGCATTGATGCGGAAGTAGGTCGACAGCTCCATCGGGCACTTCACGCCCTTGGGGATGAAGACGAAGGAGCCGTCGGAAAACACCGCCGAGTTGAGCGCGGCGTAGAAGTTGTCGCCCGGCGGCACCACCGTGCCGAGGTATTGGCGCACCAGCTCCGGGTGCTCCTTCACCGCCTCGGAGAAGGAGCAGAACACGATGCCGTGCTCGCCCAGCTCCTTCCGGAAGGTGGTGGCGACGCTCACCGAGTCGAACACCGCATCCACCGCCACGCCGGCCAGGCGCGCGCGCTCGTGCAGTGGCACGCCGAGCTTCTCGAAGGTGCGCAGCAGCTCGGGGTCGACCTCGTCCAGGCTCTTGGGGCCGTCCTTCTTCGACTTCGGCGCCGAGTAATAGACGATGTCCTGGAAGTCGACCGGCGGAAACTGCACCGCGGCCCAGGTCGGCGGGCTCATCGTCAGCCAGTGGCGGTAGGCCTCGAGGCGCCACGCGAGCAGCCAGTCGGGCTCGCCCTTGCGCGCGGAGATCATGCGGATGGTGTCTTCGGACAGGCCCTTGGGCACCGCATCGGTCTCGAGCGTGGTCTCGAAGCCGGCGGCGTATTCCTGTTCCAGGAAGGTGCCGAGTGCGTCGCCGCGAGTGGGCGAGCGGGTCGGGGAGGGGGCGGTGATGGGGGTGTTCATCGTCAGATCTCCTGGTCGTCTGCGCGGGGCGTCGGGATGCAGGCAGCGAGTGAGGCTGCGGCTGCGCGGCTGCCCAGGCGGGCGGGGCCGTGCATGCGATGGGAAGCGGGTTCATTCGACACGAGCCCGCGCGCGAGGGGTGAGGGCTCGTCCGGGTGCACCATGTCGGCAACCGTGACGGACTGCAGCGCCTGGCGGACCACGGTGTTGATGCGCAGCCAGTTGTCGCGGATTCGGCAGTCGCTTTCCATGCTGCACACGCCAGCGCTTGCGCTGCACTCGGTGAGGCCGAAGGGCTGGTCTTCGAGCGCGTCGATGATGTCGGCGACGGTGATCTGCTCGGCCGCGCGGGTGAGCACGTAGCCGCCGTGCGCGCCGCGCTGGCTGCTCACCAGTGCATGGCGGCCGAGGGTCTTGAGCACCTTGCTGACCGTCGGCAGCCCCAGCCCGAGCGCCTCGGCCAGTTCTGCCGCGCTGTGCAGCCGGCCCGGCAGCCCGGCCATGTGGGCCAGGATCAGGGTGCCATAGTCGGTGAGTTTGCTTATGCGCAGCATGATCGCCTGTCTGCTGTCCGGTTGAAGTGCATTAAAAGTACTAAATCGGTACTGTATAGTCAAGGCATGCCGGAGAAGGTTCCGGTTGGCTGCGTGCCAGCCCTGCTGGCGATGGGTGCCGGCCAGGTGCGCGTCAGCGACTATGATGAAAGCGTTGCATCGCGGGCGGCCGCGCGGTCGACCGACGGAGGTGGGGCAATGACGGAAAGCGTGGACGAACTGCGGGTGGGTGGGCGTTACAGGATTCGCTTGTGCAGCGGCGAACTGCGCTGCTGGCGCTTCGAGGGCCGTGAGCCGCATGGCCTGGGGTGGTGGCGGGACGAGGAGACCGGGCTGAGCTTCTCGGAGTCCGGTCTCATGTATGCCTGGCAGGTCGAGGGCTGCTTGGAGATGGGCACGCCCGGCGCTGGCGCAGCGGATGGCCGCGGGCGCGCGCCGAATGAGGCGGAGGCGGGCACGCCGCGAGAGCGAACCGAGCTGGGGGCCGATCCGACCCGTGGAGCGCGCCGTGGCTGAAGCGCGCTCTGGTGCCTGGGCGCTGGCGTTTCCGGCCTCCTTGCTGGTGTCCGCGGTGGGCGGCGCGCTCGCGCTCGCGGTGCTGGCGGAAACCGGTCTGCCGGCGTGGCTCGCGGTCGTGATGATGGTGGCGGGCCTGACGGCGTGGACCCTGCTCGAATACCTGCTTCACCGCTTCCTGCTGCACGGTGTGGAGCCATTCCGCGCCTGGCATGCCGAGCACCACCTGATGCCGGATCAACCGATCCGGATCCCGCTCGCGTTCAGCGTCCCGCTCGCGCTCGCCATGCTCGTGCTGCCGAGCCTGCTGCTGCGCAACCTGGCGCTCGGCGCTGCGGTCTCGATCGGCCTGCTCGCGGGCGAGATCGCCCAGCAGGCGGTGCACCGGCGCCTGCATGGCGAGGGCGGCGGGCACTGGATCCGGCGCTTGCGCAGCCTGCACGGCTTTCACCATGACCGCGACGCACGCCTCGGGTTCGGCACCTTGAGCCGCTTCTGGGATCGCTTCTTCGGCACCGCGCCGCGGGCCTGATGACGGGCGGCGACGCGGTGCGGGCCCGGGTCAGCCCAGGCGCTCGGCCTTCAACACCGCCTGCACGGCCGGGCGGGCGGAGACCCGCTGGACGAAGGCGGAGATCCTGGCCCACTTGGACAGGTCGATCTTGATGAAGGGCATCCAGCTCAGCACGGTGTAGAGGTAGGCGTCGGCGACGCTGAAGTCCTCGCCGAGCAGATGGGATCTGCCGGCGAGCTGTTCATCGACGTAAGCCAGACGGCGTTCGAGGTTGGCGCCGGCGCTCTTCTTCAGATCGTCGCCCGATGCGGGGTTGAAGAAGGGGCTGCACGACTTGTGGAGCTCGGTGGCGATGAAGTTGAGCCAGGCCTGCAGCTGGTAGCGTTCGATGGTGCCGTTGGCAGGGGCGAGTTTCTTCGCCGGTACCCGGTCGGCGATGTACTGCACGATCGCGGGTCCCTCGGTCAGCAGCGCGCCGCTGTCGAGCAGCAAGGCGGGCACATAGCCCTTTGCATTGATCTGGTTGAAGTCCTCGCCGCTCGTGGTGCGCTTGGTCTTGAGATCGACGGTCTCGGTCTCGTAGTCGAGTCCGGACTCCTCGAGCACGATGTGGGGCGACAGCGAGCAGGCGCCGGGCTTGATGTAGAGCTTCATCGCAGGGGTCTCCTGGTGGGGGGAGCGGAGATTATGTATGCATTGCCGCACCGGTTGGGCAGGGTGCCGCGCATGGGGCGTTCAGATCGCGGGTGCGACGCGAAGCGGCAAGGTGACCGGGCCGTCGTTGATGAGCTGCACCTTCATGTCGGCGGCGAAGCGGCCGGTCTGCACCACGGGGTGTGCTGCGCGCGCGCGCTCGACCAGATGCTCGTAAAGCATCTTTCCGCTTTGCGGGTCGGCGGCGTTGGTGAAGCTCGGACGATTGCCGCCCGTGGTGTCGGCGGCCAGGGTGAACTGACTGACGATCAGCAGGCCGCCGCCAAGGTCCTGCACCGAGCGGTTCATCTTCCCGGCTTCGTCGCCAAAGATGCGCAGCTTGAGGATCTTGGCGAGCAGCTTGTCGGCTTCGGCGGGCGTGTCGCCGCGCTCGGCGCACACGAGCGCAAGCAGACCGCGGCCGATCTCGCCGATGGTCTCGCCGTCGACAATCACGCGTGCTTCGGAGACGCGCTGCAGTACTGCGAGCATCGGAGATCCTTACAAGAGGGGGCGAGGCGCGTTGCGAGTCCTTCAATGCGCCCAGGGGTCGATGACTGCCAGGCCAGCCGCCTTGAACGGGCTCGTATCGCGCGTGGCGACCATCAGCCCGCGCGCGGCGGCGGTGGCCGCGATATAGCCGTCCGCGTTGCCGATCGCAAGACCTGCGGCCCGTGCCCGTGCCATCAGCTCACCGTAGGCTTTCGAGGCGTCCAGGTCGAAGGGTAGAACGCGCCCGGCGAATGCCGGCAGCACTTCGCGTTCCAGGCGCTCCTGGTAGATCATGCGGCGTTTGCCCTGGGGCATCGCTGCCAGCCCAAAGCGCAACTCGGCGACGGTAATGGCGGACAGAAAGAGGGTTTCCACGACCTGGGCGTCCATCCAGGCTAAGACTTTGCGATTGGGCGCGACCCGCCACAGCTCCGACAGGACGTTCGTGTCGACGATGATCATTCAAAGCGCATCGGCTGGGCCGGGGTCTTGTCACGCGCGCTGTCGAAGAGGGCGATTTCCTCGTCGCTCAGCCCCCCCGCTTCGCGGGCGATCGACGCCAGCAGCGTGCCGAGCTTCACGCGTCCCTCGGGCTTGGCCGCTTGTTCGAGAATGTCGCGTACCTCAGCTTCGGCGCTGCGGCCGTGCATCGCAGCACGGATGCGGATGGCGCGATGCACCTCGTCAGGAATGTTTCGTACGGTGATGGACGGCATGTTGCAAAGCCTCGAGCCGATGGGAATGATTGCACTTTAATTTAGTGCAATCATTGGCGCAATGCCGGGGTTCCTGCGGGTGCGGATAATCGTGGTCTGTCTCCTGTCCCGTTCCCACATTCCGTTCGCCACACCCTTATTCTGATTTCAGTTTTTCTGACAGCTGAAAATAAAATTTGCTTATATTCTCTTTGTTCTTGCCCCAGTCATATTGCTGTGCCGATGCTGAAGTTACTTCAACGCGGGTTTGGCTATCGGATTCTTGAAAGACATGGACGGTAACGAGGTCGCCTGCAGTCCATATGGTCATAGGGGTCCGCGCTTGAATAAGTCCCTCTTTCTTATCTGAGTGCGATACCTGCCACTTCAAATCCATCAGAGTGCTTATCGAGCGGCTATAGACTTTGTTGTAAGGATGTTCAAAAACTTGATCTTGAGCGGGCACAACATTGCTTGCTGTCTCGACGGTTGCGCAACTTGCCACAAAGGTGGCGCAAAAGAGCGAGACAATGCAGTTACGAACTTTCATCAGTAATCCCATTGCGAAGTGCCTTCAGGGGGCGGATTGGCAAGGCAGATGGACTTGCGGGGGACAGACTACGAGTCCCCCGCGAAGTCCCAATCTGCCCCGTTCAGCTGCCCGGTCTACCTGATCAAACCGCAGCCAGGGCCTGCTCCAGGTCGGCGATGATGTCGTCGATGTGCTCGATGCCGATCGACAGCCGCACCATGTCGGGCGACACGCCGGCCTTGGCGAGTTCGGCCGGCGACAGCTGGCGGTGGGTGGTCGAGGCCGGGTGGCAGGCGAGCGACTTGGCGTCACCGATATTCACCAGGCGGGTGATCAGCTTCAGCGCGTCCTGGAAGCGGCCGCCGGCTTCGAGGCCGCCCCCGCTTCCATTCCCTTTCACCCCGAACGACAGGATGCCCGAGGCGCGCCCACCCATGTACTTCTGCACCAGGCCATGGTCGGCGTGGTCGGGCAGGCCGGCGTAGTTCACCCACTCGACCTTGGCGTGCTGCTTCAGGTACTCGGCGACCTTGATCGTGTTGGTGCAGATGCGGTCCATGCGCAGCGCCAGGGTCTCGATGCCCTGCAGGATCAGGAAGCTGTTGAAGGGCGAGATCGCCGCGCCGGTGTTGCGCAGCGGCACCACGCGCGCGCGACCGATGAAGGCCGCGGCGCCGAGCGCTTCGGTATAGACCACGCCGTGGTAGGACACGTCGGGCTCGTTCAGGCGCTTGAAGCGCGCCTTGTGCTCGGCCCAGGGGAACTTGCCCGAATCGACGATCACGCCGCCGATCGAGTTGCCGTGGCCGCCGAGGTACTTGGTGAGCGCGTGCACCACGATGTCGGCGCCGTGCTCGAAGGGACGGCACAGATAGGGCGAGGGCACGGTGTTGTCCACGATCAGCGGCACGCCGGCCTTGTGCGCGATCTCGGCGAGGCGACCGATGTCGGTGACGTTGCCCAGCGGGTTGCCGACCGATTCGCAGAAGATCGCCTTGGTGCGCGCGTCGATCAACGCGGCGAAGCTGTCCGGGTCGCGGTAGTCGGCGAAGCGCACCTCGATGCCGAACTGCGGCAGGGTGTGGGCGAACAGGTTGTAGGTGCCGCCGTACAGCGTGGAGGCCGAGACGATGTTGTCGCCGGCTTCGGCGATGGTCTGGATCGCGTAGGTGATCGCCGACATGCCCGAGGCCACGGCGAGCGCACCGATGCCGCCTTCCAGTTCGGCCACGCGCTGCTCGAGCACCGCGGTGGTCGGGTTCATGATGCGGGTGTAGATGTTGCCCTGCACCTTGAGGTCGAAGAGGTCCGCGCCGTGCTGGGTGTCGTCGAAGGCGTACGAGGTGGTCTGGTAGATCGGCACCGCGACCGCCTTGGTGGTCGGATCGGGCGAGTAGCCGCCGTGCACGGCGATGGTTTCGAGCTTCATGGGTCAGGTCTCCCCTGCGGTGAAAGTGCGGGGGAGTATAGCCAGCGCGGGCGCGATGGCGAAATGGCGGACGGGCCTGCCACCGCGCGCGCGACCGCGCTTCATCGCGGTGGAGGGGCAAAGCGGGTCGGCGGCACCTCGGCGAGCACGCTGTCGGCTTCCGTGAGCGGCTCGCCCTGCACCGTACGCAGCGGGATCACACCCGCCCACACCGGCCAGCCCAGGTCCTCCGCGTCGTCCTTCACGCCCCAGTCGCGCACCTTGGCCGAGGCCTCGTCGAGCGCGATCCGCAGCAGGGCGGTGGCGTTGAGTTCCTTGTCGCTGATCGGGCGCAGCCTGTCCCAGCGGCCGGGGTAGAGGCCCTCTATGAAGGCGCGCAGGCTGCCGAGCTTGTGCGCGGGTTCGGTCACCGGCTCGAAGCGGCCATAGATCACCACCGAGCGGTAGTTCATCGAGTGATGCATCGCCGAGCGCGCCAGCACGAGACCATCGGCGAGCGCGATCGTCACGCAGGCCTCGCCGGCGGTCAGCGCCGTCAGCATGCGCGAGGCCTTGGCGCCATGGATGTAGAGGTGCTCGCCCTCGCGCCAGTGGAGGGTGGGGATGGCATGGACCACGCCGTCGATCTGGAAGGCGACGGTGCAGATCATCGCGGCATCCACGATTGCGGCGACGGTGTCGGCGTCGTACTGCGCGCGCTCGGGCAGTCGGCGGACGCGGGTGCGCGCGGATGGGGCGGTGGAGGAGGGCATGGTGCAGTGGCTCCGGAGGTTGCGATGGAGCGATCCTAGACCGGTGATGGTACCTTTCGTAGCACCACGAAAACCTGCCTCTATGGAGCCACGATGGCGCTCGACTGGCTGCTTGCCCCGCCCCTGCCCGATGCCATGCCGCGCCAGCGCCTGCTCTACTTGCGTCTGCGCGAGGCGATCCTGTCCGGCCGGCTGCCGGGCGACATGCGCCTGCCCGCGAGCCGCAGCCTCGCGGCGACGCTGGGCATTGCACGCAATACGGTGCTGTTCGCCTACGCGCAGCTCGTCGCGGAGGGCTGCCTGGTCGCCGACCGCCAGGGCACGCGCGTGGCGCGACTGCCCGCGGCACGGGCTGCCTCGCCGCGGCCTTCCGCGGTACCGGAAGCGCCGCCGGGCTTGTCCGTGCGCGCTGCCGCAGCGCTGCAGCGCGAGCCGGCGCGCGATGCCGAGGCCCTGCCGTTCTCGCCCGGCGTGCCGGATTTCGGTGCCTTCCCATTCCGCAGCTGGCGCGCCTGCATCGAGCGTGCGTGGCGGGACGCCGGCTGGCGACAGCTTGGCTACGCCGCCCACGGCGGCGACCCGTCGCTGCGCACGGCGCTCGCAGCCCATCTGACGGGCGTGCGCGGCCTGGCGGTGGACGCCGGGCAGATCCTGATCACCGGCGGCACGCAGGCGGCGCTCGACCTGTGCGCTCGTCTGCTCGCCGACCACGGTGACACGGTGTGGGTCGAGAACCCGGGCTATCTGGCCGCCCGCGTGGCCTTCGGCCTCGCCGGCCTGCAGGTGCGCGACGTGGCGGTGGATGTTCAGGGGCTGGCGCCCTCCGCCGAGGACTGGCGTTGCGCCCCGCCGCGCCTGATCATGGCCACGCCCTCGCACCAGTACCCCACCGGGCGGGTGATGTCGCTGCCGCGCCGGCTCGCATTGCTCGAGCGCGCGCGCGAGTCGGGCGCCTGGATCGTCGAGGACGACTACGACAGCGAGTTCCGCCGCGCCGGGGCGGCGCCGCCCGCGTTGTTCGGACTGCAGCCGGACGCCCCGGTGGTCTATGTCGGCACCTTCAGCAAGACCCTCTACCCGGGCCTGCGGCTGGGCTACCTGGTCCTGCCGCGCGCGATCGCAGGACCCTTCATCCACGCCGCGGCGCTCGCCACACGCGCCGGCCAGGGTATCGAGCAGCGCGCACTGGCCGATTTCATCGAGCGCGGTCACTACACGACGCACATGCGGCGCATGCGTGCGCGCTACAGCACCCGCCAGGCGCGCCTGCGCTCCGCTTTGGAAGAGGCCTTCGGAGAGCGCGTGGCGCTCTCGGGCGGCGAAGCCGGGCTCCATCTGGTGATGTGGCTGCCCGCCGAGATCGACGACAGGGCGGTGGCGGAGCGCGCGGCGCGGCTCGGGCTGGGTGCGCGCGCCCTGTCCGCATACGCGCGGCCGCCGGCGCGCTGCAATGGGCTCGTGCTTGGCTACGGGAATCTGGACGAGAACGCCGTCGCGGGCGCGGTCGCGAGGCTGAAGCAGGCGGTCGGAGCGTGAGCGGCTCGCGCGCGTACCTCACGGGTGGCCCGCAGGAGGCTGCGGGGGGACGGTCGCGTGCGCCGGCCGCCCGGCCCCGCATTCTTGGGCTCCTTGAGCTTCAGCCGTTACACTCCGCGGCCTGACTCACCACGCTGAAGCCCGGAACCCCATGGCCCAACTCGTCCTTCACCCCGGCAAGGAACGCTCGCTGTTCCGCCGCCACCCCTGGATCTTCGCCGGCTCGGTCGAGCGGCTGGAGGGGCGCGCGCGACCCGGCGACACGGTCACGGTGCTGAGCGCCGACGGCAAGGCGCTGGCGCGGGCGGCGTGGTCGCCGCAATCGCAGATCCGCGCGCGGGTGTGGTGCTTCGATGCCGAGGCAGCGATCGACCATGCCTTCTTCAAGCGCGCGGTGGCGGCGTCGGTGGCGCGGAGGGCGGCGATCCCGGCGCTGCGCGGGCAGGAGGGCGTGCGCCTGATCCATGGCGAATCCGACGGCCTGCCGGGCGTGATCGCCGACCGCTACGGTGACGTGGTGGTGCTGCAACTCACCAGCGCGGGCGCGGACAAGTGGCGCGAGGCCATCGTCGCCGGCCTGGTGCAGGCCACCGGCTGCACGGCGGTGTACGAACGCTCGGATTCGGAGGTGCGCGCGCTCGAAGGTCTGGAGTCGCGCACCGGCTGCGTGCATGGCGAACTGCCCGCGGGCGGGCTCGCCATCGTCGAGAACGGCGTGCGCATGGAGGTGGACGTCGAGGGCGGACACAAGACCGGCTTCTACCTCGACCAGCGCGACAATCGCCTGCTGACCGGCCAGCTTGCGGCCGGGCGTGCAGTGCTCAACTGCTTCTGCTACACCGGCGGCTTCTCGCTGCAGGCGCTCGCAGGCGGCGCGGCGTCGGTCCTGTCGATCGACTCCTCCGGCCCGGCGCTGGCATCGGCGCGGCGCAATCTGGCGCTCAACCCGCAGCTCGACGCCGGCCGCGCCGACTGGCAGGAGGCGGACGTGTTCAAGGCGCTGCGCGCGCTGAAGGACGAAGGCCGCAAGTTCGACCTCATCGTGCTCGACCCGCCCAAGTTCGCGCCCTCGGCCGCGCATGCGGATCGCGCCGCGCGCGCCTACAAGGACATCAATCTCTTCGGCTTCCGTCTGCTCAACCCGGGCGGCATCCTGATGACCTACTCGTGCTCGGGCGGCATCGGCCAGGAGCTCTTCCAGAAGATCGTCGCCGGCGCGGCGATCGACGCCGGCGACGATGCACGCATCCTCTACCGGCTGTCCGCGGCGCCCGATCACCCGATCGGGCTCGCAGTGCCGGAAGGCGAATACCTCAAGGGCCTGGCCTGCCAGGTCGGCTGATCCGGGCCGCAGCGCCCCGGGCTGCCATTGCGGCGGCCATCACGGGATGCTCGCGCGCGGGCCGGCGCCGCGCCCGAAAACTTCGTGGGTTGTGCGGCTCCGGCTAGAATCCGCGCACGCGACTGCATTCGGCGCCGCTGCAAGGCGCGCGAATGCCCCACCGAATATCTCTCATCCTTCCCGGTAACGACATGAACACCACCCATGCGCTGACCCAACTCCCCCAATCCAGCCTCTTTCGCAAGGGCGACGTCTTCGTGCTCTTCGGCGAGCTCTTCGGCCGCGGCTACGCCAGCGGCCTGGTCGACCAGGCGCGCAAGGCGGGCATGGACATCGTCGGCATCACGGTCGGGCGCCGTGACGACAACAACGCCCTGCGCCCGCTCGACGCGGACGAACTGGCGGCGGCCGAGGCCAACCTCGGCGGCAGGATCATCAACGTGCCGCTGATGGCGGGCTTCGACCTCGACGCCCCGGCCGGCGAGCCCACGCCGACCGACCTGCTCAACGAACTCACGCTCAAGACCTGGGAGTCGGGCACGCTCGACTGGGCCCACATCGACACGTGCCGCGCCATCGGCACCGAGCGCTTCCGCACGGGCGTGGCCGAGGTCATGGCGCAGCTCGAGGGCATGATCGGCGCCGGGCGCAACGTGTTCTTCGCCCACACCATGGCGGGTGGCATCCCCAAGGCCAAGGTGTTCATGGTGATCGCCAACCGCATCTACAAGGGCCGCGGCGACCGCTTCATGTCCTCGCAGACCCTGCTCGACAGCGACCTCGGCAAGCTCATCCTGCAGAACTTCGACGAGGTGTCGGCCAACACCTTCGGCCACCTGATCGAGGGCAGTGCCGCGCTGCGCGCGCGCATCGAGGCCGGCGGCGGTCAGGTGCGCTACACCGCCTACGGCTACCACGGCACCGAGATCCTGATCGACGGCCGCTACCAGTGGCAGACCTATACCAACTACACCCAGGGCTACGCCAAGATGCGGCTCGAGCGCATCGCCCAGGCAGCCTGGGAGCAGGGCGTCAAGGCCACGGTGTACAACTGCCCCGAGATCCGCACCAACTCCACCGACGTGTTCGCCGGCGTCGAGCTGCCGCTGATCTCGCTGCTCGAGGCGCTGAGGAAGGAAGGCGGCGGGGCCTGGGCCGAGTCGCAGTGGCAGGCCTGCCAGGCGCTGCTCGCCGATGGTTTCACGTTGCAGGACGTGCTGGACAAGCTCGCCGCCTTCCACGGCAGCGCGGTCATGCAGCGCTACCGCGACTTCGCCGCCTGGCCGATGCCCAACAGCCCGGAGCAGGCCGACATCCAGATCGGCACCTCGGAGGACATCGTGGGCATGCACAAGGATCGCAAGGCGCTGATCACCGACCTGCTCAGCACCCTGGTGCTCGAGGCCAGCGGGGCGCTGATCTTCAACGGCTCCGCGGCGCCTGCCGGCCCGGTGCTGTGGCTCAACCACGACATCATCGCCCGCCAGCTCAACGCGCTGCACGCGTGAGCCCTGGCGGGCGGGTCCGCCGATGCGCGCGGGACGCGCGCCGCGTTTCGGAGTAGATTCCGGCCTCGTTCCCGCAAAAGCGTTTGCTTATGAAGAAGAACCTCTGGCTGCTCGCCATCGCCCAGGGCCTGTTCCTGACCAACAACGTGGTCTTCATCGCCATCAACGGCCTGGTGGGCTTGAGCCTTGCGCCCGCCGGCTGGATGGCGACCCTGCCGGTGATGGGCTACGTGGTGGGCGGTGCGCTGTCGACCGGCCTGGTGGCGCGCACCCAGCAGCGCTGGGGGCGTCAGGTGTCGTTCCAGCTCGGCCTGGTGGTGGCGCTGCTCACCGCGCTGCTGTGCGCCTTCGCGCTGTCGATTGGCAGCTTCTGGCTGCTGGTGGCGGGCACGGTGATCGCCGGCTACTACAGCGCCAACGGCCAGCTCTACCGCTTTGCCGCCGGCGAGCTGGCGCCGACATCGTTTCGTGAGAAGGCCGTGTCGCTGGTGCTGGCGGGCGGCCTGATCGGCGCGGTGATCGGCCCCAACCTGGCCAACCACACCCGCGAGGTGCTCGGCACGCCTTTCCTCGGCTCCTACCTCGCGCTCGCGGTGGTGGCGCTGGCGTCGATGGCGGTGATGGCGGGCATCCGCTTTCCTGCCGCGCCGGCGAAGGCCGCAGGGGTGGACGCCGGCCGGCCGCTGGCCGAGATCATGCGCCAGCCGGTGTTCATCGTGTCCACGCTGGGTGCAGCGATGGGCTATGGCGTGATGAATCTGCTGATGGCGGCAACGCCGCTCGCCATGGACGTGTGCGGCATGCCGTTCTCGGACGCCGCGCTGGTCCTCGAGTGGCACGTGATCGGCATGTTCGCGCCGGGCTTCTTTACCGGGCACCTCATCAAGCGCTTCGGCGTGCTGCAGATCATGGGGATGGGCGTGGTGCTCAACCTGGCCTGCATCGCGGTGGCGCTTTCGGGACAGGACCTGCACCAGTTCCTGATCGGCCTCTTCCTGCTCGGCGTGGGCTGGAACTTCCTGTTCACCGGCGCCACCACGCTCGCCATGCAGGCCTACCGGCCGGAAGAAAAGGACAAGGCGCAGGCGGCGATCAACTTCGTCGTGTTCGCGGTGATGGCGCTGACCTCGTTCGCCTCCGGCGCGCTGGTGACGACCCAGGGCTGGACGCTGCTCAACGTCGGCTCGCTGCTGCCGGTCGGCCTCACTGGTGCGGCGCTCGTCTGGCTGGTGCTGCGCCAGCGCCGTGACGCGGGGCAGGCCGGGTGAACTTCCTCGCCCACGCGCTGCTCGCGGGTGACGCCCCCGCGCTCGTCGTCGGCGGGGTGGTGGGGGACTGGATCAAGGGGCCGCTGCCCGCTGGTTTGCCGCAAGACCTGGCGCGCGGCGTGGCCCTGCATCGCGCGATCGATGTCTTCGCCGAGACGCATCCGGCGTTCTGCGCCAGCCGGTCGCGGATCTCGCCCGCGCGCAGGCGCTACGCCGGGGTGCTGGTCGACATCTTCTACGACCACCTCCTCGCGCGTGACTGGGCGCGCTATCACGCGGATGAGCTTGGGGGCTACTGCGCACGCGTCTATCGGCAGATCGCGGAGCGACGCCATCACCTGCCGGACTCGGCGCACCTCGCGCTCGACCTGATGGCGACCGAGGACTGGCTGCAGTCCTATGGCCGGCTCGAGGGCATCGCCGACGTCCTCGCACGCATGGCGCGCCGCGCGCGCAAGCCCAATCCGCTGGCGGGTGGCGAGGCGGATCTTGTCGCTGCGGCGGAAGGTTTCGAGGGTGATTTTCGCGCCTGGCTGCCGGACGCGCAGCGCTTCGTGGCCGACTGGCTGGCCACGCGATGAGCGCTATCGACGCGCCTGCGCCCGGCGCACGAACACGGGATTGAAGACGTATGAACCGAGGATTGCTTCTGATCGGCGCCCTGTCCGCCGCGATTGCGGTGGCACTGGGGGCCTTCGGCGCGCACAGCCTGCGTGCCGTGCTGAGCGCGGAGATGCTGGCGGTGTTCGAGACCGGGGTGCGCTATCAGATGTATCACGCGCTCGCGCTGGTTGCGCTCGGGCTGGCGGGATCCGGCCGGCTGGGGCGGCTGGCGACGGTGGCGGGCGGGCTGTTCGTCGCGGGTTCGGTGTGCTTTTCCGGCAGCCTGTACCTGCTCACGCTCGCGGGTACCAAGGGCATCGGCCTGGTGACGCCGCTCGGTGGGGTGATGCTGCTGGTGGGCTGGCTGGTGCTGGCGGTCGCCGCGCTGAAGGCTGCGCCGGGCAGGGGTTGAGAGCCGGCGACCAGGGCCGCGAACCAGGGCAGATGAACAGGGGCGATGGTCGGGGAATGTGCTGAGCGCGGGCGCCTAGCAGACCCCCGTCGCGCTTCAGGTCAGGTGCACCTTGCGTGCGGCGAAGGCCTCGGCGAGCGTGGCGAATTCCCGGCTGCGATCGGCGCTGAGGCGGAAGAAGACCCGGTTGTCCTGGATGCGGCCGCAGTAGCTGCGGATGATCACGCGCTCGATGCCGGGAATGCCGGGGTTCGATTCGATGGTCTTGATCGCGCCGGTGCCGGTGTCGTACACACCGGGCCGTTCCTTGAGGCCGAAGGGGTCGTCGATGCAGCGGTCGTTCATGGGGGCTTACTCCTCGAACAGGTGATGCACGCAGCAAAGATAGCACCGACCCGCAGGGGGTGTTGATGGGTGCTGCTCAGGCACGTCGTTCAGTGAAAGTCCCGGCTGCGAGCGGCCAGTTCGCCCAGCAGCGCGGAATGGTCCACCACGCGGTTCGCCACCAGATGCACGACGCGGCCCTGGCGGCTGATCTGGCCGAACACGCCCATCAGCCGCGCGCCGAGCAGGATGCGGCGCTGCTGCTCGAAGAGCTCGGGGCGGACGATGACGTTGGTGAGGCCGGTCTCGTCCTCCAGGGTCACGAACAGCGTGCCCTTGGCGGTGCCCGGGCGCTGGCGGCAGGTGACCAGGCCGGCGCCGCGGGCGAGCATGCGGTCGGGGGCGAGGGCGATGTCGGCGGCGGTGAGAAAGCGCAGTCGGGCGAGCTGGACGCGCACGAAGGACAGCGGGTGGCGGCCGAGGGTGAAGCCGAGGCGGGCGTAGTCGGCGAGCAGGTCTTCGGTCTCGGCGGGCGCTTCGAGTGCGGCGGCGACGTCGCCGCCGGGGGCGTCGGCGAGCAGACCGGGCAGGGGCGTGGCGCCGCTCGCCTGCCACAGCGCCTGGCGGCGATGGCCGGCGAGCGTGGCGAGCGCGCCGCCGGCGGCCAGCGTGCGCAGGTCGCCGGCGTCGAGCCGGGCGCGTGCGGCGAGGTCCTGCACGTCGCTGAAGGCGCGTGCGCGGCGGGCCTCGGCGATGCGTACGGCGGCGTCATGGGCGAGGCCGCGGATCATGCGCAGGCCGAGGCGCACCGCGGGCTGCGGGCGTACAGGCGACGCGTTCGCGTCCGGCGCGCCGGGGCTGCTCGCCGGATGGGTGTGTGCTGCCAGTGGTGGACAGGGCGCTGGCTGTGCTGATGGCGTGCCCGGGGGCGCGGGGGGCGGATCGGTCGTATGTTGGGCGGTCGGCTCCAGCGTGCAATCCCATTCGCTCACGGTCACATCCGCCGCCCGCACCTCCACCCCATGCCGGCGTGCGTCCTGGATCAGTTGCGAAGGCGAATAGAAGCCCATCGGCTGGCTGTTGAGCAGGGCGGCGAGGAAGGCGGCGGGCTCGAAGCACTTCAGCCAGGCCGAGGCATACACCAGCAGCGCGAAGCTGGCGGCGTGGGATTCGGGAAAGCCGTAGCTGCCGAAGCCCTCGATCTGCTGGCACAGGCGCTGGGCGAAGTCGGGGTCGTAGCGGTTCTTCGCCAGCCCGTCGAGCAGCTTCTGGCGGTAGCGCTCGAGCTCGCCCTTGCGCCGCCAGGCGCCCATCGCGCGGCGCAGCTGGTCGGCCTCGCCGCCGGTGAAGCCCGCAGCCACCACCGCGAGCTGCATCACCTGCTCCTGGAAGATCGGCACCCCGAGCGTGCGCGCGAGCACGCCGCGGATCTCCTCGCGCAGCCCTTCCATCGGGTCTTCGCCGCGCGCCACGCGCTCGCGCGCCTGCAGGTAGGGATGGACCATGCCGCCCTGGATCGGGCCGGGGCGCACGATGGCGACTTCCACCACCAGGTCGTAGAAGCGGCGCGGCTTCAAGCGCGGCAGCATGGTCATCTGCGCGCGCGATTCGACCTGGAACACGCCGATCGAATCCGCGCGTGACAGCATCGCGTACACCTGCGGTCGCTCGCGCGGGATCGTCGCCAGCGTCAGCGCCCGCCCGCGCCAGGCCGACACCAGGGCGAGGCCGCGGCGCAGCGCCGACAGCATGCCGAGCGCGAGCACGTCGATCTTCATCAGACCGACCGCGTCGAGGTCGTCCTTGTCCCACTGGATCACGGTGCGCTCGGGCATGGCGGCGTTCTCGACCGGCACCAGCTCGTCGAGCCGGCCGCGCGCGATGACGAAACCGCCGACGTGCTGCGACAGATGGCGCGGAAAGCCGATCAGCTCTTCGGTGAGCGCGACCAGGCGCTGGGTGACCGGGCTGGCGGGGTCGAGCCCGGCCTCGGCGAGGCGTTCGGGCAGGATGCGGCGGCCGTCGAACCAGTGGTGCTCGCGGGTGAGGCGCTCGATCTGCGCCTCGTCCAGGCCGAGCGCGCGGCCGACGTCGCGCAGCGCGCTGCGCGCGCGGTAGCTGATCACCGTGGCGGCGAGCGCGGCGCGCTCGCGGCCGTACTTGCGGTAGATGTACTGGATGACCTCCTCGCGGCGGTCGTGCTCGAAGTCGACGTCGATGTCGGGCGGTTCGTTGCGCTCGCGCGAGATGAAGCGCTCGACCAGCATGATGCCGAGCCGTGGATCGACCTCGGTGATGCCGAGCGCCCAGCACACCACCGAGTTCGCCGCCGAGCCGCGGCCCTGGCACAGGATGCCGGCCTCGCGGGCGAAGCGGACGATGTCGTGCACGGTGAGGAAGTAGGGCTCGTAGCCGAGCTCGGCGATCAGCGCGAGCTCGTGCTCGATCTGCGCGCGCACCGTGGGCGGCGCGGGGTCGTCGGCCGCGCGGGGCGGGGTCGTGCTGCGGGCGGGGGCGGCAATGCGTGGCGGTGGGGTGTCGCCGCTTCCGGCGTGGCTCGGCTCCGCCTGGCCGTAACGCCACGCCAGCCCGCCCTCGACCAGCCGGCGCAGCCAGCGCGCCGGGGTTTCGCCCTCGGGGACGAGCTCGGCGGGGTACTCGTAGCGCAGCTCGTCCAGCGAAAAGCTGCAGCGTTGGGCGACGACCAGGGTCTCGGCGAGCAGGGCGGGCGGGTAGCGGCGGGCGAGGGTGTCGCGCGCGTGCAGGCGCTGCTCGGCATTGGCGGCGAGCGCCAGCCCGGCCTCGGCCACGCTGCAGTGCAGGCGCAGCGCGCTCATCACGTCGGCGAGCGGGCGGCGTTCGGCGGCGTGCATCAGCGCGCCGCTGGCGGCCACGGCCGGTATGCCCGCGGCGCGGGCGACGCGGCGCAGCCAGGTGATGCGGGCGCGGTCGCGGCCGTCGAGCCGCACCGTCACCGCCATCCAGGCGCGGCCCGGGAAACGCTGCGCGAGCCATTCGGCCTCGACCTGCAGGGCCGCCGCCGCGGTCTCGAGTCCGGCACGGGGCGGGAAGCTCGCGGGCGGAATCAGCAGGGCCAGGCAGCCGTCCAGGCCGTCGGCAGCCTCGCCGGGGGCGGCGGACGGCAGCGGCAGGTCGCAGGCGTCGTCGATCATCGCCCGGGTGAGGCGGTAGCTGCCCTTGTCGGCGGCGCGGCGGGCCCGGGTGATCAGCCGCGACAGCTGGCCGTAGCCGCAGCGGTCGGTGGCGAGCAGCACGATGCGAGGACCATCCTCGAGCGCGAGTTCGCTGCCGATGATCAGCTGCGGGCGGTCGGCCGGCAGGGCCTGCAGGGCGCGATGGGCGCGCACCACGCCGGCAAGCGAGCATTCGTCGGTGAGCGCGATCGCGCTGTAGCCGAACGCGGCCGCCTGCGTGACGAGCTCCTCGGGGTGGGAGGCGCCGCGCTGGAAGCTGAAGTTGCTGAGGCAGTGGAGTTCGGCATAGGGGATGGTCATGCGGTAACTGTAAAAAAATACAGTCTTGCAGGCAATATGGGCGCTCGTCCTTTCCTGCTTCGGGTCCACCGCAATCGCATGAGCCGGGCGCGCTGTTAAACTCTCGGTCTTCCTGCTTTTCCGATCCGCGCGGTCGTCGATCGTGCGCGTAAAAAACTGTCCGGCCCGCATGGCCGATAGGAGACCTTCATGTCCTTCAGCAAGTCCCGCAAGGTGCTGTTCGGTGCGCTCGCCCTGGCTTTCGCGATGGCCAGCCCGGTGCATGCGGAGCAGAAATCGGTGGCGATCACCGCGATCGTCGAACATCCGGCGCTCGACGCGGTCCGGGATGGCGTCAAGGAGGCGCTCGCCGCCGCCGGCTACGAGGACGGCAAGAACCTGAAGTGGCAGTACCAGAGCGCCCAGGGCAACACTGGCACCGCGGCGCAGATCGCGCGCAAGTTCGTCGGCGACAGGTCCGACGTGATCGTCGCCATCGCCACCCCCTCGGCGCAGGCGGTTGCCGCGGCGACCAAGGACATCCCGCTGGTTTTCTCGGCGGTGACCGACCCGGTCGCGGCCAAGCTGGTGCCTTCGATGGCGCCCTCGGGCACCAACGTCACCGGCGTCTCCGATGCGCTCGAACTCGACAAGCAGATCGAGCTGATCAAGCGCGTCGCGCCCAACGCCAAGCGCGTCGGCATGGTCTTCAACCCCGGCGAGGCGAACTCGGTGGTGGTGCTCGAGCAGATGCGCACGCTGCTCCCCAAGCACGGCATGACCCTGGTCGACGCCGCCGCGCCGCGCTCGGTTGACGTGGGCTCGGCCGCGCGCAGCCTGATCGACAAGGTCGACGTGTTCTACACCAGCACCGACAACAACGTGGTGTCGGCCTACGAGGCCCTGGTCAAGGTCGGCATGGACGCCAAGATCCCGCTCGTGGCTGCCGATACCGACAGCGTGGCGCGTGGCGCGGTCGCCGCCTATGGCATGGACTACAAGGCGATCGGCGTGCAGACCGGGCAGATGGTCGTGCGCATCCTCAAGGGCGAGAAGCCGGGCGACATCGCCTCCGAGACCAGCAACAACCTGTCCCTGCACGTGAACCCGGGTGCAGCGCAGAAGCAGGGCGTCACCCTGTCCGAAGCGCTCATCAAGGACGCCTCCAAGGTCGTCCAGTAAGCGCGGCCCGGCCGGGCCCATCGCCGGCCGGTTCGCTCCGATCGCCGCGGGTGCTCCTTTCGGAGCGCCCGCGTCGTTTTCTCCGCAACGGTATTTCCCATGTCCCTCTACACCCTGCTCGGGGCGCTCGAGATCGGGCTGATCTTCAGCCTCGTCGCCCTCGGCGTGTACATCTCCTTCCGCCTGCTGCGCTTTCCCGACCTCACCGTGGACGGCAGCTTCCCGCTCGGCGGTGCGGTCGCCGCGACCATGATCGCCGCCGGCTACGATCCCTTCACCGCGACCGTCGTGGCGACGCTCGCCGGCGCGGTCGCCGGCCTGATCACCGGCTGGCTCAACGTCAGCCTCAAGATCATGGATCTGCTCGCGAGCATCCTGATGATGATCGCGCTCTACTCGATCAACCTGCGCATCATGGGCAAGCCCAACGTGCCGCTGATCACCGAGCCGACGGTCTTCAACCTGCTGCAGCCCGAGGCGCTCGCCGACTACGTGTTCCGCCCGTTGCTGCTGATCTTCGTGGTGCTGGCGGTCAAGCTCGCGCTCGATGCCTATTTCTCCACCCAGAGCGGGCTGGCGATCCGCGCCACCGGCTCGAACGCGCGCATGGCGCGGGCGCAGGGCGTCAACACCGGGCTGGCGGTGCTGGCCGGCATGGCGCTGTCGAACGCGCTGGTCGGCCTGGCGGGCGCGCTGTTCGCGCAGACCCAGGGCGGGGCGGACATCTCGATGGGCGTGGGCACCATCGTCATCGGCCTTGCGGCGGTGATCGTCGGCGAGAGCCTGCTGCCCTCGCGCAAGCTCTACCTGGCGACGATCGCGGTCATCGTCGGTGCCATCGTCTATCGCTTCTTCATCGCGCTCGCGCTCAACTCGGACTTCATCGGCCTGCAGGCGCAGGACCTCAACCTCGTCACCGCGGTGCTGGTGACGGTCGCCCTGGTGGTGCCCAAACTGCGCGCCCACTGGTCCGGAAAGAAGGGGAACTGAGATGTTGAAAGCCAATGAGCTGCGCCTGACCTTCAACCCCGGCACGCCGATCGAGACCCAGGCCCTGCGCGGCATGTCGCTCGAGATCCCGAGCGGGCAGTTCGTCACCGTGATCGGCTCCAACGGCGCCGGCAAGTCGACCTTCCTGAACGCCGTCTCCGGCGAGCAGCGGGTCGACAGCGGCACGATCGAGATCGACGGCATCGACATGACGCGCCAGCCGGTGTGGGTGCGCGCGCGCCACGTCGCCCGCGTGTTCCAGGACCCGCTCGCCGGGACCTGCGAGGACCTCACCATCGAGGAGAACATGGCGCTGGCCAAGATGCGCGGCGAGCGGCGCGGCTTCTCCTTCGCGGTCAAGCCCGCGCTGCGCGAGGAGTTCCGCGCCCAGCTATCGACGCTGGGCCTGGGCCTGGAGAACCGCCTGTCCGATCGCATTGGCCTGCTCTCGGGCGGCCAGCGCCAGGCGGTGAGCCTGCTGATGGCGGCGCTGCAGCCCTCGCGCCTGCTGCTGCTCGACGAGCACACCGCCGCGCTCGACCCGCGCACCGCGGCCTTCGTGCTCGAGCTCACCGTGCGCATCGTCGCCGAGCACAAGCTCACCACGATGATGGTCACCCACTCGATGCGCCAGGCGCTCGACGTCGGCCAGCGCACCGTGATGCTGCACCAGGGCCGCGTCGTGCTGGACGTGTCCGGCAAGGAGCGCGAGGGGCTGGACGTGCATCACCTGCTCGACATGTTCGAGAAGGTCCGCGGCGAAGAGATCGACGACGACGCGCTGCTGCTGGGCTGAGTCGCCCTCCGCGCCCGCCCCCGTGCCACCCCGTATCCAAACGAACGAAACACCACTGAATGCAACGATGACTTCCGCTCCCCGTCCCGTCCGCACCCGCTTCGCTCCCAGCCCGACCGGCTATCTCCACATCGGTGGCGCGCGCACCGCGCTGTTCTCGTGGGCCTTCGCCCGCCGCCACGGCGGCAGCTTCATCCTGCGCATCGAGGACACCGACGTCGCCCGTTCCACGCCCGAAGCGGTGCAGGCCATCCTCGACGGCATGCACTGGCTGGGCCTCGAGCACGACGAGGGGCCGTTCTACCAGATGCAGCGCATGGACCGGTACAAGGCGGTCATCGGCCAGATGCTGGCCGCGGGCACCGCCTACCACTGCTACATGTCGCCCGAAGAGCTCGACGCTATCCGCGAGGCGCAGCGCGCCCGCGGCGAGAAGCCGCGCTACGACGGACGCTGGCGCCCCGAGGCCGGCAAGACCCTGCCGCCGCCGCCCGCGGGCGTGCAGCCGGTGGTGCGCTTTCGCAATCCGGCCGAGGGCGTGGTGGCCTGGGACGACCTGGTGAAGGGCCGCATCGAGATCGCCAACGCCGAGATGGACGACTTCATCATCGCCCGCGCCGACGGCACGCCGACCTACAACTTCTGCGTGGTGGTGGACGACTGGGACATGGGCATCACCCACGTCATCCGCGGGGACGACCATGTGAACAACACCCCGCGCCAGATCAACGTGCTGCAGGCGCTCGGCGCCGAGGTGCCGCTGTACGCCCACCTGTCGATGATCCTCGGCGACGACGGCACCAAGCTCTCCAAGCGCCACGGCGCGGTGAGCGTGATGCAGTACGACGAGGATGGCTACCTGCCGGATGCGGTCATCAACTACCTCGCGCGCCTGGGCTGGAGCCACGGCGACGACGAAGTCTTCGGCCGCCAGCAGTTCGTCGAGTGGTTCGACCTCGACCACATCACGCCCTCGGCGGCGCAGTTCAACACCGAAAAGCTCAACTGGCTCAATGCCCAGTACATCAAGAAGGCCGACGATGCCTTCCTGGCGTCGCAGGTTGCCAGCCGGCTCGCCCGCCGCGAGGTCAACCCCGAGACCGGCGTCACGCTCGAGGCGGTGGTGGCGCTCTACAAGGACCGCGTCGCCAACCTCAACGAACTCGCCGACTCGGCCGAGCTGTTCGTCGCCGACGTGCATCCGGCCCCCGAGGTGATCGGTCAGCACCTCACCGACGTCGCCAGGGCCGCGCTCGCGAGCCTGCGCGCCCGACTTGCGGTGGTCGACTGGAACAAGGCTGCGCTCAGCCAGGCGATCAAGGAAACCATGGCCGAACATGGCCTGAAGATGCCGCAGGTGGCGATCCCGCTGCGGGTCGCGGTGCTCGGCGTGCCGCAGACGCCGGCGATCGACGCGGTGCTCGAGGTGCTCGGACGCGAGCGGGTGCTCGCACGGCTCGATCGGCACCTTTGAACCGTGGAGTCGCGACTTTCGAGCCGCGCGCTCCGATGAAGCAATAAGCCCCGGGCGAGGCCGGGGCTTATTGCTTTGGGGCGCCGTGCGGCGTCAGGCAGCCTTGCGTGTTGCGCGGCCGCGCGCCGCGGGCTCGGCGTTCAACTCGAGCGTGGCCGCGGGGGCGAGCTTGCGGGCTTCCTCCAGCAACGCGTTCATCGAGGTCTGGACCTGCTCGAGATGGCGGTTGCCATGTTCGACCATGTCGCTCTGCGCTTCGGCGCAGACCTCGGTGATGCGGCGCAGGTAGTCGCCGAGCTCCTCGAGACCGCGGCTCTGGGCGGCGACCTGCTTCGCAAGGGTTTCGTGCAGGTCGGTACCGGCAAACCCGGTCGGTGCGGACACGACCGAATCGCACAACGCACGCGCTGCGCCGAAGTTGAGGGCGAGCAGCTTTTCCGAGGCGTCGAGCCCGATCAGGGCGTAGGCCTGCAGCTGCTCGATGTTGCTATGGGCGGTCTCGGCGAGCTTCAGGTAGGCAGGATGTGTCGTCATGGCAGGGTCTCCGCAAAGGATGCCGTGGGAATGTCTCGAACTCGGAATGTTAAGCGACGGCCCGGAACGGGCACATACCGTGTTCGCCGTGTTTTGCCTACCGGTTTACCGGTAGGCGGCAGCGCGCGCGGAGGATTCAGGCGCCGCCCGGATCACCGGGCAGGGTGGTCGGGCTGATCCCCTGCGTGATCGCGTAGCGGGTGAGTTCGGCCACATTGTGCAGGTCGAGCTTGCGCATCAGGTTGCGGCGGTGCACCTCCACCGTCGAGGCCGCGATGTGCAGGCGGTCGCCGATCTGCGCCGAGGTCAGGCCCTCGGCGATGAGCTGCAGCACCTGGCGCTCGCGTGTGGTCAGGCGCGGCGCGGCGGCGTAGAGCGGGCCGCGGTCGCGCAGGGCGTTGGCTACGGTGGCGGCGACGTCCGGGCACAGGTAGGTGCGCCCCTCGCGCACCGTATGGATGGCGCGCAGCAGTTCCTCACCGGCCTCCGCCTTGGTGATGTAGCCGCGCGCGCCGGCATCGAGCAGGTCGATGACGAACTGACGGTCGGCGAAGGCTGACAGCCCGATCACGCGCACGCCCGGGTGGCGGGCGAGCAGCCGGCGGGTGGCCTCGATGCCGTCCATGCCCGGCATGGCGATATCCATGCAGACGAGGTCGACCGCCTGTGCGGCGGCGATCGCCAGCACTTCGTCGCCGGTCGAGGCCTCGGCGACCACCTCGAGATCGGGTTCGCGCGCGAGCAGGGCGCGCAGGGCATGGCGGAACATCTGGTGGTCGTCTGCAAGCACGATCCGCAGGCTCATCCCGGGCCCTCCTGCGTACCGCGGCGGTGCAGGCCGCGGTGCGCGCGCTCGGCGGCAGGAGGCGGGCTGGCCGGCGCCTCGCCGGGAGGGGGCGCCTCCGCTGCGGGGATGGGCAGCGTCGCCTCGATCTCGGTGCCGTCGCCCGGATGGGTGCGTAGCACGAAGCGGCCGCCGGCGAGCTCGACGCGCTCGCGCATGGTGATCAGGCCGAGCCCGGGTACGCTGCCCGCCTCACCCAGGCGCGACAGTTCGAAGCCCACGCCATCGTCGGCGATGCACAGGTGGATGGATTCCGCGTCACGCGCGACCCGGATGCGTACGCCACCCGCGCACGCGTGCTTGGCGCAGTTGGTGAGCGCCTCCTTCACCAGCCGGAAGCACAGTGTCTGCAGTGCGAGGGGCAGCGTACGCGCATCGGCGCCGGGGGCGACTTCGATCGCCACCTCGAGGCCGGTGCGTGCGCGGAACTGCTCGGCGTACTCGCGCAGCGCGGGCTCGAGGCCGGCGTAGTCGAGGGTGGCGGGACGCAGGTTGGTACAGATCTCGCGGATGCCCGCGGTGGTGTCGGCGAGCAGGGCCGAGGCGTCGTCGAGCATCGGCTCGACCTCGACGCGCACGTCCGCAGGCAGCGCCTCGACCAGGTTCGCGAACAGGATCCGCAGTGCGGCGAGGTTCGGGCTTGCGCGGTCGTGCAGGGCGCTGGCGAGTTCGCGACGCTCGCGCTCCTCGATCGCGACCAGGTGGGCGGAAAGCTTTTCCAGGCGGGCAAGGTGCTCGAGGCGCTCGGCTTCCAGTTCCCGCCGCTCGCTGATGTCCTGCACGGTGCCATAGAGCTTGTACACCTCACCCTGGCCGTTGCTGACCGGAACGATCACGGTGACATGGCGACGGCGCTGGCCCGAGGGCAGTACGACCTCCTGTTCGAGCGCGCAGCGCTTGCCGGTGTCGATCGCCTGCCAGAAGAGGTCGCGCGTGCGCTCGAGCGATTCGGGGCTGTAGTAGCTCAGCGCCTCGTTGATGTCGGGCACGCCGAGCGCGTCCGGGCGCTCGAACAGGCGGAACAGCTGGCGCGACCAGTGCATGCGGCCGCTGTGGCGTTCGAGCTCCCAGTCGCCGACGCGGGCGAGATCCTGGGTGGCTTCGAGGCGGAACTTCGCACTGTCGAGTGCGGCGCGCAGGGCGTCGATCTGGCGTTGCTTCATTCTTCTATGCGTCCGCCGGGCGGTGGGCGCAGCAGGAAACGCGCCGGGTCGATGGCCTCGCCGAGGTCGCGGGTCAGCGGCAGCGGCTCGCCCTCGAGCCGGCTGGCGAGCCACTCGGCGGCGAGCGCCGCCCACACCAGCCCGCGCGCGCCATAGCCGGAGAGCGCGTACAGGCCAGGCGCGCGCGGCAGCGTGGCGAGGCGGGCGCCGATGTCGCCCTTGGCGGTGAGGGCGCCGGTGGCGGCCGCAGCGGGCAGCGCGCCCACCATCGGCAGGCGGTCGGGCGAGGCCGGGCGAAAACCCACCCGGCCATCCAGGCAGTTGGCGTCGAGGTGGGCGGCGAAGCCCGGCAGCATCGCCTCCAGCTTGGCGAGGTTGTCCAGGTGGTCGGCCATGCGCAGGCCGTTGTCGTCGTCATCGACCGCGAAGGTGGCGCCCGCACAGCGCAGGCCGTCGACCGCCGGGCTGACGTAGCCGCCGCGACAGACCACGACACGCGGCGCGCTGCCGGCGGCCGCGGGCAGGTGGGTGACCTGGCCGCGCGCGCTGAGCACCGGAAGCGCATGCGCCAAGGCAAGATCGCGCACGCCGGTGCCAGCGGCGAGGATGGCGACGGGCGCTTCGGCGATCTGCCTGCCGTCCGCGTCGAGCGCGCGCCATGCGTCGACGCCGGGCTCGAGGCGGGCCACGCGGCGGCCGAAGTGGACGCGCAATCGCGCGCCGGCCGCGGCCAGGCTGGCGGCGCACAGGCTGGGCGGCTGCACCCAGCCGCTGTCCGCAAACCACCAGCCGCCGCTGGCGACGGCGCAGCCGGCGATCGCAGCTGCGGTGTCCGCATCGACGTAGGCGAGGTGCGCTGCGGGAAGCGCCAGCCGCTCGACCACCGCGCGCATCTTCTCTTCCTGTCGGGCGTCGCGGCCGAGATGCAGCACCCCGCAGGCCTCGGCCCGTAGCTCGAGACCGCGCCTGCGCAGGCGCGCGATGTTGCGCCAGCCATGGAGGCTGCCCGCGCGCGTGAGCCTGCTCATGCGGTTGTCGTCGAGACTGGGCAGCGGACGCATCACGCCGGCAAGGTTCCCCGACGCGCCCTGGGCGCAGACCGGCGCTTCGTCGACCAGATCCACGCTCCAGCCGCGCTCCGTCAGGCGCTCTGCGAGCGTGCACCCGGCAATGCCCGCGCCGATGATCAGCGCATGACGTGCCCCGGCGTGCGCCGGCGCGGTGGTGCCGGCGGAGGGCGCGCGCTCGAGGCCGCCGCGCAGCATCTGCCATTTGCCGGCGAAGCCCGGGGCCTTCTCGACCGCGAAGCCGGCGTGGCGCAGGCCCTCGCGCACGCTGCCCGCCACCGACCAGGTTGCCAGCGTCGCGCCCGGGGCCGCGAGGCGGGCGAGCAGGTGAAAGACACGCGCCGACCACAGGTCGGCGTTCTTCGCGGGTGCGAAGCCGTCGAGATAGAAGGCGTCGGCGCGCGTGACCAGCTGCGCGAGGCCCTCGGCCGCTTCGCCGAGGTAGAGCGTCAGCGTGACGCGGCCATGATCGAGGTTGAGGCGATGCAGTCCGGGAGTGAGTACCGGCCACTGTGCGTGCAACTCGTCGGCGAGCGCGGCGAATTGCGGCCAGCGCGCGTGGATGCTGACAAGGTCCGCGACCGTGAAGGGGTGCAGTTCGACCGAGACGAAGTGCAGCCGCGCGCTGCGCTGCGGGTCGGCGCGCCACGCGGCCCAGGTGGTGAGGAAGTTGAGGCCGGCGCCGAAGCCGGTCTCGACGATGGTGAAGTGCTCGCGCGCCTGCCAGCGACCGGGCAGTCCGTTTCCGCCCAGGAAGACGTGGTGGGGCTGGCCGAGGGCGTCGTCACGCGCGTGATAGAAATCCCCGAACGCGCTCGAATAAAGCACGCCGTCGGCGTCGTGTTCGAGGCGTGCGGGGACGAGTGGCATGGCCTGAGAGGTCCGCCCGACCGCCGGCAGCGACGGCTTCCAGCCACCGCCGGGCGGCAGGTCCGATCAGAGCGCGTTGTCCTGCAGCGAGGCCGCGGCGACGTACTCCGGGCGCATCTGCGGGAACAGGATCACGTCGCGGATCGCCGGCGCGTCGGTGAGCAGCATCACCAGACGGTCGATGCCGATGCCGCAGCCGCCGGTCGGGGGCAGGCCGTACTCGAGCGCGCGGATGTAGTCGGCATCGAAATACATGGCTTCCTCGTCACCGGCCTCCTTGGCCTCGACCTGGGCGCGGAAGCGCGCGGCCTGGTCCTCGGGGTCGTTGAGCTCGGAAAAGCCGTTGGCGATCTCGCGGCCGACGATGAAGAGTTCGAAGCGCTCGGTGATCTCGGGGTCGGTGTCCGAGGCGCGCGCAAGCGGCGACACTTCGACCGGGTAGTCGATGATGAAGGTCGGCTCCCACAGCTCGGCTTCGGCGCAGGCCTCGAACAGCTGCAGCTGCAGGCTGCCCAGACCGCCCGGCTTCACCTTCTCGCCGAAGGCGACGATCTTGGCCTTCAGCCAGTCGGCATCGGCCAGTTGTTCCTCGGTGAAGCCCGGGTGGTACTTGCGGATCGCCTGCACGATGGTGAGGCGGTGGAAGGGCTTCGACAGGTCGAGCTCGCGGCCCTGGTACACGAAGGACTCGGTGCCCAGCGCCTCGCGCGCGGCGTGGCGGATCAGGCCCTCGGTGAAGTCCATCAGCGTCTTGTAGTTCGCGTACGCCTCGTAGAACTCCATCATGGTGAATTCGGGGTTGTGGCGCGGGCTGAGGCCTTCGTTGCGGAAGTTGCGGTTGACCTCGAACACCTTCTCGAAGCCGCCCACCACCAGGCGCTTGAGGTAGAGCTCGGGCGCGATGCGCAGGAAGAGCTCCATGTCGAGCGCGTTGTGGTGGGTGGTGAAGGGCTTGGCCGCGGCGCCGCCCGGGATCGGGTGCATCATCGGCGTCTCGACCTCGAGGAAGCCGTGGCCGGTCATGTAGTTGCGGATCGACTGCACCATGCGGCTGCGCGCGACGAAGGTGAAGCGTGTCTGCTCGTTCATGATCATGTCGACATAGCGCTGGCGGTACTTCTGCTCGACGTCGGTGAGGCCGTGGAACTTGTCCGGCAGCGGGCGCAGGCTCTTGGTGAGCAGGCGGATCTCCGCGGCCTTGACCGAGAGCTCGCCGGTCTTGGTCTTGAACACGGTGCCCACGCAACCGACGATGTCGCCGATGTCCCAGGTCTTGAACTGGGCATAGACGTCCTCGCCCACGCCGTCGCGTTGCACGTAGAGCTGGATGCGGCCCGAGAGGTCCTGGATGGTGACGAAGCTCGCCTTGCCCATCACGCGCTTCAACATGATGCGGCCGGCCACCTTGACCTCGACCGGGGTGGCCTCTAGCTCGTCCGCTTCTTTTTCGCCGTAGAGCTCGTCGAGCTTGCCCGCGGTGTTCTCGCGCGAGAAGTCGTTGGGGAAGGCGCGGCCGCTGGCGCGCCAGGCGGCGAGCTTCTCGCGGCGCTCGGCGATCAGGTGGTTTTCGTCCTGGGGCTGGGTGTTGGTCTGGTCGGCCATGGCTCGATGTTCGATGCGAAGGAAAGGGGAGCGCGGCAGCGTGGCGCCGGCGCGAAAGGCGTAATTGTGGCAGGGCCGGCAGGGCGGGGCAATTGCCGCCGCACTGGCGACCGGTGCGCTGCAGGTGCACTCGCGGGTCAGGCGCGGACAGGTGCCGCCGCGCCGAAATCCTAAAGTCCCCAGTGTGGGGACCGATAGAATCATCGAGCTTATCGTCAAATTGGAATATCCCATGAGCACCGCAGGGACTCTCTACGAGTACATCGAGCGCACCTTCTGGAACTCGCTCACCAGGAAACTCTTCAGCTTCCTGCTGCTATTCGTGGTCAATCTGGGCTATCTGGGCATCGGCTACAGCCAGCGCGCGGAGATCGAATCCGCGTTGAGGGCGGGCACGGTCGCACCCGAGACCCTCGTTGCGGTGGCGGCGGCCTTCGACGCGGGGCTGTACGCAATGCTCGCACTGTCCGCGCTCGCGCTCGCGATGATGCTCGGGCACATCCTTTACCTGCGCCACCTGATCGTGCGACCGATCCGCGTCATCACCGGGATCTTCGACGAGATCGCCCGCGGCGAGGGCGACTTCTCGCGCGACCTCCCGCTCACCACCCATGACGAACTACGCGAGCTCGCGGCGGGTTACAACCGCTTTGCAGCGAAGATGCGCGAGATCATCGGCAAGGTGCGTACGATGAGCGTGAGCATCGCGCGCGAGGCGGTTCAGGTGAAGCTCGGGGTGGAGCGCTCGGCCCAGGATGCCCGCCAGCAGGGCGAGATGACCGAGACCGTGTTCGAGGCCAGCACCCGGTCAACGGCGGCGATTGGCGAGGTTTCGTCCAATGCGCGCGAGATCGACGCCTCGACGCTGCGTAACCTCGACATCGCGCGCGAATCGCTCGCCGAGGTGCAGCACATTGCGGCCAAGATCAACGCGGTGAGCGAGAAGCTGCAGCGCTTCAATCACACGGTGGACGACCTGTCGCAGCGCTCGGAGAGCGTCAAGCAGATCGCCGCGCTGATCCGCGAGATCGCCGACCAGACCAATCTGCTCGCGCTCAACGCCGCCATCGAGGCCGCGCGCGCGGGCGAGGCGGGGCGCGGCTTCGCGGTCGTGGCCGACGAGGTGCGCAAGCTCGCCGAGCGCGTCAACCAGGCCACGCAGGAGATCGTCGGCAACATCAACGGCATGCTCGAGCTGGTCGGCGAGACCCGCGCCGAGAACGAGGTCATCAACGGCGACGTCGAGCAGACGCGCGATGTGGTGACGCGCTCGGCCAGCCAGTTCGAGCACATGGTCGGCGAGTTCGAGCGCACCGGCGGCCAGCTCACCCAGATCGCGGTCGGCATGGACTCGCTGACCGAGACCAACGCCCACGTGCACGCGAATGTCAGCGAGATCCATGAGCTCTCGGCCTCGGTCGCGCAGCAGATGGACGACTGCGAGCGGCGCACGCTCGACCTCACCAAATCCACCGAGGCGGTGCAGGAGCTGGTGTCGCGCTTCAAGATCGGCACGGGCGCCTTCGACCGTCTGGTGAACGAGACCCGCGTCTTCCGTGATCGCGTCCAGGCCGAGCTGTGCGCGATGGCCGAGGGGCGCGTCGACGTGTTCGACCGCAATTACCGGCCGGTCGGCGGCACCAATCCGCCCAAGTTCAAGGTCGCCTGGGGTGATGAATTCACCCGGCGCTGCCAGCGCATCCTCGACGAGAGCCTGGAGCGCGCCGGGGGCGCGGTGTTCGCGGTCGCGGTGAATGCGGACAGCTATCTGTCGGCGCACAACACCCGATTCTCGAAGCCGCTCACCGGCCACCCCGAAAAGGATCTGGTCGGCAACCGCACCTGCCGCAAGTTCGAGCGTCCGCCCGAGTTGCGCGCCGCGCGCAACACCGAGCCGATGCTGCTGCAGACCTACCTGCGCGACACCGGCGAGGTGCTGTGCGACATCGCCATGCCGATCATGGTCAACGGCCGCCATTGGGGCAACGTGCGCGTTGGCGCCCCGGCAGAGGCGTTGCTGGAGCGCTGAGGGCGCGGCATTGCGGACGCCCTCAGCGCCGTCTTAGTCCACCGCCCGCTGCAGCACCCCGATCGGCGGTGCCCAGTCGCTGCCCGGCTGCTTCTTGCGTGTCACCAGCGTCAGCTGCGCCGGCGCGAAGACATTGGCGTTGTGGGTGACCGGGGTGGTGATCAGGTACTGCGCGCGGGTGGCGCGCAGGAAGGTGCCGACGCGGTCGATGTTGGCGACGTCCAGGTGGGCGAAGGGCTCGTCGATGAACACGAAGCCGCCCGGGCGGGACTCGTCCATCAGCAGGCCGATGAGCAGGATCAGCGACTTCATGACCTGCTGGCCGCCGGAGGCCTCGCCGTCGTTCAAGCCCACCGCGCCCTTGCGGTCGAAGTCGAAGCGCACCTCGAGCCCGGCCTGGGCGAGCGCGAGGTCGTCGTTGTCCAGGTGCGGGGTGGGGCAGTCCACGCTGACGTTGGCGAGCTCGCCGAGCGCCTTCAGGTTCTTCGCGTACTGGCGCACGGTGGCGCGCAGCTTGGCGATGTAGGCGGCGCGCGCGTTGTCGGTGTGCAGGCGCGCGGTGGTGCAGTAGCCCTGACGGTTGAGATAGTCGCGCTCGCGCAGCGCGACCTCGGCGGCGAGCCGGTCGCGCACGACCAGCACCGCGGGGTCGGTGATCCAGTCGCCCTCGTCGAGATGGCGGCGCAGGCGCTCGAGCTGCAGGCGGGCGCCGCGGGCGTCGCCGTACTTGTCGGCGAGCAGGGCGAGCTCGCCGGTGTCCAGCCAGTGCGGCGGCATGCCGCGCCGGCGGCGGCGCAGCTTCATGATGCGTTCGGCCTGGGCGTGGCGGCGCGGGCCGTGTTCGCGCGCGATGTCGGCCAGGCGCAGCTCGATGGCCTTGAGCTCGCGGTTGCGGCGGTCGAGCTCGATCTGGATGCCGTTGAGCTTTTCGGCGAGGCGGTCCATCTCGCCGCGCGTCTCGCTGCGCTCGGCGATCGCCTCGGTGAGCGCCTTGCGCGCGGCGGGCAGCTCGGTCTCGGCGCTGGCGTAGGTCTCGGCCTTGGCGGCGAGCAGCTGCGCCGACTGCAGGCCGAGCAGGCGCTGGCGGATCAGGGTGAGCCGGGCAGCGGCCGCATCCAGCTTGGGGCGCAGGGCCTGGAGCTGCTTGTCGAGGCCGACGATCTCCTCCTGCAGCGCGGCGATGCGCGACTGGCGGGCGAGCTCGCCGAAGTGAAATTCCTGCGGCCGGCCGAGGTGGCGGGCACCGCGGCGCTCGCGGTGGTAGCCGTCGCGGGTGATCCACTCCTGCTCGCGCGGCAGCTCGCGCGCGGCCTCGGCATTGTCGACGCGGCGGATGCGGTTGAGCAGATCGGAGAGCCAGCGCGGCACCGGGGCGCTGAACTCCACCACCTCGGCCAGGCTCATCGGTCGCGGCGGCGGGGCGCTCTCGCGCTCGGGCACGATGAAGTGGCGGAAGCGCTCGCGCTCGCCGAGCGCCCATGCGGCGTGGCGGTCGGCTTCGCGCTCGAGCAGGATCAGGTGGCGGTAGGGACGCAGGATGGCCTCGAGCGCGGCCTGCCAGGCGGGGTCGGTGACCTCGACCACCTCGGCGAGGCTCTTGTGTGCGATCCCGTCTGCAGTGAGCTTGACGCGGAAGCGCGCCACTTCGCCATCGCCCGGCGGGCCGGCGCGGTTGCGCTCGCCGCGCAGCGTTTCGGTCTTCTCCTCGAAGGCGGCGAGCAGCTCGCGTTCCCTGCGGCGCAGGCTGGCCAGCGCCGCGTCGGCCTCCTCGTGCTCCTTTTCCAGTGCGAGCGCATCGGCGCCATGCTCGCTGGCGAGCTGGGCGCGCAGCATGTCGCGTTCCTCGAGCAGCTTGTCGAGGTCGCGCACGCGATCGTGGGCGGCGAGGTAGTGCTGCTCGGTGGCGGCATCGGCGTCCTTCAGGCGCTTGCGCTCGGCCTGTGCGCGCGCCTGCTCGGCGCGCACCGCGTCCAGGCGCTGGCGCGACTCGCGCTGCTCGACGAGCTTCTCGGCGCGCTCGCTACCGACGCGCTGCAGCGCCTCGCGCTCGCCGGCGATCTCGCGCTCGAGTTCGGCGATCTCCAGCCGCGGCACGATCTCGGCTTCCAGTGCCTGGGCCTCGTCGGCGAGCTGCTTCCACTCGAGGAAGCGATTGGCCTCGGCCTTCTTCTCCTCGGCCTGCGTCTTCAGGCGGTCGAGGTCGATGCCGAGCTCGCCGAGCTCACGCTCGGCCGACTTCTGCTCCTCGCGCGCAGCCTGGTAGTTGTCCAGCACCTCCTTGTCGCCGAAGACGTCGAACACCAGCTCGAGCAGCGCCTTGGGCGAGTATTCGCACAGCTTGTCGGTGTCGCCCTGTTCCAGCGCCAGCACCTTGGTGATCGCCGGCGTCAGCCCGCCCCAGGCCAGGCGGTTCTGGTAGTCGCGCAGGCCGATCCAGTCGCTGGTCTGTTCGAGCGCCTCGATCGGCAGGTTGCCGTCGACGATGGTGTAGTCGCGGATCCAGTCGCCGCCGGCCTTGCGGATGCGGCAGGCGAGGGTGACCTCGTCGGCGAGGCAGGGAAAGAACGGCCGCTTGCCGCTGTGCCCGGGCTGGTTGGCGACCACCGCGCGGATCCACGCGAAGCTGCGCTCGGCGCGGCGCACGTAGCGGCGGAAGTCGCGCTTGCCCGAGCAGCGCAGCGCAAAGAGGGTGCGCAGGGCGTCGAGCAGCGTGGTCTTGCCCGAGCCGTTGGGGCCGACGATGGTGATGATCTGCGCGTCCAGCGGCAGCGAGAAGCGTCGCCAGAAGTCCCAATGGACGAGCTCGAGGGTCTTGATGTGGAACATGGGGTATCAGTCTTGACGGGTGGCACCCGATGGCGATGTCCTGCTGCTGTGGGCGCTGGTGCAGAAGCTGGCGTGAGAACGGCTCTGTGAGTGCAGGTAGGCGATGGTGCTTGAGTAGCCGTGGGAGCGGGCTTGCCCGCGAATACAGCGGCCAAGCAGGCAAAGTTCGCGGGCAAGCCCGCTCCCACGGGAGGTTTTCATCGTCATCGCTTCTGTAGCAGCAGCCCGCACTCGAGGTGGTGGGTGTAGGGGAACTGGTCGAAGGCCGCCGCGGCCGCGATGCGGTGCGTCTCCGCCAGCGCGGCGACGTTGGCGCGCAGGGTCTCGGGGTTGCAGGAGATGTAGAGGATGTTGTCGAAGCCCTTCGCCAGCGCGATCGTGCCCTCGTCGAGGCCGGCGCGCGGCGGGTCGACGAAGAGCGTGGTGAAGCGATAGCCGGCCAGGTCGACGCCCGCCATGCGGCGGTACTCGCGGCCGCCGGCGAGCGCGTCGCTGATCTCCTCGCTCGCCATGCGCACCATGGTGACGTTGCCCACGCCGTTGTCGGCGAGGTTGGTGTGGGCGGCGCGCACCGAGGTCTTGCTCATCTCGGTGGCGAGCACGCGGCCGAACAGCGGCGCCAGCGCCACGGTGAAGTTGCCGTTGCCGCAGTACAGCTCGAGCAGGTCGCCCGCGCCTTGCGGGCCGGCGCCGACCGCCTTCGCCTGCGCGCGCGCCCAGCTGAGCATGTGCTGGTTCACGCCGCCGTTGGGCTGGGTGAAGCTGCCTTCGAACTGCTGGTAGCGCAGGCGCTGGCCATCGACCTCGAGCGCCTCCTGCACCCAGTCGCGCTCGAACACGATCTTCTGCTTGCGGCTGCGGCCGATGACCTGGATGTCGAGCGCGGCGGCGAGCGCGCGCGCGGCGGCTTCCCAGGCCTCGTCGAGCGGGCGGTGGTAGACCAGGCTGACCAGGCACTCGCCGCTCAGGGTGGCGAGGAACTCGACCTGGAAGATCTTGCGCCGCAGCGGCTCGCTCGCCTGGAGCGCGTCGCGCAGGCGCGGCATCAGGGTGGCGATCGGTTCGGCGGCGGCGGGGAAGGTGTCGAGCAGGATCGGCTGCTTCGGGTCCGCGCTGTCGAACATCGCATAGTCGATGCGGCCGTCCTGGTGCCACAGGCGGAACTCGGCGCGCAGGCGATAGTGCAGCGGCGCCGAGCGGAAGAGCGCGGGCTCGGGCAGCTCGAATTCAGCGAAGTCGGCGCGGTAACGTGCGAGCTTGGCGGCGAGCTGGTCCTCGTAGCGGGCGGGGTCGATGATGGGCAGGGGCATGAATTAGCGGGATCTTGTGACGGAAATGCTGAGTGGCCCTTCAGAGGCAAGGGCCGCTGCGGGAGCCGGTGCTGCGGGAGCCGAAGTTGAGGGAGCCGACTTTGCGGGAGCCGATGCTGTGGGAGCGGTGCGGTCACGCGTCCTCCGCGGGAGGGTCCTCGTCGGGGAGCACGTCTGCAAGGTCGAAGGCATTGCCCTCGGGCAGCGCGTGACCGGCGGCGGCGAGCACCTCGCCGAGCGTGCCGTGGATGATGCGGTCGGCCATCACGCGGTAGTCGAGCGCGAGGTCGAGCAGCGGGCCTTCGCTGATCAGGCCGTTGCGGCGCTCGATGAAGCCGAGGCGGGCGAGCTTGCCGAGCATGAAGTTGCGGACTTTCGTGCGCCCGCCCAGGCGCGGGCCGAAGTCGGCGATCAGGGAGGCCTCGGTGAGCGCGCCCGACACCGACTCGCCGTGGCCGACCGGCTTGTCGGCGCCGCCGAAGAGGTCGCTCTGGCCGTCGTCGGCGAGCTCGCGGCGGGTGACCTGGCGTTCGCGCTTGGGCAGCACGATCAGCGCCCAGAGGATCACCAGCAAGGCGATCTCGTCGCGGGTGAGGCCCAGGTTGCTGGCGGCGTATTCGCGGCCGGCACCGAACACGGGCTCGGCGAGCTCGGCTTCGAGTGCGACGCCGACATGGGCGGCGTAGGGATTGTCGAGCAGACGCAGGCCGACATCGGCCAGCCGCCGGTCGAGTTCGAAGCGGAAGGTCTCGTCCACCAGCGCGCGTCGCACCAGCTTGTCGTTGCGCGGCAGCCAGCGCTGCGCGAGCAGGCGGGCGGTGAGGGTCTTGAGTTCGTGTTCCATGAAGGGGTCCGGGTGGCAGGCTCAGGCCCGCGCAGCCGCGCGCGGGCGGACTTCGCCGAGCGTGATCGCGGCGATCTCGTCTTCGCCGACCGGTGTCAGGGTGTCGCCGAACGTGACGTCCATCGGCAGGCGCATCAGGCTGCCGACCGGGCCGTCCTCGGGGCCGGCCTCGGCGCCGTCGGCCAGCAGGGCGAGCAGCGACAGGCGGTAGCTCGCCGGCGCGAATCCGCCGCCGGCCACCACGTTCTGCAGCGGCTGTGGCGCGGGCAGGGCTTCGAGGCGGTGGATGAGGTGCTCGAGCAGGCGCAGGTCCTCCGCCTGCAGCGTGACGTCCGCCCCGGCGGCGTCGGGGGGCGGCAGGCTCGCGTCCACCGCGGCGGCCGCGGCTTCGCCCTCGAGCTGGCTTTCGGCGCGATCGAGCAGCTCGTGGCCGCCCGCCAGCAGCGCGAGTTCGGGCACGGCGGCGAAGGCATCGACGGCGAGTCCGGCCAGCGTTGGTGCATCGAGGCTGCGCAGCCAGGCGGAGACGTCCGAGGACGAGATCCCGGAGGCGCCCAGCGTCACCCGCTGCGACTCGATCTTGTTCAGCGCGCGCTGGAAGGCGGCGTCCACCCGTGCCAGGCGCGATTGCGCCAGGCCGATGCGCTGCGCGATGCGGGCGATGTCGAAGTCGACCTCGGGATCGGCGAGCAGCGTGTTGAGGATGTCGGTGCCGCGCTCGAGCCAGCGTCCGTTGGCCGACAGCCGGCGGCGGGCGTCGAGGATGCGGAACTCGGAGCCCGAGGCGATCGCCTCCTCGAAGTGCCAGGTCAGGTCGTTGAGCTTGGACAGCAGGTGGCCGAGGGCTTCCGGCGTGATGCTGCCCACCGCCTGCAGGCCGGCGAGCTGGGCGGTGAGAAAGCCGAGCTCGGCGTCCTCTTCCTCGCCGAAGCGCAGCAGCATCGCGATCGCCGCCACCGCGTTGCGGCCGATGTCGGAGAGCGCATAGTGGCCGTCCTCGCCGATCGCCAGCAGCGCGTTGTCGCGCAGGCGCTTCAGCACCGTCTCGAGCTTGACCGGGTCGAGATAGGTGAAGCGCGCGCGCAGGGCCTCGGGCGACCAGCGCGGCGAGTCGGCCTCGCGGCCGATCTCGCGCAGCACCAGCAGGCGCATCAGCACCTCGGCCTCGGTGCCGCGGAACAGCGTGATGAAGGCGTCGAGCAGCGGGCGCGCCGAGGCGAGCGCCGCGAGCTCGGGCACCTCATCGGCATCGACGCCCGCGGCGAGGAAGTCGGAGAGGAAGGGGTCAGTCATCGATCATCGGATCTCGCGGTCGCCGAACCGCAGTTTCGCGGGCGAGCCCGCTCCCACAGATAGTCGCGCCCACGAGCTTGGAGAGGGCGTTGGCGGGCAAGTCCGATCCCACAGGACCTTGCTCCCAAGAACTTGGCGCGAGCATTCGCGGGCAAACCCCCACAAAGCCGCGGCGATTTCCGTGGGAGCGGGCTTGCCCGCGAATGATGGCTCGAGGCGGGCCGGTGGCGAGCTCAGACGCCCTGCTTCAGGCTCGCCGCGATGAAGTCGTCCAGGTCCCCGTCGAGCACGGCCTGGGTGTTGCCGACCTCGTAGCTGGTACGCAGATCCTTGATGCGCGACTGGTCGAGCACGTAGCTGCGGATCTGGTGGCCCCAGCCGATGTCGCTCTTGGAGTCTTCCAGCTTCTGCTGCTCGGACTGGCGCTTGCGCAGCTCCGCCTCGTACAGGCGCGCCTTCAGCATCGACATGGCCTCGGCCTTGTTCTTGTGCTGCGAGCGGTCGTTCTGGCACTGCACGACGATGCCGGTGGGCTCGTGCGTGATCCGCACCGCCGAGTCGGTCTTGTTGATGTGCTGGCCGCCGGCGCCCGAGGCGCGGTAGGTGTCGATGCGCAGGTCGGCGGGGTTGATCTCGATCTCGATCGAGTCATCGACCTCCGGATACACGAACACCGAGGTGAAGCTGGTGTGGCGGCGGGCGTTGGAGTCGAACGGCGACTTGCGCACCAGGCGGTGGATGCCGGTCTCGGTGCGCAGGTAGCCGTAGGCGTACTCGCCGGAGAGCTTGATCGTGCAGTTCTTGATGCCGGCGACTTCGCCCTCGGTCTCTTCCATCAGCTCGACGCTGAAGCCTTTCTTCTCGCCGTAGCGCAGGTACATGCGCTCGAGCATGCCCGCCCAGTCCTGGGCCTCGGTGCCGCCGGCGCCGGCCTGGATCTCGATGAAGCAGTTGTTGGGGTCCATCGGGTTGCTGAACATGCGGCGGAACTCGAGCTTCTCGACTTCGGCCTGCAGGTCGCCGAGGTCGGCCTCGACCGCCTCGAAGGTGTCGTCGTCGTCCTCGGCTTCGGCGAGCTCGAACAGATCCTTGAGGTCGCGCGACTGCGCGTCGATCTGCTGCAGCGTCAGCACCACGTCCTCGAGCTGGCGCTTCTCCTTGCCGAGCTCCTGCGCGCGTTCGGCGTTGTTCCAGACCGCCGGGTCTTCGAGCGCGCGATTGACTTCTTCGAGCTTCGATGCTTTCACATCGTAGTCAAAGATACCTCCGTAGTTCGCGACCGCGGGCGGCGAGGTCGGCGAGTTTTTCGGCGATGGCGTTCTGGCGTTCGGCTTCCATGGGTGCGGCTCCGGCTGAATCTGGGAAACCGCGCATTATAGCGGCAGGCGGCTCCGGTCGCTCGTACCGCGCGCCGCTGGCGCGACGCCTCCCGGCGGGGAGGCGTCGCGCGCTCGCGTCACTGCGCGGCGATCGCTTCGAGCGCGATGCTGATCGTCACTTCGTCGCCCACGTTGGGCGCGTACTTGCCGGCGTTGAACTCGCTGCGCTTGATCACCGTGGTGGCGTCGGCGCCGATGGCGTCCTTCTTCAGCATGGGGTGCGGCATGTTCTTGAAGTTGGTCACCTTCAGCGTCACCGGCTTGGTCACGCCCTTGATGGTCAGGTTGCCATCGATCTCGACCGGCTTGTCGCCCTCGAAGCGGACCTGGGTCGACTTGAACGTGGCCGTCGGGTACTTGGCGGTGTCGAGGAAGTCCTCGCCCTGAATGTGCTCGTTGAAGGTGGCATAGCCGGTGTTCACCGAGCTCATGTCGATGGTGATGTCGGCCGCGCCGCTGCGGGCAGCCTTGTCCAGGGTGACGGTGCCCGTCGTCTTGTCGAACTTGGACAGCTGGGTGGACAGGCCGAAATGGCTGTAGGAGAAGCGCGGGAAGGTGTGGGTGCCATCGACCGTGTAGGTTTCGGGTGCGGCCAGGGCAGGGCTGGCTGCGGCGGCGGAGACCAGGAGGCTGGCGGCGAGGGCGTGGAGACGATTCATGCTGAGGATCCTCTTTCGATTGGGAGTGAGTTGGGGTTGGGGTTGGGTTATGCAGTGCCTTGCGGGGAGTCAGGGAGGATTGCGCGCGGAGCGGGGAGTGCCTCAGCGCGGCGCGGCCGCGATGCGGAACCTGATCACGACCTCGTTGGCGACGACGTCGAAGGCACGCCAGGCGCCTTCGCCGATCGAGAAGTCGCCACGCCTGATGCCCAGTTCGCCTTCGAATACGCCGACGTCGCCCTCGGTGGTGAAGCGCGCCGGGACGACGACGTCCCGTGTCGTGCCCTTGATCGTCAGTTTTCCAGCGACCTCGTAGCGCTCGTCGCCGAGGGCCTTGACCGCGCTCGACTCGAAGCGCGCGACCGGGAAATCGCTGGTGTTGAACCAGGTCTTGCGCGCGACTTCCTCGTCGCCCTCGACGCTGCCGGTGTCGACGCTGGCGAGCTCGACCTCGATCGTGGCGTGCGCGTCTGCGGGCGCCGCGGGGTCGAACTTGAGCTGGCTCGCGAAGCGACGGAAGCTGCCCTCCATCGCCACGCCCATCTGCTGGAAGCCGAAGCCGATCCGGCTGCGCTCGGGAATGACCTGCTCGTAGGTCGCGGCATGGCTGGCAGTGACGAGGGCGAGCGTGGCGAGCACGCCGGTGAGGGTCCTGGAAAACGTGGCAGCGAGGGTGGCGGGCAGGGTGCGTTTCATGACGGTCAATCCTTGATGGTCGATTGCGGGCGGCGCGGCAGCATGCGGGTCAGCACGTCGTCGCGGTCGATGAGGTGGTGCTTGAAGGCGGCGCCGATGTGGGCCAGCAGGATGGCGACGAGCAGCAGGTTCAGACTCATGTGCACCGTCTGCAGCAGATCGCCGAGCGCCTTGTCCTTGGCGAGCAGGTCGGGCAAGGGCAGCACGCCGAACCAGACGGTCTGGATGCCCTTCGCCGAACTCATCAGCCAGCCGGAAAGCGGGATCGCGAACATCAGCACGTAGAGCAGGTGGTGACCCGCGTGGGCGGCCATCCGTTCCAGCGCGCTCATGTGCGCGGGCAGCGCCGGCGGGCGGTGGGTGATCCGCCAGGCGAGACGTATGACGACGAGCGCGAACACCGTCACCCCCGCCCATTTGTGCCAGGAATAGAGCTGCAGCTTGGTCGGCGAGAGGGGCAGGCCTTCCATGTAGAAGCCCAGCCCGAGCATGGCGAAGATGAGCACGGCCATGAGCCAGTGGATCGCCTTGGCCGTTGCGGTGTAGTGCGTGGTCATCGTGAGTCCGTCCTCGCGTGGCTTCGCACGCGTTGTGTCATTGGACACACTCTAGACGGACAGACGGCGAAGAAATACCGCTTGTACGCAAATCATTGTTGCGGCTTACGCAACAATGAGGCGATGAACGGCGCCGAGGCGTCTTGCCAGCCCTCCCGGGCCGGCGCGTGCCCGGCCCGCAGCGGGGTCAGGCGGCCTCGAAGTGCTCCAGCATCAGCTGCACGCTTGCAACGCCGTTGTACTCGTTCACCCCGAGGCGGAAGGCGGCGTGGATCTGGCCGGCCGCGCCCTCTGCATGGTTGAAGCGGATCGCCTCATAGCGTGCGCCGCCGCGCGAGAGCTCGAGCTTGAGATGCTTGTCCTTGAGCAGGCGCTGGCGCTCGACGCGGAACACGTCGTCGAACAGCGGCGCGGGAAAGCCCTGGCCCCAGATCTCGTTGTCGAGCATGCGCGCGGCGTCGAGCGCGAAATAGCCGGATTCCAGGCTGCCGTCGGTCTCCAGGCGGCGCTCGAGCTGGGCGGGTTCGAGCAGCTCGCTGACCACCTCCTCGAAGGCCGCATCGAAGCGCGCGAGTTCGGACTCGCGGATGGTCAGCCCGGCCGCCATCGCGTGGCCGCCGAAGCGCACGATCAGATCCGGCTGGCGCTTGGTGACGAGGTCGAGCGCGTCGCGCAGGTGGAGGCCGGGGATCGAGCGGCCGGAGCCTTTCAGCTCGCCGTCGTTGGCGCGCGCGAAGGCGATGGTGGGGCGGTGCAGGCGCTCCTTGATGCGGCCGGCGACGATGCCGATCACGCCCTGGTGCCAGTCGGGCTCGAACAGCGCCACCGTGGCGCGGTTGCCGGCCTCGAATCCGGCGAGCCGTGCGAGCGCCTCCTCCTGCATGCCGGCCTCGATGCTGCGCCGTTCGCGGTTGAGCTTTTCGAGCTCCTGGGCGATGTTCATCGCGCGCCCGGCGTCGTCGGTGATCAGGCATTCGATGCCCAGGCTCATGTCGGACAGCCGCCCGGCGGCGTTCAGGCGCGGGCCGATCATGAAGCCGAGGTCCATCGTGCTGGCGCGCGCCGGGTCGCGCCCGGCGAGTCCGAACAGTGCGCGGATGCCCGGCTGCATGCGCCCGGCGCGCATGCGGGCAAGCCCCTGGGCGACCAGGATGCGGTTGTTGCGGTCGAGCTTGACCACGTCGGCGACGGTGCCGAGCGCCACCAGGTCGAGCAGCTCGGCGAGGTTGGGCTCCTTGCTGCCGGCGAAGGCGCCGCGTTCGCGCAGCTCGGCGCGCAGCGCGAGCATGGTGTAGAACATCGCGCCCACGCCGGCCAGGGCCTTGCTCGGGAAGTCGCAGCCGGGCTGGTTCGGGTTCACGATCACGTCGGCCTCGGGCAGCACGTCGCCGGGCAGGTGGTGGTCGGTGATCACGGTGGCCATGCCGTGGGCGCGCGCCGCGGCGATGCCCTCGACGCTGGCGATGCCGTTGTCGACCGTGATCAGCACCTCGGGCTCGAGCCGCGCGGCGATCTCCACCATGGCCGGGGTGAGGCCGTAGCCCAGGGTCACGCGGTCGGGTACGAGGTAGTGCACGTCGGCGCCGAAGGCCCGCAGCGCGCGCACGCCCACCGCGCAGGCGGTGGCGCCGTCGCAGTCGTAGTCGGCGACGATGACCATGCGCGCACCGGCCTCGATGGCGTCGGCGAGCAGGATCGCGGCCTCGGCGGTGCCGGTGAGCGCCTCGGGCGGCAGCAGGTTCTTCAGGCTGGTGTCGAGCTCGTCCGCGCGATGGATGCCGCGCGCGGCGTAGAGACGGGCGAGCAGCGGATGGAGGCCGGCGTCGGCGAGGCGGGCGAAGGCTTGCTGCGGGACGGCGCGGGGCTGGATGCGGGTCATCGGGTGTCGTGCGGGTTCGTGGGCGGTGCGGCGTCGGGCATCTGCATTGGCGCAGGGGCCACGGACTTGAGCAGCGCGTCGAAGGCGTAGGGCTTGCGCCAGAACGCCCAGCGTGCGCTGCGGCGCAGATCCAGATGCAGCGTGCCGCGGTCGCTCGGGGCAATCAGGCGCAGGGCGTGGAGTTCGCCGCGCCGGACGGCCGCGGCGAGGGGGGCGAACCAGTCGCGCTCGAGCGCCTCGAGGCCGCGGCGCCAGGCGTCGAGGTCGAGCTGCTGGGCGGGCTTGCGCAGGGCGTCGAGGACGACCAGGGTGTCCTGGGCGAGGGCGCTGCGCAGGTCCGGCGCACTCACCGGAGCGCCGGCGGCGCGCGCGAGGCCGATGCTGATCGGGTCGGTGGCCTGGACCAGGCGGGCCGGCGCCTGCGGCGGCGTGTCGAGCGCGCCCGCACCCCACAGCCAGAGGCTGTTGACCGCGCGCTCGCCGGCCGCTTCGCGGGCGCGGCTACGGGCGTGGTTGTGCAGCACGATCTGCGCCTCGTTCATCGTGCGCTGCCACAACCTGGCGTCCTCGCCCTCGGGGAGGAAGTGTTTGACCGGGCGTCCGGTCACGTCGTCGAGCGGGTAGAGCGTCACCGCAGTCGGCCGGTGCAGGCGCAGGTACCAGCGTGTGGACGTGCAGGCCTCGAAGTGGCCGAGGTCGGCAAACAGGCCGTTGAGCTCGGCGACCAGCTCGGCGCTCTCGGCGGCGTCCAGCTCGTCGTCCGGAAACGCCTGCAGCAGCAGGTGTTCGCGTGCGAACGACAGGTTCACCGGGTCGGCGCACAGCCACTGGCTGCCGGGCTCGGGCGCCGGCGCATCGGCTTCGCCGAGGCGGCGCAGCAGGGCCATCGGCAGCGTGTCGCCGTGGAGTCCGAACAGGCGCGCGAGCTGGCGATCGTAGGGCTCGAAGGCCGTGACCTGCCGCCGGCCGCGGCCGAGCAGGTCCGCAAGCCCGTCGAGCGCGAGCCCGGAGGCCGGCCCGAGCAGGGTGGCGACAGGCCACAACAGGCCGGGAATCAGAAGCTGGATCTGCATCGGGAATGCGTCGTTGGAAGCGCGCGAGTCTAGCACGCCCGAGCGCAGGGGCCCGCCGCGCACAACCCCGCCAAGGCACACACGACCGCTTGACAGACCGAGTTGCAAGGGCTTCAATTGATTCAGCTACTACACTCAGGTGATTACAATGTCAGCCGTCAAGCCAAGCCCTTCCACGCGTGGGCCCGCTGTCGCCTACGCCGCGCGCGGCGTGCCGGGCGGGGCCAGCATCGAGCACTATCTTCACGCCGCGTCCGCGCTCGAGCGCGATCACATGGTGCGCGCCGGTTTCGAGCCCGGGTCTCTGGATGCGTTCGCCCACCGTTTCGGCCGCAGCGGGCGCAGCCTCGCGCTATTGCTGGGGGTGGCGCCCGCCACTTACGACCGCCGCGTGCGCGAGGGCAAGCCCTTGTCGCAGGATGACTCCGACCGCGTCGCCCGCCTGATCGATGTCGAGCGTGCCGCCACGCGCGTGTTCGGCGACGAGGCCGCCGCCCGCGAATGGCTGGGTGCCCCGATCCCGGCGCTGGGGGGCGCGATCCCGATCGAGCTGGTCGCCACCACCCCGGGCCATCAGGCGGTGATGAACGCCCTGCGCCGCATCATGGCCGGCATAGCAGCCTGATGGCGGCGCGCACGGCCACCTTGTGGCGGCTGGCGCAGGACTGGATCGACCTCGACACCGGTGCGCTGCTGTGTGCCGCCGAGGATTTCGCCTGTGCGGGCAATGGCGCGGCGGCGGTTGGCGGGCGGTGGAACAGCGTCGGCCGGCCGGTGATCTATCTCTCCGACAGCCTCGCGCTGGCGCAGCTCGAGAAGCGCGTGCACACGCCGCTGCGTCCGCCACGCGGCATGGTCGCGGTCGAGGTGACGCTCCCCGCTGCCGTGCTCGCCGCGGCCGCGACGCTCGGCCCGCCCGAGGGCTGGGATGCGGACAACGTCGACTGGTCGGTGGGCAGCACCGATTCGCAGCGCGCCGGGGACGACTGGCTCGCGGGCGGCGAGACCTTGCTGCTGCGCGTGCCGTCGGTGGTGGTGCCGGTGGGGTGGAACTACCTCCTGAATCCGGCCCATGCCGATGCGCGACGGGTGGCGACCCGTCGCATCGCGCACCGCCCCGACCCGCGCCTGTGGTGAGTGCCCGCGAGTGCTCGCGCCGACGGGCAAGCTTCAGCGCTGGATTGGGCGACGACGCGACACCATCAGCGCGACCGCGCCGATCGACAACAATGCGGGCAGGGCGGGCTCCGGAACCGCGGCGTAGAAGCGGCTGGCGAGGAGCTGGTGCGCCGCGGTCGTGGGGTGTACGGCATCGAAGAACAGATAGCCCTCGCATCCGCTCGGGAGGAGGACGCAGCTCGCCGTGACGTTCGTGAAGCCGTAGCCCGCCGGATCGCGGATGACCTCGTCGAGGAAGCCAGCGGTGTCGAACTCGAACAGCTCGAGTCCCGCCGGGATACCCGGGATCAGGCCGGTCCGTGCGAGGTCGATCGCCTGCGCCAGCCCAGCGTTGAAGCCCCGCGAGAGGCTGTCCAGTCCGGCGCGGCTGATGTCGTCCAGCCCGAGCCCGAAGGGCGTCTGCGCCAGGTTGGGCATGTTGGGGATGAGGAAGTCGGTGGCGCCGATGCCCGCCAGCAGGCCGACGGTGCTGATGAGGTTGCTTACCGCGGTTGCGGCCGCGCTGGCGAGGTCGCCGCCTGTGCTCAATGCGTAGAAGAAATCGTTCGGTGCTGCCCACAACATGAAGAGGGAGCGCGCGGGGTCGAAGCCTGGCGCGCTCGTCGCGAACGCCGTCGCCTGTGAGAGCACGCCGGTGTATTGCAGTGCAGGGGGCAGCGCGAAGGGGGACGCGACTTCGTAGTTGTAGTTGAGCGGACCGGTCATGGCGCCGCCCACCGCGTAGTTGGTGCCGCCTGCGATCGAGGGCGCAAGACCGACCCCGAGCTGGCCGGCGAGGTACTCGGCCGCGGTCGGGCCGTCGGAGAACTGGCCGGCGTAAGGCGGCGAGGGCGGCCAAGCACCGCCGCTCAGGGCGTAGGCGTTGCCGTTGTCCGACAGGCTGTCGCCGAAGACGTAGAGAGCGCTGTATGCCGCCTGGACGGGCTGGGCTAGCAGCAAGGAGAGTAAGAGGATCAGAGACGGTTTGCGCAGCATGGTGCCTCCTTGATGAAGTGCCTTGCTCGGTAGGTGCGCCGACACGCGCGCGAAGCGACCCCGGTGCGACGACTCGCCGATTACAGGCCGTAACGATGCCTTGGACAAGGGCGGGAATTCCCTGATCGCTGAGCGAAAGCCATCGTGGTTGCTGGGATCAATGGGGTCTGACCCCATTGATCCCAGCAACCGGCGCCGATCTCGTTTCGCTTTTGCAGAAGAAAGAAAAATAGGCAATAATTGCTGCAGAAAGGAGGTGCGCCATGACTGCCGCTGCGACCACCAACACGGCCACTGCGACCGTTCAGACGGCCAATGCAGCTGCCGTGCTCTCGAAGGCGGTTGCCCGCGCTGCCGAACGGCTCGGCGTTTCGCGCGCGCTGCTCGCCAGGGTGCTGGGCGTGAGCCCGGCGACGATCACGCGGCTCTATGCCGGTGACTACCAGCTCGAGCAACACCGCAAGGAGTGGGAGTTCGCGCTGCTGTTCGTGCGCCTGTTCCGCTCGCTCGACTCCATCGTGGGCGAGGAGGGGACCGCGCGCGCATGGCTCAACAGTGACAACAAGGGGCTCAACGGTCGTCCGATCGAGCTCATCGGCCAAACCGAAGGACTCGTCCGTGTCGTCCACTACCTGGACGCCTCTCGCGGTCTCGTCTGAGGCGCGCGCATGGGCGGCGCCGGCCTGGCGCATCGTCGAGGCTCAGCACGTCGCCTCGACCATGAAGATCGTCGATGACCCGGCCGAACAGGACGTGCTGGAACTGCTGCTCGACACCAGCAAGCCTCCGCGGCCCTCGGCTGTCTCCAGGCTGGATTACCTGCTCGCCTCGCCGTTTCGGTATGACCCGAGGCGGGGTGGTTCGCGGTTCAGGAGCGCGACGGATCCCGGCGTGTTCTACGGTGCGCAGGGTGTGCGCACGGCCTGCGCCGAGTTGGGGTACTGGCGCTGGAAGTTTCTTCAGGACGCGGTCGATCTGGAGCGGATCGAGCCGGTGGCGCACACCGCATTCCGGGTCCGGCTCGCTACCGAGGTCGTCGATCTGCGCGCGCGGCCTTTCTCCGCCGACCTCGGCGCGTGGACGCATCCTGCCGACTACGGCGCGACCCAGGCCTTTGCGCGCGTCGCGCGCGAGGCACCGATCGGCGCAATCATTTACCCGTCGGTGCGCGACCCGGAAGCGGCCTGGTGTGTCGCGGTCCTCGATCCGGCGGCGTTCGCCTCGCCCAGGCCCGATCCGGCCAAGCAGACCTGGTGGCTCGCCGTGCAGCAGGACGGGGTGGTGTGGCGACGCGACAGCGAGCGACTGGTGTTCTCGGCGAGCCGCTGGCGCACCTGAGCCCGGAAATGGCGGGGGCGCCTCCCGGCACCTGCGGGCGGGCGCGTAACGATGGGGCGCCGGCCCTCGTCGCCCGATACAATGGCGCCCATGATGCGCTCGAACCCTGCCTCCACTGCCGTGCTTTCCGGCGGCGAATCAACGACCTCCAGCATCCTCGACGGTGCCGTCGGGGGCCGTCGCCCCGCCCCCTTCCTACCGATGTCGCGCAAGGAGATGGACGCGCTCGGGTGGGACGAATGCGACGTCATCCTCGTCACCGGCGACGCCTACATCGACCACCCGAGCTTCGGCATGGCGTTGGTCGGGCGCCTGCTCGAGGCGCACGGCTTCCGGGTCGGCATCCTCAGCCAGCCCGACTGGCAGTCCGCCGAACCCTTCCGCGCGCTCGGTCGCCCCCGGCTGTACTTCGGCATCACCGCCGGCAACATGGACTCGCTGGTCAACCGCTATACCTCGGACCGCAAGATCCGCTCCGACGACGCCTACACGCCCAACGCCGAGGCCGGCAAGCGGCCCGACCGCGCGGTGACGGTCTATGCGCAACGGGCGCGGGAGGCGTATCCGGGTACGCCGATCGTTATCGGCAGCATCGAGGCCAGCCTGCGCCGGATCGCGCACTACGACTACTGGTCGGACAAGGTGCGGCGCTCCGTATTGCCCGACGCCAAGGCCGACATCCTGCTCTTCGGCAACGCCGAGCGCGCGCTGGTGGCGCTGACGCATCGCCTGGCGGCGGGCGAGCCGATCGAGGCGATCCGCGACCTGCGCGGCACCGCCTTCATGGTCAAGCCGGGCTGGCGGCCATCCGACGACTGGCACGAAGTCGATTCGCTCGCGCTCGACAAGCCCGGCCGCATCGACGCCCATCCCGACCCCTACGCCATGGAGCCGGCCTCCGCTGCGCCGAAACCCGCGGCCGACGGTGCCCAGCCGGTGCGCATCGTGCCCGCCGCCGAGCGTGTGGCCGCGCGCCGCGCCGACCGCGCGCGCACCGTCGTTCGCCTGCCGTCCTACGAGCAGGTCAAGGACGACCCGGTGCTGTACGCCCACGCCTCGCGCGTATTCCATCTCGAATCCAACCCGGGCAATGCGCGCGCGCTGGTGCAGTGCCACGGCGAGGGGCCGGGCGCGCGCGACGTGTGGATCAACCCGCCGCCGGTGCCGCTGACCACGCCCGAGATGGATTTCGTGTACGACCGTCCGTATGCCCGCGCGCCGCATCCGAGCTACGGCGGGGCGCGCATTCCGGCCTGGGACATGATCAAGTTCTCGATCAACATCATGCGTGGCTGCTTCGGCGGCTGCACCTTCTGCTCGATCACCGAGCACGAGGGCCGCATCATCCAGAGCCGCTCGCACGAGTCGATCATTCACGAGATCGAGGAGATCCGCGACAAGTCGCCCGATTTCAAGGGCCACATCACCGACCTCGGCGGGCCCACCGCCAACATGTACCGCATGGCGTGCAAGAGCAAGGCGATCGAGGAGAACTGTCGGCGCCTCTCATGCGTGTATCCGGGCATCTGCGAGAACCTCGACACCGACCACTCCTCGCTGGTCGAGCTCTACCGCAAGGCGCGCGCGGTGCCGGGCATCAAGCGCATCACCATCGGCTCGGGCCTGCGCTACGACCTCGCGGTGCGCTCGCCGGAGTACGTGAAGGAACTGGTCACGCATCACGTCAGCGGCCTGCTCAAGATCGCACCCGAGCACACCGAGGAGAACACGCTCTCCAAGATGATGAAGCCGGGCATCGGCGCCTACGAGGAATTCCGCCAGATGTTCGAGAAGTTCTCGGCGCAGGCGGGCAAGAAGCAGCACCTGGTGCCGTACTTCATCGCCGCGCATCCGGGGACGACCGACGAGGACATGCTCAACCTGGCGCTGTGGCTGAAGAAGCACGACTTCCGCCTCGACCAGGTGCAAACCTTCCTGCCGACGCCGATGGCGCTGGCGACCACGATGTACCACACGCGCAAGAATCCGCTGAAGAAGGTGTCGGCGGAGTCGGAGACGGTCGAGACCGCGCGCGCGGGCAAGATCCGCAAGCTGCACAAGGCCTTCCTGCGCTGGCACGACCCCGAAAACTGGCCGATCCTGCGCGAAGGCCTGATGCGCATGGGACGCGCGGATCTGATCGGCAACGGGCCCAGCTGCCTGGTGCCGCGCCATCAGCCCGCTATCGCTCACCCCCCCAAGGGGACAAGACCGCCTGCCGGGAAGAAGCCGGCCGTCGGGGCGAGGCCGGCGGTCGGCTCGAAGCCGGCGAGCCGTGGCGGCGCGCTCGGTCGGCCGCCGCGCGGCCGCGCCTAAGCCTCCGTGCCGTCGATGGCGACCAGGCGGTTGCGTCCGGCCGCCTTGGCGCGGTACATCGCCTCGTCGGCCCGTCGCAGGAGGTCCTCGGCACGCTCGTCCTCGCCGCTGAAGCAGGCCACGCCGATGCTCGGGGTGTTCTGGTGGTGGACGCCGTCGAGTTCGAAGGGCGCGTTGAGCGCCGCGAGGATCTTCTCCGCGATCGCCTTGCCTTTCTCGAGGGCCTCCGTGCGCTGATCGCCGAGTTCCTCCAGCATCACCACGAATTCGTCGCCGCCCAGGCGCGCCACCGTGTCGCCTTCGCGAACGCTCTGGCGCAGGCGCTGGGCCACTTCCCACAGCAGCCGGTCGCCGGCTTCATGACCGTAGGTGTCGTTCACGGACTTGAAATGGTCCAGGTCGATGAACAGCAGCGCACCGTGGCGTCCGTGGCGGCGGCTGTTGGCCAGACCCTGGCGCAGACGGTCGAGCAGGAAGCGGCGGTTGGGCAGGTGGGTGAGGGTGTCGATGAAGGCGAGATTGCGGATCGCCTCCTCCGCCTGCTTGCGCTCGGTGACGTCGATGATCACGCCGTCCAGCCACAGCGGCTGGCCCGTGCGGCTCAGGAAGACGTGGCCGCGCTCGCTGACCCAGTGCGTCTCCCCGTTGCGGTTGCTCATGCGGTATTCCACCTCGTAGCTCGTGCCTTGGCGCAGGGCCTCGTCGATCGCCGCCTGGATGGAGGCGAAGTCCTCGGCCACGATGAAATCGCCGAAGGACACCCTGCGGGCGGTGAACTCCTCGGGCGTCGCACCGGTCAGGGCCTCGATGTTCCGGCTGATGTGGATTACCGCCCAGGGCGCGGTGACCTGGCAGCGGAAGACCACGCCGGGCACGTTCTCGACGAGGGTGCGGAACTCGTCGCGACTTTGCGCCAGCCGGTTCGCTGCCGCCTGCATCCGCCGGCGGTGGCTGGCGTTGGTGTTCAGGAGCGCGAACAGCATCAGGCTGAGAGTGGAGCCGCCGAACAGGATCAGCCCCGCCTCGGCGCTTGCATTGTCGCGCTCGAACGCGGAGGTGCTGGTGAAGCGCGCCACCCAGGTGCGGCCGCCGATCTGGAGCGGATGCTCGACGACGAATCGCGCACCGCGCGTGTCCACCGCCGAGGCGAACAGCAGCGCCTCGGCGGATGGGGTGCCGTCGAAGAGGGCGATGTCGGCTTCGCGCAGGCTGTCGGCGAAGATGCTGTGCATGATGTCCTGCGCCCGGAAGGGGCTGTACACGAAGCCGACGAGGGCGGCGCGACGCTCCTCGACCGTGCTGGGCACGGCGCCGCCGGCATAGATGGGCAGGTAGATGAGAAAACCGGGCTGGATCTCGGAGCCGTACTCCTGCACCAGCGTGACCCTGCCCGACAGCGCCGGCAGACCGGTGTCCCGCGCGCGCTCCATCGCTTCGCGGCGCACCGGCTCGGCGTACATGTCGTAGCCGAACGCGCGCAGGTTGCGGTCGGCGAAGGGCTCGAGATAGATGATGCTCGTGTAAGGATCGCGCTCGCCGGCAGGGTGGATCGCGTAGTCCGGGAAGCCCTCGGCGCGCACCGCGGCAAGGTGTTCGTCGCGCTTTGTGGCGGGCACCATGACGGCGAAGCCGGTCCCCTGGATGCCGGGCAGCGAGTGCTCGAGCGCGAGTGCGTCCACGTAGGCTCGCCATTCCGCACGGCTCACCGTGTCGCTCGCCGCGAACAGGGCGGCTCCGCCGCGCAGGACCTGGGCGTGCGCCTGCATGCGCGAGCGCAGCAGGCTCTTCGCGGCTTCGACGCGATGCGCAAAACGGTCCTTCGCACGCCCGGAAAACTGCGCGTCCGAGTAATGCCACAGCCCGACGGTCAGCACCAGCCCGATAACCAGGATGAGCCAGGCGGCGGTGCTGCGGTCGAGCAGGGCATGGATGTGACCGGGCGTCGTCTTGTCCTTTGGCGGCATGAATCGCGTGTGCGGCTCGGTGGTCGTAAGCGCGGTCCTTCACGAATCGCAGTCTGCGGCCAACGGGTCCGGTCCTCGCCCCGACCCGTTGCAGAACGCATGCTTGGCCGCCAGCTTACATTCACATGCGCTTTGCTGTCGCGTGCGCGCGCAATGGCGGGCAAAATGCCGGGCTTGCCGTCAAAGGGATCCTGAAGCTTCCGTGTCGATGCCATACGAAGTTCTCGTCGGTCTGCGCTATACGCGCTCGCGCAAGCGGGCGCAGGGCCGCAACCGCTTCATATCGTTCATCTCCTTCGTGTCGATGTTCGGCATCGCGCTGGGCGTGGCCGCGCTCATCGTCGTGCTGTCGGTCATGAACGGGTTCCAGGAGGAGCTGCGCACCCGCATCCTCGGCGTCGCCTCCCATGTCCAGGTGCAGAGCCCGGAGGGCGGGCTCCTCAGCTGGCAGCAGGTGGCCGAGGAGGCCATGACCCATCCGTCGGTGCGCGCCGCCGCACCCTATGTGCAGGAGCAGGGGATGCTGTCCTTCGACGAGGGTGTGCGCGGCACGATCGTGCGCGGGGTGATCCCCGAGGCCGAGGACAAGGTGGCCGATTTCGGCAGCTACATGAAGGCCGGCGACTTCGGCGCGCTGCAGGCCGGGCGTTTCGGCATCGTCCTTGGGCGCGACCTTGCCCATGCCTTGCGGGTGCAGCTTGGTGACAAGCTCACCTTGATCGCGCCCCAGGGATTGGTGACGCCGGCGGCGGTGCTGCCGCGGGTCAAGCAATTCGAGGTCGTCGGCATCTTCGAGGCCGGCATGTACGAGTACGACTCCGGGCTGGCGCTGGTGCACATTGCCGACGCTCAGGCGCTCTACCGGCTGGGCGACGCAGTGAGCGGGGTGCGGCTCAAGCTCGACGACCTGTTCGCCGCCCCCCGGGTGGCGCGCGAGCTGGCGATGACGATCAGCGAACCCGGCCTGGTGGTGGCCGACTGGACGCGCAGCCACGCCAACTTCTTCCGCGCGGTGGCGCTCGAGAAGACGATGATGACCCTGATCCTGTTCCTGATCGTGGCGGTGGCGGCCTTCAACATCGTGTCCACGCTGGTCATGGCGGTGCAGGAGAAATATGCCGACATCGCCATCCTGCGCACGCTCGGCGCCAGTCCTGCGTCGATCATGGGCATCTTCGTGCTGCAGGGCTCGATCATCGGCCTCGTCGGGCTGGCCGCGGGGGTGATCGGCGGGCTGGCGATCGCCAACAACCTCGATGTGGTCATCCCCGCGCTCGAGACCCTCACCGGCGCGACCCTGTGGAACAAGGAAATCTATTACATCAACGAGCTGCCCTCGAAGGTGCTGTCGTCCGACGTCACCACGATCGTGACCGTCTCCTTCGTGCTGACGCTGCTTGCCGCGCTGTACCCGAGCTGGCGCGCGTCGCGGGTGAATCCGGCGGAGGCCCTGCGCTATGAATGACCATCAACCCGTCACCGGTGCGGGTGGCGCGCAGCCGGTGGTGGCCTGCGAGGGCCTCGGCAAGCATTTCCGCGAGGGGCCGGAGGCGGTGCGGGTGCTCGATGGCGTGACGCTCAGCGTCGCGCGCGGCGAGCGTATCGCCATCGTCGGCGCCTCGGGTTCGGGCAAGAGCACGCTCATGCATCTCCTGGGCGGACTCGACGTGCCGAGCGCCGGCAGCGTGCGCCTGATGGGGCAGGACTTCTCCGGCCTCTCGGGGACCGCGCGCGGGCGTCTGCGCAACGAGGCGCTCGGCTTCGTCTACCAGTTCCATCACCTGCTGCCGGAGTTCTCGGCGCTCGAGAACGTCGCCATGCCGCTCTACATCCGTCGCGTGCCGCGCGCCGAGGCCGATGCGCGGGCGGAAAGGATGCTCGCCGAGGTCGGCCTGGCGCACCGGCTCGATCACGCGCCCGGCGAACTCTCCGGCGGCGAGCGCCAGCGCGCGGCGATCGCCCGTGCACTGGTGACGCAGCCGGCGTGCGTGCTCGCGGACGAGCCCACCGGAAACCTCGATCGCCGCACCGCGAGCGCCGTATTCGATCTGATGCTGTCGCTCAACGAGCGCTTCGCGACCAGCTTCGTCATCGTGACCCACGACGAGACGCTGGCCGCGCGTGCGCAACGCACCCTGCGGCTGTGCGACGGCCGTCTGGCCTGAGCGGAGGGGCGCCCGCACGACCCGCTTCGGGCGCGCGGGACAAGGGCGCGCAAAGCCGGTAAAGATTCGCGTCAGGGGGCCGATAGAGCTCGAGTCAGAGGCACATCTCCGGCCACGGGCCGGTTACCGATCATGAAACTGCTCTTCCAGCCCGCCGTCAGCCTGCTCGACCGACTCAGCTATCCGCTCAAGTTCGGTCTCATCATCCTCGTCTGCGCTGCCGCCTCGGCGGTGCTGCTGACGCAGATCTTCGTCAATCTGCGCGGCGAGATCCGCAACACGCAGCGCGAAATCGCCGGTCTCGCGCTCTTCGACGCCGGCTTCGCGGTCATCCTCAACACGCAGCAGCACCGTGGCCTGTCGGCAGGCGTGCTGGGCGGCAGCGCCGACCTGGTGCCCAAGCGCGAGCAGAAGGCGCGCGAACTCGTCGCCGCGATGGGCAGGCTGGACAGCGCTCTCGCCCAGGGCTCCGACTGGGCTTCCCTGCAGCCCGGCTGGCAGACCGTGCGCAGCACGCTCGGCCGACTTGCCGACGATGGGCTCGAGCTCGACGGCGGGACGAACTTCCGTACCCATACCGAGGCGATCGCCGCCCTGCTTGCCTGGCTGGGCGAGTTGGGCGACGTTTCCGGTCTCGCCCTCGACCCCGACCCGGCGAGTGCGAATCTGATCGCGCCGCTGCTCAACGCCCTGCCCGAGCTCAGCGAGCGCCTGGGCCAGTTGCGCGCGCGTGGTACCAATCTCAGCGCGCGCCGCGAGCTGTCGCAGAGCGACGAGCACGCGGTGGTCTCGCTGCTGGCCGAGATCGGTCGCGCCGAGGCGGCCCTGATCCAGCGTCTCGAGCGGACCGCGCGCAACAATGCGGCGCTCGCGCCGCGTCTGGACGTGGTGGGCAAGGAGGTCTCGGCTGCGGTCGAGCAGGTGCGCGCGGCCACCCGGCAGGAGATCCTGGACCAGCGCTTCTCGATGCCATCGGCGGCGTTCTTCGAGCTCGTTACCCGGGCCATCGACACTGCGGTACGAAACTTCAACGAGGTGCTGCGTCCCGAGACGGGCCGCCTCCTCGACGCCCGTCTCGCGGACCTGCAGCGCAAGCTCAACGCCCAGATCACCGTATCGGTCCTGGCGATGGTGCTGGCCGCCTATCTCTTCATCGCGGTGTATCTCGCGATCCTGCGCTCGGTGCGCGAGCTGTCGGCGGGGGCGCAGCAGTTCGCCGCCGGCGACTACCGCGCGCGGGTGAGCTTCTCGGCCCACGACGAGCTCGCCGAGGTGGCCCGCCAGTTCAACGGCATGGCCGATCAGGTGGCCGGGCTGATTCGCGAGATCCAGCTCGGCGCCGAGCATGTCGGTGGCGCCGCGACCGAGCTGTCGGCGTCCGCACGCCGCGTGCTGCAGGGATCGGAGGCCCAGAGCGACGCTGCCTCCGGTGTGGCGGCGGCGGTCGAGGAGATGTCGCGCGGCGTCGACGGCATCGCCCACCACGCCCAGGTGGCCCAGAAGCTGGCAGAGGACTCCGGCCGCCTGTCCGACGACGGTCGGCAGGTGATGCAGCAGTCGGTGTGCGAGATGGAGCGCATCGCCGAGGCGGTCGATCTGTCGAGCGAGGCGATCCGCGAGCTCGGCGAGAAATCGCGCCAGATCAACGCGATCGTGGACTCGATCCGTGACATCGCCGACCAGACCAACCTGCTCGCGCTCAACGCCGCGATCGAGGCCGCACGGGCTGGCGAGAGCGGTCGCGGCTTCGCCGTGGTGGCCGACGAAGTGCGCAAGCTCGCCGAGCGCACCTCGCTCGCGACTCACGAGATCGGCGAAATGGTGAAGGCGATCCAGCAGGGCACCGGGCGCGCGGTCGACACCATGCAGCAAGGGGTGCAGCGCGTGCGCGACGGGGTCGAGATGAGCAACCGCGCCGGCGAGTCCATGGCGCAGATCAGCAGCGGTGCCGAAGAGGTGCTCACTGCGGTGCGCGAGATCTCCACCGCACTGCGCGAACAGAGCCTGGCGAGCAACGAGATCGCCCGCAACATCGAGCGCATCGCCGACATGGCGGAGCACAACAGCGGCTCGGTGCGCGAGACGGCCGGCACTGCCGAAACCCTCGAGCAGCTTGCCGCCACCTTGCGCCAGCAGGCGAGTCGTTTCGCCGTGTGATGGCCGCTCAGGGGCGGCCTTGGCTGCGTGACCGCGCCTGCCTGCGCCGCCACTGGCGCAACAGCCAGAGCCGCCAGCCCCAGCGCACGGCCAGGTAGGACAGCATCGACAGGCTGGCGGCGAGCACGATCAGGCCCAGGAAAAGCGGCTCGCCGAGCGACCCCGCCCAGTCGGCGAGCGACCGCAGCCACACCGCCGGGTTCATTCCCGACAGCTCCGGCGGCGGCGTGAAGCTGAACTCGCCGTTGCCCAGGATCAGGCTGCCGATCCCGAAGGCGAGCACGTAGAGCGGCACGATGGTCAGCGGGTTGCTGTACAGGGTGGTGATCAGCGCCAGCGGGAGGTTCACCCGGAAGAGCACGCAGCAGATCGCTGCCCCCAGCATCTGCAGCGGCCCGGGGATGAGGCCGCAGAACATCCCCACCGCCACTGCGCCCGCCGCCGAATGGCGGTTGAGGTGCCACAGCCTGGGGTGGAGCAGGGTGGATGAGAACGGCCGCAGCCAGCGGTTGGTGCTGACGGTCTCGTGATCAGGAAGGATTCGCTTGAGTTTCTTGCGCATGGTCTGGGTCGGCCGGGCAGCAGTCTAGCAGGTGTCGCCGCGTGCGCCGCCTGCGTGGGAGCGGGGCGGGCGTCGACAGGTTCGCCGCGCGCGTGTTGCGGATTGTTTCGATGCCCGGATCCGCGCGCGGGGTGGTCGCGCACCCGTGCAATTGGCATCATTGCATGCCATGCGAATTTTCTCGATCGCCTTCCTGTCCGGCGTCTGCCTCGTGCAGACGCGCGCTGGCGTGGATGGGCTGGCCTTGTCCGGCATGCTGTCCATGCTCGCGGCGGCGTTGCTGGGGCTGGCTGCGGGTCACGCCCGGCCGCGCAGCCTGGCGCGCGGCACCCTGCTGCGGGGAGCGTTGCTCGTCGTCATTGCCGCCGCAGCCGGGGTGTCGTGGTCGGCCTGGCGTGCCGAACTGCGCTTGAACGATGCGCTGCGCGGCGAGCTCGAGGGCGTCGACCTCGTCGTGCGCGGCCATGTCGCGAGCCTGCCGCAGGCGGTCGACCAGGGCTGGCGCTTCGTGCTCGAAACCGATGGCCACACCGCAGGCGTGCCACATCGGCTGCTGCTGTCGTGGCGGCAGGAACATGGGACGCCCGCAGACGGGGCGTCGCAGCCGCCACAGGCGGGCGAGTACTGGTCTTTCGTGGTGCGCCTGCGCCGGCCGCACGGCTTCGTCAATTCCGGCGGCTTCGACTACGAGGCCTGGCTGCTCGCGCGCGGCATCCGTGCAACCGGCTACGTGCGCCATGGCGCAACCCGGCTCGACGGGCCGCCGGCAAGCGTGATGCAGCGTGTGCACCGCCTGCGCACGCTGTTGCGCGATCGTATGCTCGCCGAGCTCGGCGACGCGGACCAGGGCGGATTGCTCGTTGCCCTCGCGGTGGGGGACCAGGACGGCATCTCGGCGTCGACCTGGGAGGTGTTCCGGCGCACCGGCGTGGGCCACCTGGTGTCGATCTCGGGCCTGCACGTGGCCCTGGTCGGACTGTTCTGCGGTGCGGTGGCGTCGCTCCTCTGGCGCCGGCTGCCGGCCTTGACGTTGCGGCTGCCTGCGCAGAAGGCGGCGGCGGTTGCCGCGCTCGCTGGCGCGACCGTCTATGCCCTCCTCGCCGGGCTGGGGATTCCGGTCCTGCGCGCGTGGCTGATGCTTGCGGTGGCGGCAGCGGTGCTGTTCAGCGGGCGGGCGGTGGCGCCGTCGCGCACGCTTGCGGTGGCCCTGCTCGTAGTGCTGGTGATCGATCCATGGGCGGTGCTCGCTCCCGGGTTCTGGCTGTCCTTCGGCGCGGTTGCGATCATCCTGGCCACCCTCGGCGGGCGCGTTCGCGCGCGCTCGGGCTGGCGCGGGGCGCTGCGGGTCCAGCTTGCGATCAGCGTGGCGCTCATTCCGTTGCTTCTGGCGCAGTTCCAGTCATTCCCGCTGCTGTCGCCGCTTGCCAACCTCGTGGCGATCCCGATCGTCAGCTTCGTGGTCACGCCGCTCGTGTTGCTGTCGCTGCCGTGGCCGAACGCTTGGCTGCTGCTGCCGGCCGATGTCGCCGCGCAGCTGATGATGACCGTGCTGGCGTGGCTGGCGGCCGTCGACGGGGCGTTGTGGGAGCAGGCCGCGCCGCCGCCCTGGCTGCTCGGCGCGGGGCTCGCCGCCGTGGCGGCGCTGCTGCTGCCGCGCGCGACGCCGGGCCGGCTGGCCGCACCTGCGGTGCTGGCGGGCCTCCTCGCCTGGCAGCCTGCCCGGCCGCCCGAGGGCGGTTTCCACGCCGAGGTGCTCGATGTGGGGCAGGGTCTCGCGGTCCATGTGCAGACGCGTCGTCACGACCTGCTGTTCGATGCCGGTCCGCCCTACGGGAGCGAGGCCGATGCCGGGAGCAGGGTGGTCCTGCCCTACCTGCGAGCGGTGGGGGTGGCGCGCCTGGACGGCCTCGTGTTGTCCCATGACGACGCCGATCACGCCGGGGGGGCGCAAAGCGTGGTGGCTGGTGTGGCGGTCGCCCGCATCCTGGCGGGTCAGCCCGCGGCGACGCAGCGGCGGATCGCGAGCGCGGGCGGGACGGCCGGCGAGGCTGCCGGAACGGATCCCGACGATCGCGCCTACCGTCCAGTGCCGCGGCAGTGCGCGGCAGGAGAGGCCTGGGAGTGGGATGGCGTGCGCTTCGAGGTGTTGCACCCACAGCGCGCGGTCGAGGTCGCGGCCGGGAATGCGGAGCCTGTGGATGCCCATGCAGATGCCGATGCGGCTGGCGCGAGCATGGATGCACCGGCGGGCGGCGGGCGGCGGGCGACGGGACGGCCTGGCCGCGGCCATGACAACGAGGCCTCGTGCGTGCTCCGTGTCTCGGCGGCAGCGGGGGCCTTGTTGCTCACCGGTGACATCGGGGTGCAGACCGAGCGTGCGCTGCTCGCCCGCGTGCCTGCCGGTGCGCTCGCGAGCACGGTCGTGGTTAGCGCGCATCACGGCAGCCGTTCCTCCTCCTCGGCTGCCTTCGTCGATGCGACGCGCGCGCTTCACGTGGTGCACGCGGCCGGCTACCGCAATGCCTTCGGACATCCCCACCCGCAGGTCTGGGCGCGCTGGGTCGACGCCGGTGCGCGCAACTGGCGCACCGACGTCCAGGGTGCGATCGGCATCGATTTCCCCGCTGCTGGAAGCGGCGAGGTGGAGGTGACCGCAGCGCGCGAGCGCAGGCCGCGCTACTGGCACGGGCGCTGATCGGCAGCTGCCGTGGACACGGCGTTCCGGGCTAGACTTGGCGCCAGATCCCGCCATCCACCGATCATTCACGCCATGTCCTTCTTTTCCACGCTGCAGCGTCTGTTCAGGCGCGCACCCCCGGTCGCGTCCACTCCGACATCGCCCACTCCGGCCCCGCCCACTGCGGCGCCAGCCGCTGCGCCGGCGTCGCCCCCGCGGCATGCACCGCGCGAACGTAGCGTGCAGTGCATGGGGCAGCATGGGCTGCACCGCATGGCTTATACGGAGTGGGGGGATCCGCACAACCCGCGCGTGGTGGTCTGTGTCCATGGTCTCACCCGCAACGGCCGCGACTTCGACGAACTCGCGCGCGCCCTGGCCGACGACTACCGCGTGGTGTGCCCGGACGTCGTCGGCCGTGGCCGCAGCGACTGGCTGGGCGACAAGGCCGATTACGGCTTTCCGACCTACGTCAATGACATGGTCACGCTGATTGCCCGTCTCGACGTCGACGCCGTGCACTGGGTCGGCACCTCGATGGGCGGCATCATCGGCATGCTCCTCGCGAGCCAGCCGAACACCCCGATCACCCGCCTGGTGTTGAACGACGTCGGCCCGGTCATCACCGCCACCTCGCTTCGGCGCATTGCGCAGTACGTCGGCAATGCGCCGCGGTTCGCCTCACTGGCGGCGGCGGAAAGCTACATCCGCGAGGTCAGCGCCCCCTTCGGGCCGCTCACCGACGCTCAGTGGCAGCACCTCACCAGCTTCTCCGTGCGCCCCGTCACGGACGGGCAGGACGGCTTCGAGATGGTCTACGACCCGGGGCTGGGGGAGATCTTCCGCGCCGCGCCCATCCTGAACGACATCGACCTCTGGCCGGTGTACGAGGGGGTGCGCTGTCCCACGCTGGCCCTGCGCGGCGCTGAGTCCGACCTGCTCGAGCCCGCGACGCTGGCCGCGATGGCGGTGCGTGGCCCGCGCGCGCAGACCGTGGAGTTCGCCGGCGTCGGGCATGCGCCGATGTTGATGGACGCCCTGCAGATCGGCGTCGTGAGGGATTTCCTGCGCGCCGCTTGAGCGCGGCCGTTCACCAGCCCGGATTGAGCCGGCGCGCCTCGGCGATCTCGTTTCGAATGGCGCGGAAGTGCTCCCAGCGCCGGGCGTTGATCCGTCCCGATGCCACCGCCGCAAGCAGGGCGCAGCCGGGCTCGCTGTCATGGCGACAGTCGCGGAAGCGGCACTGGCCGAGGAAGGGGCGGAGATCGACGAAGGCCTCGGCGAGATCGTCTGCCGACAGGTGTGCGAGGCCGAAGACCTGCAGTCCGGGGCTGTCGATCAGCCAGCCCGGCAGGCGATGGCCCGCGCCGTCGCCGAGCGGATAGAGGCGGGCGAAGGTGGTTGTGTGCTTGCCCGAATCGAGTGCGTCGGAGATCTCGCGCGTGGCGGCGTTGGCCTCGGGGACGAGTGCGTTGGTGAGCGTCGACTTGCCCATGCCAGACTGGCCGACGAAGATCGCGTGCAGTCCGCCCAGGCGTGCCCGCAGGCCCTCTGCGCCTTCCAGCGCGGAGACCTCGATCACCTCGTAACCCAGCGCGCGGAACGGGGCGAGCTGGACGCGGGCGGCCGGCAGCCGAGCGGCGAGATCGGCCTTGTTGAGCACGATCAGCGGGGTGATGCCCTGGCTCTCGGCGGCAGCGATGCAGCGCGACACGAGCAGGTCGGAGAAGCCCGGCTCGGTGGCGACCACGATCACGATGTGGCTCAGGTTGGCGGCGATGAGCTTCTCGCGGAAGGCGTCCGAGCGCCAGAGCAGATTGCGCCGCGGGTGCAGGGACTCGATCACGCCCTGGCCGTCACCGCCGCGCAGGATCTCGACTTCGTCGCCGCAGGCGTAGCTGCTTTTCTTTCCGCGCGGATAGCACTGCAGGCGTCCTGCGGCGGTATCGACCTCGTAGTGGCGGCCGAAGGCGGCGACGATGGTGCCCGGTGTCCGCGCCTCGGTCGAGGCGGCCTGGGGGGTGCGTTTTCTCACTCGAACCTGTAGTAGAGCTTGTTCAGGTAGCCCGCGAGGTGATGCTCATCCTCGGGGAAGAGGTCGAGATTGAGCATCGTGGTGCAGGCGGTCAGTTGTTGCGAAAGGGCGCTCGGCGTGGTCACGCGGCGGTCCGGTCGCAGATAGATCGCCGATCCGTCCTCGCCGCTGAAGTTGCGTTCGTGGCATTCGACGCACAGGCGCGTGTGCATGTCCTTGCCGGCCGCGTGATCTGCGCCCGGGAAGGGATCGGCCAGGGCGCTCGCGGGCAGCGCGAGCACCAGCGCGAAGGGGGCGGCGGCCAGCATGTTGAGGTTCATGGCAGTCTCCTCTGTTCCGGTCGGGGTCAGTGCTGCAGGGTCTGCAGCCGCGCGACGCGCAAGGCAGCGGGCGGATGCGAGTCGAAGAAGCGCGAGTACAGCGGGTCAGGCGTGAGCGTGGAGGCATTGTCGCGGTAGAGCTTGACGAGCGCAGCGACGAGGTCCTTGGCGCGAGTCTGGCGCGCAGCGTAGGCGTCGGCCTCGTACTCGTGCACGCGAGACCAGTAGCTGAAGAGTGGTGCCAGCGGAAAGGTGAATACGGGCAGGGTCAGGAAGAACAGCGCAAGTGCGCTCGCGGTGTCGGTCGCCTGCATGCCCAGGCCGTTGAAGAACCAGGCTTGCTGCATGAGCCAGCCGAGCAGGGCGAGCATGCCCAGGCTCGCCGGGGCGAGAACGGCCAGGCGCTTGAAGATGTGGCGGTGACGGAAGTGTCCGAGCTCGTGCGCGAGCACCGCCTCCACCTCGTCGGCGTTGAGCTTGTCGAGCAGGGTGTCGAAGAAGACGATGCGCTTGGAGGCGCCGAAGCCGGTGAAGTAGGCGTTGCCGTGCGCCGAGCGGCGCGAGCCGTCCATCACGAACAGCCCCTTCGACTGGAAGCCGCAGCGTGCCAGCAGGGCCTCGACGCGGGCCTTCAGCGCGGCGTCGGCGAGCGGGGTGAACGTGTTGAACAGCGGCGCGATGAAGGTCGGCCATACCAGCATCACCAGCACGTTGAAGCCGAGCCAGAAGGCCCACACCCACAGCCACCAGCGTTCGCCCATCGAATTGGTGAGCCACAGCACGACGCCCAGGAGCGGCAGGCCGATCACTGCCGCGAGCGCAGCTTCGCGCAGCGTGTCGGCGATGAAGAGGCGCGGCGTCATGCGGTTGAAGCCGAAGCGCCTCTCGATGACGAAGGTGCGCGACAGCACGAAGGGTAGCTCGAGCAGCCAGCCAAGCACGGCCAGGCTCGCGAGCAGCGCAACCCCATGCCCCAGACTGCCCGGTGCGAGCAGCGCAGCCCAGGCGTCGTGCACCGCCTGCAGGCCGCCGCCGAGCGTCATCACCACCAGGAAGAGCGCGCTGGCCACGGTCTGGCGTGCGGACAGCCCGGCGCGCGCGGTGGTGTAGTCGGCAGCGCGCTGGTGCGAGGCGAGCGGGATGGACGCGGCGAAGGCAGCGGGGACGATGTCGCGGTGGGCCTGGACATGGCGCACCTGGCGTCGCATCAGGGCGAGCTTGGCGGCCATGCCCGCGAGCAGCAGGCCTACGAACAGGAGGGCAAAGGTGTTCATCGCGGTTCCGGTGGCGAGGATGGGAAAGGCCGGCGAGTCCCGAGGCAGGCTCTTCACACGGTCGTCTGCCGTCCGACTGGGGCGCCTGTGGCCGGCGGAGTCCGCCGCAGGCGCGCCGCCATACCGGCGACGGGCAGGAACTGTGACACAATCGCGCCCTTGATTGTTTCGCACCAAGGTGCCCGAAAAAAGGCCGGACGATTATGGCACAGGACCCGAAGACGCTGATATGGCTGGACATGGAGATGACCGGCCTCGAACCCGACCGCGATCGCATCATCGAGATCGCCATCGTGCTGACCAATGAGGCGCTGGAGACCATCGCCGAAGCGCCGGTGATCACCGTGCATCAGCCCGATGGCGTGCTCGACGCGATGGACGAGTGGAACCGCAACACGCATGGCAAGTCTGGCCTCATCGACCGCGTGCGGGCCTCGAACGTGTCCGAGGCCCAGGCCGAAGCGCAGGCGCTCGCCTTCCTGCAGGAGTGGGTGCCGGCGCGCAGTTCGCCGATGTGCGGCAACTCCGTGTGCCAGGACCGCCGCTTCCTTGCGCGCTGGATGCCGACGCTGGAGAACTGGTTCCACTACCGAAACCTCGACGTCTCCACCGTCAAGGAACTCGCGCGGCGCTGGCGTCCGGAGATCTACGAAGGCGTCAAGAAGGCCGGCAGCCACACTGCGCTCGCCGACATCCACGAATCGATCGCCGAGCTTCGTCATTACCGCGACCATTTCCTGCGCCTGGAGTAAGGCGCTCGGCCTCAGGGCTGGGCGCGGCGCAGCAGGCTGAAGCTTTCCTGGTGCCGGCCGGCGCCGCGCCGGTATTCCCACACCGTCTCCCATTCCGGCGCGAGCGCCGCTTGCGAGCGCCGACGGTCGGCATGCACGAGCAGCAGCGGGCAAGGTGTGGCGTCGGCACTGACGCGTTCCACGCGCAGGCCGGCGAAGTAATCCATCGAGCTGCGCATGGCATCGGGGATGCCGGTGGTCGCGATGCACGCCGTCGGTCGCAGGGTGCGCTCGCCCTGCACCGCGATGTCCAGCGACGCCACCACGCTGCGATAGCTGCGGCCGTGGTCGAACCATGGCATCAGCAACACCACGGCAAGGCACCACAGCATGACCAGGCCGATGGCCCAGTTGGCCGGCGCCCGCGAGGGCGAGCGCGGCAGGCGGGCGACGAGCAGGATCCACAGGGCGCTGATCGCCACCCCAATGGCAAGCTGGAAAGGCTCGCCGGGGAGGACGAAGTCGGGCGCGTTGCGCGCCGCGTGGCGGGCGAGGCCGGGCGGCCAGCCTACCGACTGCGCCGTCCATGCCAGCCACACCAGGACCCCGAAGACCGCCAGGCTCATCAGGGCGAACCAGTCGAAGGCGCTCGCCGCGCCCCGCCGCAGCGTGGGCACCCCCGCAGCGGCGAGCAGCGCCGTCGCCGGGATGAGCAGGATGAACTGCGCCTGCGAGACATCCCCGCTCACGGCCACCCGAAGCAGCACGAGCAGTGAGCTGACCAGCGGCAGCAGGACCGGCAGCGTGCCGAGCGTGCGCCGTCCGCGCCATAGCGCCCACAGGGTGAGCGGCCACAGTGGCCAAAGGAACCAGCCGGCCAGTTCGACCAGGGTGGGAAGGTCGTGCATGCCGAGACCGGGGCCGCCGAGGCGCAGCCACTCGGCGCGCAGCCACAGCTTCAGAAGTTCGGGCTGCTGCAACTGAAGCGCCAGCGGCCAGGCGGCGGCGAGGGTGAATGCCACGCAAAGACCGAGCAGCAGCGCGCCGCTGGCCCGCGGTGTGCGGCAATCGCGGCTGAGCAGCATCACCAGCGGCAGCAAGGGCGCGGTGAGCAGGAAGCCGCCGAAGCCGCCGGCAAGAAAGGCGAGCGCGCTGCCCACGCCGGCCTTGATGCTGCCGCAGAGCGGCCGCTGCGGCACCTCGGCCAGGCCCGCGAGGGTGAGCGCCTGCATCGCGAACACGGCGAGCAGCGGCTGGGTCTCGTGGGCGTGGAGGACGAGACCGAGCGCACCCAGGGTGAGCAGCGCGCCGGGCGTGCGCGTCGGCCGCCCATGAAGGGCCTCGGCCGCGCGCGCGATGAAGAACACCGCAAGCGCAACGAAGAAGGCGCTCGCCAGGCGCGCACCACCGTGCAGCGGCAGCAAGGCATCGCCCAGCCAGGCGAAACCAGCGGCAGTCCAGAAATACAGCGGCGGGTAGTCGGTCAGCGGCTCGCCGGCGAGCATCGGGAACAGCCAGGACTCGCCGCGCAGCATCGACAGCACAGGGCCGAAGTAGCGTGCGTCATCGCCCCGCCAGGGGTCGTGGCCGGTCAGTCCGACGAGCAGGTACAGCCCGACCAGCAGGGTGAGGCCGAACGTGCCGTAGATGCGGCGCTGGAACAGGGTGGGCGTGGCGGGCTCGCGGATCATGGGGGGCATTTTGCGGCTGAGCGCCACCGCAGGCCAAGTCCGATGCAGGGCAGGGCGGCGGCGGGCAACAAAAAAGGCAGCCGAGGCTGCCTTTCTGGCGGACGATCGTGGCTCGCCCGTGCGGACTTCAGGACCCGGCCCGCAGGCCGGTGTCCGATCAGCTGGCGCGCTGGACGTTGCCGTACTTCTGGCGGAAGCGCTCGACACGACCGGCGGTGTCGACGATCTTCTGCTTGCCGGTGTAGAAGGGGTGGCAGGCGGAGCACACTTCGACGTGGTACTGGGGCTTGCCCAGCGTGGAGCGGGTGGTGAAAGTGTTGCCGCAGGAGCAGGTCACGTTCACTTCGTTGTACTTCGGATGGATGTCCGCTTTCATGATGGCTTCCTGGAATCTGGCGGGCGGCGGATGTGACCGCCCTGTGTAGTAAAGCCCACGATTATCCTGGAGTAGGCCTTCGCTTGCAAGGAAAACCGAGCGCGCCCGCGGCATGGCGGTCATGCGTCCGGTACAATCGCGCCCCTGTTCGATATCGTGCCGCCCACGGCGGGGAGGATGGGGTGCGCCTGCTGCTTGCTCCGATGGAAGGTCTGCTCGACGACGTTCTGCGCGCGACGATCACGCGCACGGGCGGCTACGACTATGCGGTGAGCGAGTTCGCGCGCGTCTCCGGCACGCTGCTGCCCGACCGTTTCTTCCGTCGCATCGCACCCGAACTCGACCATGCCAGCCGGACTCCGGGCGGAACCGAGGTGCGCGTCCAGCTTCTCGGCTCCGACCCGCAGTGCATGGCGGCCAACGCGGTGCGCCTCGCACGTCTGCGGCCGGCGGGCATCGATCTCAACTTCGGCTGCCCGGCGCCCACCGTCAATCGCCACCGTGGCGGCGCGGTGCTGCTGGACGAGCCCGAGCTGCTGTTTCGCATCGCCCAGGCGGTCTCCGCCGCGCTGCCCCGCGCAGTGCCCCTGAGCGCGAAGATGCGCCTCGGCGTACGCGATCCGGGTCGCGCCGCCGAATGTGCGCAGGCCCTGGCCGACGGCGGTGCCCGCTTGCTCGTGGTGCATGCGCGTACCAAGCAGGACGGCTACCGTCCGCCCGCGCACTGGGAATGGGTGGCACGGGTGGACGAAGCGGTCGATGTTCCGGTGGTGGCCAACGGGGAGGTGTGGACCGCCGCCGACTGGCTGCGCTGTCGTTCCGTGTCCGGTGTCGACGACGTCATGCTGGGCCGTGGCGCTGTCGCCGACCCGTTCCTCGCCTGCCGGATCCGCGCCGGGCGGCTCGATGCGCCCGATGGCGCGGAGCGCGCGCACGAGTGGCAGGTGCTGCTGCCGCTGCTCGGCGAATTTCGCGACCGCGTGCGGGCCAAGGTCGAGGCCCGCCATGCTCCCGGCCGCATCAAGCAGTGGCTGCACCTGCTCGCCCGTCATTACGCCGGCGCACGCGCGCTGTTTGCCGAAATCCGTCCCCTGCGCGCGCTGGCCGAGGTCGACGGGGTCCTCGCGCGCCACGGTGTGCCGCTGTGCCGGCAGCCTGTGGATGCAGCGCCGGGTCACGCCCTTGCCGCTGCAGCGCTGCCGTGCGCGGAACCTGCCGTGGGCTGCGCGGCGTAATCGTCATCGCACCCGCATTGCCGAGAAACCGATGAGTTACGCCAATTCCCGTATCCCGCAGAGCGCGCAGCAGGGTGTCCATGAAGGCCTGCTTGAACGCGTGCGCAAGCATCTCTCCGAGCCCTTTCGCAAGCCCTTCGCCGAGTACAACCGGGCAGCGCTTGCGGCCAGCCTGGCGGGCTGGGACGGCAAGGCGCCGCTGATCCTCGACGCCGGCTGCGGCGTTGGCCACAGCACGATCCAGATCGCCCGCCAGCATCCCGATCACTGGGTGATCGGTGTCGATCAGTCCGAGGATCGCCTGAACCGCCGCAAGCCCTATCCCGAGGCCCTGTTGCCGCGCAACATGGTGTTCGTGCGCGCGGACCTGGTCGACTTCTGGCGCCTGCTCGACGAACGCGGGCTGCGCCTCGCGCGCCACTACATCCTGTACCCGAATCCGTGGCCGAAGATCGGCCATCTCGGCCGGCGCTGGCATGCGCATCCGGTGTTCCCCTGGATCGCGCGCCTCGGCGGGGTGCTGGAATGTCGCAGCAACTGGGGTGTCTATATCGACGAGTTCGCGCTTGCGCTCGCCGAGCTCACCGGGCGGCCGGCGAGCGGCGTGCCCTTCGTCGCCGACGTGCCGTTGACGCCCTTCGAGCGCAAGTACCGCGATTCCGGACAGACGCTGTACCGCCTCGAGATGGACCTCGGCGCCGGCGCGCCGACCGCCGCGCGGCGCTGAGCACCCATGCGGGCGCTTGCGCCCGCACAATTGACTTGCCCGCCGCGGTCGCTTGGGCCACCCTTGCCGCCGATCACAGGAGATTGCCATGAACCAAAGCACCGATACCGCCGCCGACCGCCGGCCTGCCCCGCCCCAGTTGATGAGCGACGAGGACTTCGAGGCCCTCGAGGAGATCCTCACCTCCGACGTGGTGCCCGAGGATTGCATGGACCTGGAGATGCTCGACGGCTATCTCGCCGGCGTGCTGATCTCGCCGCGGCCCATCCCGCCCGAGCGCTGGCTGCCGGGAGTCTGGTCGGCCCACGGCGAGGACGCCGGCTTCGGTTCCGGCAGCGGGCTGCAGCGCGCCATCCGCCTGGTGAAGGCCTACCACAACGAGCTGCTCGCCACGCTCGGTCTGGATGACGAGGACGAGGCATGCTGGGAGCCGTTCTGCTTCGCCGTCGGCGATGGCGACGGGCTCAAGCTCGGCGAGGCCTGGATCGACGGCTTCGCGCAGGGCCTGGACCTGTGGCCCGAGGGCTGGGAGGAGGGGCTCGACGAGGAAGCGGTCGAGGCCGTGCGCGAGTCGCTGGACGAGGTGCTCATGCCCTGGGGCGAGGACGACGCCGCCAAGGCCGACGACGAGACCCGGCTCGGCTGGCTGGCTGCGGTCGGGGAGACGGTCAACGACGTGTTCGCGCATTGGCGCGACATGGGGCTGGCCGCGGCCGAGCCGCTGTCCACCGAGGCCCCGCGCAAGCCGGGCGCCGCCACCCCGGGGCGCAACGACCCGTGCCCCTGCGGCAGCGGCAAGAAGTACAAGAAGTGCTGCGGCGCCGAGGGTACGTCCAGCGAGGACTGAGGCCGGGAGTCGCCACTGCCGCAGAGTGGCCGGCGAGCGCGCAGAGGGCGTCACGAATGCGCTGGCGCAGCGCCTGAATGTTTGGCCAAAAAAGTTTGCAGGCTATTGATTAAAAAAGGGATTGCGGGGTATTGAACGGCGCGCGGGAACGGATAGAATCCGCGCGCCCATTCACCCATCGCGCGCGCTTCTCCCTCATGGAAAGCTTCAATCCCTGCCTCGATTGCGGCATCTGCTGCACACACTTTCGCATCTCCTTCTACTGGGCCGAGGCGGACGACGCCCCCGGGGGGTTCGTTCCCGCGCACATGACCGAGAAGCTCAACCACACGATGCGTTGCATGAAGGGCAGCAACGAGGTGCCGCGGCGCTGTTCGGCGCTCTCCGGCGAAGTCGGCAAGCAGGTGGCGTGCACGATCTACGAGAACCGGCCAACGCCCTGCCGCGAATTTCCGGTGTATTTCGAGGACGGCACGCCCAACCCGAAGTGCGACGAGCTGCGCGCCACCATCGGCCTGCCGCCGCTGCCGCAGGCGCCCTTGCCGCGCGCGGCCTGACCGACCGAAAACCCCGCGCAGCGCCGGGCCCCGTGACTCAGTGTGTCGGCCGCCCCACCGCGGCGAGCACCGCGAGCGGGCCGCAGGCGCGCAGGCGGTCGATCTGCTCGGGATCCCGCACGAAAAGCGAGCCGGCGTAGGCGAGCGAATTCACCGACACGTCCTGCCACTTCTCCTCTCGGCGTGGCACCAGCAGCAGCGCCCTGCGGCTGACGAGGAGGTTGTAGGGCGGCATCGGGTCCGCGTCGACAGGCAGCTCGAGTGCGCGGCAGGCCTGGTGGAAAGCGGCCTCCAGGCGTGCGCCGGCCGCCGCGCCCGGCAGCGTCGCGAGCGCCCCGCCGCCGTCATCCAGACGTACGAAGGCGTGCGCCCAGGGCAGCAGCGCATTCGTGAATAACCCGTGGGCATCGGCCGCCGGCGTTTCGGGCAGGAAGTCGTCGAGGCTGGCGGCGCTTTCGGGTACCCACTGCAGATGCTTGTGCGACTGGCTCGCACCCGCGATCCGTCCGCCGTTGTAGAAGCCGAGTCCTCCGTGGCGGGCGATGAGCGCACCGAGCGCCTCGAAGTCGGAGCGTCTCAGCGGCGCACACTGGTCCTCGAAGTGCCGGGTAACGATCAGAAGGTGGCGTTCGATCACCGGGAACTTGTTCAGCACCACGAGATGTCGGGGGCCGAGCTCCCCCACGGTGAGGCTCGGCTCCGGAGGCAGGAAGGGATTGAAGTCGGGGCGGCGGCGGATCACGGTGTCGACGCGGGCACGGTCCTTGAGCGCGAGCGAGGACACCCAGCGCACCGAGAAGCGCAGGCCCGCATCCTCCAGCCAGGTCTGTTCGGTGCGAATCGGCTGCAGGGCGCCGCGCTCGCGCGCCCGCGCGCTGACCGCGTCGGCACGTTCGAGGAGTGAGGCGAGCGGATCTGTCACGGGCGGTCGGGCGGGGCGTACGGGTGCGCTGGTCATGCGGGAACGGGCGGGCGAGAATGCCGCCATTTTGACATGAGCGCGCCGGCGTCGAAGCTCCGGTGCGCGGGAGAAGGCGATGGCCATCGAATTCGCGGTGCGCGGGGACTACATCCAGCTCGATCAGTTGCTCAAGGCAACCGGGATGGTCGATTCCGGGGGGGCGGCGCATGCCGCGGTGGAGGAGGGGCGCGTGCGCGTCGACGGCGCGCTCGAGAGCCGCAAGCGGGCCAAGCTGCGCCCCGGACAGCGCGTGCGTTTCGGTGCCGAGGAGATCGTGCTGGTGGCGCCCTGAGCTGAACCCCGCGGCGCCCCGGGCCGAGGGCAGCGGACTCAGGGCAGCTGGGGATTCGTGCGTGGCCGGTTGCGGCGCGCGAGCTTCTCCCAGACCCAGCCGCCCGGCAGGTCTTCGCCGGTGAGGATGTAGGCCAGCGTGTGCTCGTTGGCGATGATCAGGCCGATGTCGTTGAGCGCCGCGCGGCTGCCTGCGAGCAGCAGCTCGTCTCCGGCGCGGATTGTCGCGTCCGGCGCGGGCATCAGCACGTGGTCGTCGTCGTCGCGATCGAGGAACAGCACCTCGCAGTCGAGGCGGCGGGCGCGGTCGGAGGGCGAGCGCAGCAGCATGTCGAGGGTGACCGTCTGTCCCTTCATCAGGCGTCGATACAGCGCCGGCGCGCGGCTCAGGTTGATCCGCTCGCTGCGGATCTCGGGCACGGTCCAGCCCAGGCGGTCGGTCAGGCGGTCGAGCTGCGTACCGCACCAGTCCTCGTCGCGCGCCCGCACTTCGTCCAGGAAAGGCACCAGCAGGGGGGTGCTCAGGATGGCGATGCACTCGTGGCCGATGACCCGGCTGGGCACCACCGTGATGTCGGCGTCGAAGGCGTCGAACAGCGCGCGGTTGGACTCGTGGTTCTGGCGCAGGATCACGAACAGCTCGCGATTCAGGTCGCGCGCCGTGACCGCGATCGAGAGGTTGTCGGTGTCGGAGCTGGTGCCGCAGACGATGCCGGTCGCGGTCTCGACGCCCGCCCTGCGCAGCGACTCGGCGCCGGTTCCGTCACCCTGCACCCAGCGGTGGACGCCGTCGGGTTTGGGGTCGAGGTCGATGATGGTCACCGGCACGGCCTCTGAATCCATCGCGCTCACCATCTGCCGCCCGAAGCGGCCATGGCCGCACACGATCCACTGTCCGCGCGGCGGGTCGCGGCGCTGTTCGACCTCGCTGCCCGGTACGCCGGTCAGCCAGCCGAGCAGTTGCGAGGCCTTGGGGGCGTGCAGCGACAGCGCGAGCGTCTCGCTGAAGCGCTCGAAGGGGTTGATGATGTGGCGGGTGCCGAACGAGGCCATGTTGTCCGCGGTGGCGACATGCTCGGCGCGGCACAGCGCGGGCAGGCGCGGAGCGAGCAGGCGCGCGCTGATCGCGATCGAGAGGTTGGTGGCGTCGTCGTTGGTGAGCGCGATCACGCCGATGCAGCTCGGGTGCGTGAGCCCGGCGAACTTGAGCGTCTCGGGGTTGCTGGCGTCGGCGCACAGCGCGGGCACGTCGGCAGCATAGGCGTGGAGGTCGAGTTCGCCGATCTTGTTCTCGTCCACCTCGATCACAACGGCGCGCACGCCCATGCGGTCGAGCGCCTGGCAGATCAGGCGCCCGGTCTCGCCATAGCCGCACACCAGGTAGAAGGGTTCGCGCAGCCGGCGCACCGCGCGCACGAAGCCCTGCATGGCGATCGCCTGGCGCAGGCTGCGGTCGGCGAGCAGGTTGAACACCGAGCCGAGCGTGTAGGCCCAGCCGATCACCGAAAGGTAGATGCTGATCACCACCCACAGGCGTTGCTGGTCCGAGAACGTGTAGGGGATCTCGCCGAAACCGATCGTGGTGGCCGTGTAGCTGATGAAATAGAAGGCGTGGAAAAAGCTCAGGTAGCTGGGCTTGCCATCGACGACGGGCCCGGGTGCGAGCGTCAGGCCGAGCACGGCGACGGCGAACAGCACGATGAGCAGGATCAGCGGCGCCCGCAGGCGGCGCATGATCAGGAAGAAGATGCTGTGGTGGCGGGCCAGGGCCTGCACGGTCGGCGCCTCGTGCGGCGGGTCAGCGGCGCTGCATGATCGTTTCGGCGATCAGGATGATCACCGAAACCACGTTGGCGAACAGCGCGCCGCCCGACAGCGAGACCACGCGCGCGGTCATCTCCGGAGTGAGCCCACCGGGATGGACGTGCGCCGCGTAGCCCCACACCAGCGCTGCGGCAACCAGCTGCAGGTCGGCTACCAGGCTGGTCGAGAGATGCACGGCGCCAATCTGCGTGCGGTCGCCGAACTTGAGCACGGTGGCGATCAGGCTCACCACCAGCGCTGCGAACAGCTCGTAGATGTCATGGTGGGCAGGGTTCTCGATGTCGCCGACGAAGAAACCGAAGTTCAGCGTGGCGGCGAGCACGATGAAGAAACCGAAAATCACTTTCTCGAGGTTCATGATCTTCCCTGCGGCGCGCGCGGCGCCGATGCTTTGGGGGATGCGGCGGATGGCCGGACGAGGCGATGCGGATGGCGAAATTATGCGCCCGTGCCGGCTGGCTGTCTTGGGGGCGCTGGAGCGGGTTCAGTCGCGCACGTCGCCATCGAGGTAGTACCAGCGCCCGTCTTCGCGGACGAAGCGGCTGGTCTCGTGCAGGCGCTGCGCCCGGCCGCCGACACGGCAGCGCGCGACGAACTCGACCTCGGCATGGTCCGCGTCCAGCGGGCGGTGGCGGCGGACTTGCAGGCCGATCCATTTCGGCGGCGGATCTTCGTCGAGCGCGAGCGTGGCAGGCCGGGTGCTCGGGTGCCAGCTCGCCAGCAGATAGGCGGCGTCGCGCAGCACGAATGCGGTGTAGCGCGAGCGCATCAGTTCCTCGGCGCTGGCGGCGGGGCGTTCGCCCGACAGGGCAGGGGCGCAGCATGCCGCAAAGCGGTGCGAGGAGCCGCAGGGGCAGGGGTCGGCGGGTTTCATGGCGGCGAAGTATAGCGAGCGCGGCGCGTCGAAGGCGGGTGCGTGCGTTGCCCGGCGGCGGCTCGTCTGCAGTGGTGGCCACTCGCCCATGCGCATTACGAAGGCGTAGAATCGCGAGAGTTTTTCTCGGGTCTTCGTACCCCGCTGTTGCACTGCACCGCAAGTCTTATAAAAGACATATAATAACGACCGTTCCGTCCGGGTGCTGCCCGTCCGGATTCCCGATCACCGCCACTACGTTAGTGAGGAAGTCGCCGTGCTTGAAGCCTACCGTGCCCATGTCGCCGAACGTGCCGCCCTCGGTATCCCGCCGCTGCCGCTGTCCAAGCAGCAGGTCACCGAGCTGGTCGAACTGCTGAAGAACCCCCCCGCCGGCGAGGAGGCCTTCCTCGTCGAGCTGCTCACCTATCGCGTGCCGGCCGGTGTGGACGACGCCGCCAAGGTCAAGGCCGAGTTCCTGGCCAAGGTCGCCAAGGGTGAGGAGACCTGTGGCCTGGTGTCGCGCGCCAAGGCCACCGAGCTGCTCGGCACCATGTTGGGTGGCTTCAACATCAAGCCGATGATCGACCTGCTGGCCGATGCCGAAGTGGGCGCGGTCGCGGCCGAGGGTCTGAAGAAAACCCTGCTGATGTTCGACTACTTCCACGACGTCAAGGAACTGGCCGCCGCCGGCAACGCCAATGCCAAGGCCGTCATGCAGTCGTGGGCCGACGCCGAATGGTTCACCAGCCGCCCCGAAGTCCCCGCCTCGCAAAAGCTCACCGTGTTCAAGGTCACCGGCGAGACCAACACCGACGACCTGTCGCCCGCGCCCGACGCCTGGTCGCGCCCCGACATCCCGCTGCACGCGCTGGCCATGCTCAAGAACCCGCGTCTGGGGATCGAGCCGGAAGAAGCCGGTGTGCGTGGCCCGGTCAAGTTCCTCGAAGAGCTGCGTGCCAAGGGCAACCTGGTCGCCTACGTCGGGGACGTGGTCGGTACCGGTTCCTCGCGCAAGTCCGCCACCAACTCGGTGCTGTGGTTCACCGGCGAGGACATCCCCTTCGTCCCGAACAAGCGCTTCGGCGGCGTGTGCCTGGGCTCCAAGATCGCCCCGATCTTCTTCAACACCATGGAAGACGCCGGCGCGCTGCCGATCGAGATCGACGCCGGCCAGATGGACATGGGCGACGAGATCGAGCTCAAGGTCGACCACGCCACCGGCAAGGTCACCGCGCTCAAGAACGGCGTCGTGATCGCCGAGTCGCAGCTGAAGACCCTGGTGATCCTCGACGAAGTGCGCGCCGGTGGCCGCATCCCGCTGATCATCGGCCGTGGCCTCACCACCAAGGCGCGCGAGGCCCTCGGCCTGCCGCCTTCGACGCTGTTCCGCCTGCCGCAGGCGCCCGCCGATTCCGGCAAGGGCTTCTCGCTGGCGCAGAAGATGGTCGGCCGCGCCTGCGGCATGCCGGAAGGCCAGGGCATCCGCCCGGGTACCTATTGCGAGCCCAAGATGACCACCGTCGGCAGCCAGGACACCACCGGCCCGATGACCCGCGACGAGCTCAAGGACCTCGCCTGCCTCGGCTTCTCCGCCGACCTGGTGATGCAGTCCTTCTGCCACACCGCCGCCTACCCGAAGCTGGTCGACGTCAAGATGCACCGCGAGTTGCCGAGCTTCATCAGCACCCGCGGCGGCGTGTCGCTGCGCCCGGGCGACGGCGTCATCCACTCCTGGCTCAACCGCCTGCTGCTGCCCGACACCGTCGGCACCGGCGGCGACAGCCACACCCGCTTCCCGATCGGCATCTCCTTCCCGGCCGGCTCCGGCCTCGTCGCCTTCGCCGCGGCGACCGGCGTCATGCCGCTCGACATGCCGGAATCGGTGCTGGTGCGCTTCAAGGGCACGATGCAGCCGGGCGTCACCCTGCGTGACCTGGTCAACGCCATTCCGCTGTACGCGATCAAGGCCGGTCTGCTGACGGTCGAGAAGAAGGGCAAGAAGAACATCTTCTCCGGTCGCATCCTCGAGATCGAAGGCCTGCCGGATCTCAAGGTCGAGCAGGCCTTCGAGCTCACCGACGCCTCGGCCGAGCGCTCCGCCGCCGGCTGCACGGTCCACCTCAACAAGGAACCGATCGTCGAGTACATGAACTCGAACATCACCCTGATGAAGTGGATGATCGCCAACGGCTATCAGGATGCCCGCACCCTCAAGCGCCGCATCAAGGCGATGGAAGACTGGATTGCCAACGGCACCCTGCTGGCGGGCGACGCCGACGCCGAGTACGCCGCCGTGATCGAGATCGATCTGGCCGACATCAAGGAGCCGATCGTCGCCTGCCCGAACGACCCGGACGACGTCAAGCTGCTGTCCGAAGTCGCCGGCGACAAGATCGACGAAGTCTTCATCGGCTCGTGCATGACCAACATCGGCCACTTCCGCGCCGCCGGCAAGGTGCTCGACGGCAAGTCCGACATCCCGACGCGCCTGTGGATCGCCCCGCCCACCAAGATGGACGCGATGATCCTCAACGAGGAAGGCTACTACGGCGTGCTCGGCAAGTCCGGCGCCCGCATGGAGATGCCGGGCTGCTCGCTGTGCATGGGCAACCAGGCGCAGATCCGCAAGGGCAGCACCGCGATGTCGACCTCGACGCGCAACTTCCCCAACCGCCTCGGCATCGACACCCGCGTCTATCTTGGTTCGGCCGAGCTGGCCGCGGTGTGCGCGCTGATGGGCAAGATCCCGACCGTGCAGGAGTACCTGGCGCAGGTGGAGGTGGTGAACAAGAAGGCCGCCGACATCTACCGCTACATGAACTTCGACCAGATCGAGGAATTCCGCTCGGTCGCGGATACGGTGGAAGTTTGAGTCGGTAAATAGCTGGAAGGCTGGGACGGCTGGGAGGTCGTCTTACAGGGAACCCCTCGTCAGACATGGCGGGGGGTTTTGCTTTATGTGGGCGTGAATGCGCACGAAATTCCGCATCTATAATGCAGGCACATGTTTCACGAGGCGACTCCATCATGATGCACACGACTGTTCCCGGCGCTGCCCGCAAACCGACGAACGTGACGCTCGATGAAGCCTTGCTTGTAGAGGCGAAGGCCCTGCGCATCAACATCTCACAGGCGGCCGAGGCCGGTTTGGCACTTGCCGTGGCGGAGCGTCGCGCAGCGCAATGGCTCGAAGAGAATCGTCGCGCGCTCGACAGCTCGAACGCATACGTTGAGCAGCACGGCTTGCCGCTCGCGCAGTTTCGGAACTTCTGATGGCACGCTTCGACGTCTACCGAAACAGCGCGGGCGAGGGCTTGCTGCTCGACGTTCAAGCCGACCTGCTGAGCCACCTGAACACCCGGGTCGTCGTGCCGCTGCTGCCGAGCGGTGGTGAACTCCAGCCAGCCAGAGGGCTCAATCCCGTCTTTGAGATCGAAGACGGCCGTTTCGTGATGGCTACCCAGTTCATGGCGGCGGTACCGGCCAGCCTGCTCAAGGCGCCGGTGGCGCGACTTGGCGCTTTCAGGGCCGAAATTACGACAGCGCTGGATATGTTGTTTCAGGGGTTCTGAAGTCTCAGGGACCATTCGCCAAGGCGGAGGAGCAGCGGGAATCGTATGACACTCCCTGATGGTCTCTACGACCAACTCCTCACCGAGGCCCTTCGCGACGCCGTCACCCGGACGACGGACGCGCACGCGCACAGCCTCAAACCCCTCACCGCGGAAGACGCCCCCGAGCGCCTGGCCGACGCGCTCGCCTCCCAACTCGCCCGCATCCTAGACGACCTGCACGGCGAGGGCGCCGATAAGCTCCGCCAGCAGCTCGAGCTCGTCAATTTCCTGCTCGTCAGCCTGAAGCAGCGTCTCGGCAAGCGCGCGGGCGAGGCCGAGACGCTGTCCGCGCCGCCACAGATTCTGCAGGCCATCCACCAGCGGTTGCCCAAACCGTCGATACCGGAGACCGGCCTGGCTTTCCCCTGGCTCTTCACCGCGGGCAAGGGCTCGCCGTCGTTGCTGACCGAGCTGCGCCGCGAGCTGGCTGCCTGTGATCAGGTGGACATCCTGGTGAGCTTCATCACCCATTCCGGCGTGCGCAAGCTGCTCGATATCCTGCAATCGATTACCGCGGTCGGGCCGGATGGCGAGCCGCGCACGCGCCTGCGCGTGCTCACCACCACCTACACCGGCGCCACCGAGATCCGCGCGCTGGACGAACTCGCCCGGCTGCCGGGCTGCGCGATCCGCGTGTCACTGGACGGCCGGCGCACCCGTCTGCACGCCAAGGCCTGGCTGTTCCGCCGCCGCACCGGCTTCGGTTCCGCCTACGTGGGCAGCGCCAACCTGTCGGGCGCGGCCTTGATGGGCGGGCTGGAATGGACGGTGAAGTTCACCGAGCGCGGCCAGCCCGATCTGTTCGAGCGCGCCAGCGCGCACTTCGAGACGCTTTGGGAGGACAGCGAGTTCCAGGGCTACGACCCCGCCAACCCGGCGCATCGCAAGGCGCTCGGCGAGGCGCTCAAGCGCGAGTCCGGCGACGACATCATCGCTCGGCCCACCTATTTCGACCTCGAGCCCAAGGCCTACCAGCAGGAGATGCTCGACCAACTGCAGATCGAGCGCGATCACGGCCGCTGGCGCAATCTGGTCGTCGCCGCGACCGGAACGGGCAAGACGGTGGTGGCGGCCTTCGACTACAAGCGGCTCTGCCATCTGCAGGGTGGGCAGCCGCGGCTGCTGTTCGTGGCGCACCGCGAGGAGATCCTGAAGCAGGCGCTGCGCACCTATCGCGAGGTGCTGCGCGACCACTCTTTCGGCGAGGTGCTGGTCGGCGGCGCGCAGCCCGAGGGCTTCGACCATCTGTTCGCGACCATCGACAGCGTTGCCGCGCGTGAGCTGGTGTCGCGCTGCGGTGCAGATCACTGGCACACCGTGGTGGTCGACGAGTGCCATCGTCTGGCGGCAGACCGCTTCGATGCCTTTGTCAGCGCCGTGCGCCCGAGTGTGCTGCTGGGGCTGACGGCGACGCCGGAGCGCAGCGACGGCAAGCCGATCCTGGGCTACTTCGACAACCGGCCGGATGGCTCGCCGGCGGTCGAGCTGCGGCTCTGGCATGCGCTCGACCAGCAGTTGCTGTGCCCCTTCGAGTATTACGCCTGCGACGACGAGACGGATTTCTCCGCGGTGCCCTGGCAGCAGGCGGGCGAGGTGGCGGCGATCGAGAGGCTGGTCACCGGCAACGACGTCCGCGCGCGCCTGATGCTCGACGAATGGCGGCGCCTGGCGGGCGACCCGGCGCGCGGGCGCGCGCTGGTGTTCTGCGTCTCGGTGGCGCATGCGCAGGACATGACCGCGCGACTGAACCGGGCCGGCATCAAGGCGCTGTGCGTGGTGGGCGACACGCCCACCGACGAACGCCGCCGTGCGCCAGAGCTTCTGGCCCGCGGCGAAGTGGCCGCGCTGGTGACCTGCGACCTTTACAACGAGGGCGTCGACCTGCCTTTGGTCGACACGCTGATCCTGCTGCGCCCGACGCAGAGCCCGGTGCTGTTCCAGCAGCAGATCGGCCGCGGCCTGCGCCTGGCCAAGGGCAAGGAGAGCTGCCTGATCCTCGATTTCGTCGGCCGCCACCGCGAGGAGTTCCGCTTCGATCGCCTGCTGTCGACGCTCACCGGGCTGTCGCGTGCGCAGTTGATCGAGGCGGTGGACAAGGGCTTCGGCCTGCTGCCGCCGGGTTGCCACATCCACCTGCAGCGCCAGACCCGCGAGCAGGTGCTGCGCAGCCTGCGCAAGCTGGTGCAACAGAACTGGCGGCGGCTGAGGACGGAGCTTCAGGCCTACGCCGCGCTGCGCGGACGCACCGATATCCGGCTCGCCAGCTTCCTCGCCGAGCAGGCGATCGAGCTCGATGACCTCTATCGCAGCAGCGGGCGCTCGGGCTGGACCAACCTCAAGCGCGACGCGGGGCTTCTGAGCACGCCGCCGGGCAGCGAGGACGACTACTTCGGGCGCCGCTTCGGCGATCTGCTGCACATCGATGACCCGGCGCGGACCGATCTGCTGTGTGCCCTGCGCGAGCCGGACGCCGCTTATTTGCTGCGGGGCGAGCGGTCACGACGCCTGCTGCAGATGCTCGCATACCAGGTCGATGCCCAGCAGCATCAGAAGGGGCGCGGCGAGGATTTCCTGCAGCGGCTGCAGCAACACCCCGAGCACACGGCCGAACTCGCCGAGCTGGGCGGGATATTGCAGGCGCGCAGCAGCTTGCGGGCGCAGGCGGTGCCAGTACTGGAGGACGTGCCGCTCTGCCTGCACGCGGCCTACGGTATCCGCGAGATCCTCACGGCGCTGGGCTGGCTCAGCCCGAGCCGGCGCACGCCTTTCCAGGCCGGCGTCCTCGCGCTGCCCGAGCGTAAGGTCGAGTTGCTGTTCGTGACGCTGGACAAGCGTGAGGGTTATCACGAGCGCATCGCATATAGGGACTACGCGATCAGCCCCGAGTTGTTTCACTGGCAGTCACAGAACGCGGCGGGGCCGGAGACGCCGGCAGGGCGTCGGTATCTGGAGAGTCCGGGCAATGGCTGGCGCTTTCAGCTTTTCGTGCGCGCTGCAAGGGGAGCGCCGTACCGCGCCTGCGGCCCGGTGACGCTGGAGCGGGCCGAGGGCGCGAAGCCGATGAGCATCCACTGGCGGCTGGAGGTGCCCTTGCCGAGTCGCTTGTTCAGGGAATTCAGCATCTTGCGGGGCGGGTAGGGGGCATGCCCGCGGGGCGACTTGTTCCGCCGAGGGCTAGAATGAAAACGAGAGAACCCGCTACCGGAGCCATCCATGAATACGACTTTGCCCGCCACTTCTGCCCTTGCCAGCGGCGCCTTCCAGCCCGCCGAGGCCGCGCGCCAGAACAGCGCCGCGGCCTCGCGCGTACAGCGTCAGGAGCTGCCCTCCGAGGCCTCCCTGCGCAAGGATCTGAACGTCGGCATCCTGCAGGCCTCGATGGCGGTGTCGATCCGCGCGGGCGACGAGTCTCAGGCCTTGCTGCTGCGCACCGCGATCGAGGGCATCAACGAGGCGCTCGCGCCGACCCTGGGCCCGGATGCCATCCAGAACGCGATGAGCCAGGACAACTCCGCCGAGGCCACCGCCGGGCGCATCGTGTCGATGTCGACGGCGTTCTTCGATGCCTACGCCGCACGCCGTCCCGACGACGATCCCGAGACCGTGCTGCGCGACTTCATGGATGTGATCCGCGGCGGTTTCGAGAAGGGGTTCGGCGAGGCGCGCGACATTCTCGACGGGCTCGGCGTCTTCAACGGCGCGGTCGAGGCCGACGTGACGAAGACGCGCGAGCTGGTGCTGCAGGGCTACGAGCGCTTCATGCTGGAGCGGCTGCCGAGTTCTGACCAGCAGGGGTGAGGGCTGGGAGCCCCCACGCCTCGGCCACGAGCGCGAACGACTTGAGCCGCGCGGCGTGATCGAAGATCTGTGCGGTGAGGATGAGTTCGTCGGCGCCGGTCTGCGCGATCAGGCTCTCGAGTTGTCGGCGCGCTTCGTTCGGCGAGCCGACCGCCGAGCACGCCAGCGATTCGTCGGCAAAGGCCAGTTCGGCGGGCGACCAGTCGGCTTCGACAAAGGCCTCAGGCGGCTGCAACTGGCCGCGCACGCCGCGCGCCATGGCAGCGAAGCGCAGGCGCAGCGAGCCCAGCAGGTGCTGCGCCTCGGCGTCCGTGTCGGCCGCGATCACGTTGGCGGCGACCGCCACATAGGGCTTGTCGAGCTGTTCCGAAGGCTGGAAGCGGCTGCGGTAAAGCTCGATGGCCTTGAACAGGAAGCGTGGCGCGAAGTGCGAGGCGAAGGCGAAGGGCAGGCCGAGGTGGGCGGCGAACTCGGCGCTGTACAGGCTGGAGCCGAGCAGCCAGATCGGCACGTTCAACCCGGCGCCGGGCACCGCGCGGACAGCCTGATTGGGCTGCGCCGGGCGGAAGTAGGACTGCAGCTCGAGCACGTCCTGCGGGAAGCTGTCGTCACTGCCGGCGAGGTGGCGGCGCAGCGCGCGCGCGGTGTGCTGGTCGGTGCCCGGCGCGCGGCCGAGGCCGAGGTCGATGCGGCCCGGGAACAGGGACTCGAGCGTGCCGAACTGTTCGGCGATCACCAGCGGCGCGTGGTTGGGCAGCATGATGCCGCCGGCGCCGACGCGGATGCGCTCGGTGGCGCCGGCCACGTGGGCGATTACCACCGCGGTGGCGGCGCTGGCGATGCCGGTCATGTTGTGGTGCTCGGCCAGCCAGTAGCGGGTGTAGCCGCAACGGTCTGCGAGCTGGGCGAGCTCGCGCGTGTTGCGCAGTGCATCGGCGGGGGTGCTGCCGGCGGTGATCGGCGCGAGGTCGAGCACGGAGAGCGGGACGGGTGCTTCGGGGAGGGCAGGCTGGGACATGGCAGTCTTGCTAGAATCGCGGCCCCCGATTACGCCACAGGCCCGCGATGACTGCAAAGCCGACCGACGTGCTGATCCTCACCGAGGACCGCTACGTCCAGCTCGACACGAAGGACTGGTACCAGGCCCAGATCGCGCGCGAGGAAGATCTGCTGGCGTCGGCGCTCGGCGAACTGGGCCTGCGCGTTGCGCGCCGTTCGTGGGCCGACCCGGCCGTGGACTGGACGCGCTGCGGCTGCGCGCTCTTCCGCTCGACCTGGGACTACTTCGACCGCTTTGCCGAGTTCTCGCCCTGGCTCGAGCGCGCCTCGACGGCGACCCGACTGTTCAACGACGCCGGCCTGATCCGCTGGAACGTGGATAAGCACTACCTCGCCGACCTGGCGGCGCGTGGCGTGGCGATCGTGCCGACGCGCTTCGTCGAGCGCGGCGAGGCGGCCTCGCTGGCCGCGATCATGGCGGCCGAGGGCTGGGACGAGATCGTCTTCAAGCCGGCAGTCTCCGGTGCCGCGCGGCTGACCTTCCGGGTGAGCCGGGAGACGGTGGCCGCGCACGAGGCGGTGTTCGCCCGCTGCGTGGCGCAGGAGGCGATGATGGTGCAGGTGTTCGAGCCGGCGGTGCTCGACCACGGCGAGCTGTCGCTGGTCGTGATCGACGGCCGCAGCACGCACGCGATCCGCAAGACGCCACGCGCGGGCGACTTCCGCGTGCAGGACGACCATGGCGGCACCGTGCATCCCCATGACCCGGACGCCGCCGAGCGCGCCTTCGCCGAGGCGGCGGTGGCAGCTTGCCCGAGCTTGCCGCTGTATGCCCGGGTGGACTTCGTGCGGACTGGGCTGGGGGTGTTCCGCCTCATGGAGCTCGAGCTCGTCGAGCCGGAGCTCTTCTTCCGTTTCCACCCCCCCGCGGCGCAGGTGCTGGCGCAGGCATTGGCTGAAAAGCTGCGCTGAATCAATGGCTTTGCCGCAGTGCAGCATCGTCCGTTTTCGGTGAAATCCGCGAACGGCGGGCATTGCAGCGGTTAGAATGCCGCCGTTAACGTTCAATGAAGGACCACACATGATCCGACGCACGCTGATGCTGGCCGCGCTGACGCTGGCTGCCCAGGGCGCGATGGCCAAGGACTGGGACACCATCCGCTTCGCCACCGAAGGCGCCTACCCCCCGTTCAACACTGTGGACACGAGCGGTGCGGTGGCGGGGCTGGACGTGGATGTCGCCAACGCGCTGTGCGAGGAGCTCAAGGCCAAGTGCGTGTGGGTCAAGCAGGAGTGGGACGGCATGATTCCTGCGCTGCTGAGCCGCAAGTTCGACGCCATCTCGGCCTCGATGTCGATCACCGAGGAGCGCAAGAAGCGGGTCGATTTCACCGACAAGTACTACGCCACCCCGCTGGGCCTGGTGGCAAAGAAGGGTAGCGACCTGCTGCCCGAGCTGAACCTGCTCAAGGGCAAGCGAATCGGCGTGCAGCGTGGCACCGTGGCCGACAGCTTCGCCACCCGCTTCTGGGCGGAGCAGGGCGTGACCGTGGTGCGCTACGCCCGCCAGGAAGAAGCCTACCTCGACCTGTCGGCGGGTCGCATCGATGCCGCCTGGGCCGACGCGCTGGTTGCCGACGGCGGCTTCCTGAAGCAGCCGGCTGGCGCGGGTTACGAGTTTGCCGGTGGTCTCTACCACGGTCGCAATGCGGACGAGAAGGGCGTGATCGGCGAGGGCGTGGGCATCGCGCTGCGCAAGCAGGACACCGAGCTCAAGGACAAGCTGAACAAGGCGCTGGCCACCATCCGCGCCAACGGCAAGTACGACGAGATCCGCAAGAAGTACTTCGACTACGACATCTACGGCGAGTGACTGCGCAGGCGGCGTGCGGGCCCGAGGCGCCGCACGCCGCGCTGCATGACCCCGGCGGCGGCCTGATGGCCGCCTTCATGTTTCTGCTTCCGGCACGGGCCGCATGCGCGACCGGGCAGGGGCCTTACCGATGCTCCACGGTTATCTTCCTTCCATTCTCGACGGCGCCTGGGTGACCTTGCGCGTGGCGGTGTTCTCGCTGCTGCTCGCGCTCGTGCTCGGGCTGATCGGCGCCTCGTCGCGGCTGTCGCCGAATCCGCTGCTGAGACTGCCCGCCACCGTCTACACGACGGTCGTGCGCGGCATTCCCGACCTGGTGATGATGCTGCTGATCTTCTACGGCGGTCAGGTCGGCATCAACGTGATCACCGACGCGCTCGGCCTGGAGTATGTCGACGTCAACCCCTTCGTCGCCGGTGTGGTGACGCTCGGCTTCATCTTCGGGGCCTATTTCACCGAGACCTTCCGCGGCGCCTTCATGGCGGTGCCGGCGGGGCAGCTCGAGGCCGGGCGGGCCTACGGCATGAGCCGCTGGCAGGTGTTCCACCGCATCCTGTTCCCGCAGATGCTGCGCCATGCCTTGCCCGGCCTGGGCAACAACTGGCAGGTCATGCAGAAGAGCACCGCGCTGGTGTCGATCATCGGCCTCTCGGACATCACCTGGCTCGCCGATCAGGCCGGCCGCACGACGCACGAGCCCTTCCTGTTCTACGCCGTGGTGTGCGTGTTCTACCTGCTGCTGACGGCGTTGTCCGGGCTGGTCTTCGGCTGGCTCGAGCGGCGCTACTCGGTGGGCGTGCGGAGGGCGGCGGCATGATCGAGTGGAGCCTTTTCGCCGAAAGCTGGCCCGCCTACCTCGACGGGCTGTGGCTGACGGTGAAGCTCACCGTGCTGTCGCTGATCGCCGGCCTGGTGCTGGCGATCCCGCTCGCGGTGCTCCGTGTGTCGCCGAATCGCTGGCTTTCCGCACCGGTGTGGGCCTACAGCTATTTCTTCCGCGGCACGCCGATGCTGGTGCAGCTGCTGCTGATGTACTACGGCCTCGGGCAGTTCGAGTGGATCCGGGCGCAGTGGGAGGCAGGAAACGCCTTCTGGCTGGTCTTCCGCGACCCCTACGGCTGTGCGCTGGTCACCTTCGCGCTCAACACCGGCGCCTACACCACCGAGATCATCGCCGGCGCCCTGCGCGCGATGCCGCACGGCGAGATCGAAGCCGCGCGCGCCTGCGGCATGAGCCGCCTCACCATGCTGCGCCGCATCCTGCTGCCGGGTGCCCTGCGCCGCGCGCTGCCGGCCTACAGCAACGAGATCATCTTCATGCTGCATGGCACCTCGATCGCCTCGACCGTGACGCTGATCGACCTCACCGGGGCAGCGCGCAATGCCTACTCGCAGTTCTTCGCACCGTTCGAGGCCTTCATCTTTGCCGGTCTGATCTATCTCGGCATCACCTTCGCGCTGGTCGGCCTGTTCCGCGTCGCCGAGCGGCGCTGGCTCGCCCACCTGCAGCCGCGCAAGCCGCTGCGCAAGGCGGCGTGAGCCCCGCTTCAAGGATTTCTCTCCATGACCCAGCTTACCGTCGAAGACCTGCACAAGCGCTACGGCGACCACGAGGTGCTGAAGGGCGTGTCGCTGTCGGCCGAGGCGGGCGACGTGATCACCATCATCGGTTCGTCCGGCTCGGGCAAGAGCACCTTCCTGCGCTGCATCAACTTCCTCGAGCAACCCGACGCCGGGCGCATCAGCGTCGTCGGCGAGGAGATCCGCCTGGTGCCGGGCAAGGACGGCCACCTGAAGGTGGCGGACGCCAGGCAGCTGCAGCGCCTGCGTACGCGGCTGGCGATGGTGTTCCAGCACTTCAACCTGTGGGCGCACATGACGGTGCTCGAGAACGTCGTCGAGGCACCGGTGCATGTGCTGGGCATACCGAAGAAGGAAGCGCGCGAGCGTGCGATGGCCTATCTCGACAAGGTCGGCATCAGCCGCTTCAGGGACAGCTATCCGGCCCACCTGTCGGGCGGCCAGCAGCAGCGCGTGGCGATCGCGCGCGCGCTGGCGATGGAGCCGGCGGTGCTGCTGTTCGACGAGCCGACCTCGGCGCTCGACCCGGAACTGGTGGGCGAGGTGCTGAAGGTGATGCGCGGCCTGGCCGAGGAGGGGCGCACCATGGTGGTGGTGACCCACGAGATGGGCTTCGCGCGCGAGGTGTCGAGCCAGGTGATGTTCCTGCACCAGGGCCAGGCGGAAGAGAGCGGGCCGCCGGCGCAGGTTTTCGGACAGCCGAAGAGCGAGCGCCTGCGTCAGTTCCTGTCCGGCAACCTCAAGTAGGCAGGCGGCGCAGCCAGAGCGCGACCGCGCCGGTCCCGAGCACGCAGGCGCCGAGCAGCGCCGACAGCCCGCTCCAGTGTCCGGCGGTCCACGCGGTGCCGGCCAGACTGCCGATGACGCTGGCGCCGAGGTAGTAGCTCGACAAATAGAGCGCCGAGGCGAGCGCCCGCCGCTCGCCCGCCCGCCGCCCCACCCAGCCGCTGGCGAGCGCATGGGCGGCGAAGAAGCCAAAGGTGAACACGCCCACGCCAGCGATGATCAGCCACAGCGGCTGCGCCAGCGTCAGCGCCAGGCCGGCACCCATCACCGCCACCATCTTCCAGGTCGATGTCTGCCGTCCGTGGCGTTCGGCCAGCCGGCCGCTGAGCGCCGAGGCCCAGGTGCCGACCAGGTAGAGCAGGAAGATCGCCCCGATCGCGCTCTGGCCGAGCGCATACGGCTGCTCGAGCAGGCGGAAGCCGAGGAAGTTGTAGAGCCCGACGAAGGCGCCCATGGCTAGGAAGGCGATAAGGAACAGCCACGGCAGGCCGGGGTCGCGATAGATCGCCAGCGCGTCACGGAAGATGCGTGCCGGCGTGGCCGCGCGCGGCACGAAGTGGCGCGAGGCCGGCAGCCGGCGCCAGAACACCACCGCCGACGCCAGCCCGAACACGCCGATGACCGCGAGCGCGGTGCGCCACGAGCTCGCGTCGGTGATGAGGGCGCCGACGAAGCGCCCGCTCATCCCCCCGAGCGCGTTGCCGGCGATATAGAGCCCCATCGCGCGCGCCTGGGCCATGGGGGCGACCTCCTCGCCGATGTAGGCCATGGCTGCCGCGGGCAGCCCGGCGAGCACCGCGCCGAGCAGGGCACGCAGCACCAGCAATGACAGGAAGTCCGGGGCGAAGGCGGTGGCGAGCGCGAGCACGGCGGCGATGGCGAGCGCCAACTTCATCAGTTGCTGGCGGCCGAGGCGGTCGGCGAGCACGCTGCCCGGAATCAGCATCAGTGCGAGCCCGGCGGTGGTGGCCGACACGCTCAGACTGGCGCTCGCCGCGCTGACGCCGAACTCGGATGCGAGCAGCGGCAGCAGGGGCTGGGTGCAATAGACGAGCGCGAAGGTGGCGAAGCCGCCGATGAACATCGCGATGTTGGCGCGGCGGTATTCGGGGGTGCCCGCCTCGAGGTAGGCCGAAGGCGTGGCGGCATCGGAAGCGGAAGCGGCGATGGGCTGGGGCATGGTGGGATGCTATGTTGCCGCCCGCGAGTCGGTCCAATATATTCGACAGGCGTTATTGATATACGGAAGCGATCAATGGAGCTGCGACATCTGCGCTACTTCGTCGCCGTGGCCGAGGAGCTGAACTTCACCCGCGCGGCGGCGCGGCTGCACATCGGCCAGCCGCCGCTGTCGATGCAGATCCGCGACCTGGAGGGCGAGATGGGCGTGCGCCTGTTCGAGCGCACCCAGCGCCGCGTCGCCCTGACGCCAGCGGGGAAGTGCTTCCTCGACCATGCCCGCCGCATTCTCGCCGGCGTGGGCGAGGCGGTCGCCGAGGCCCAGCGCGCCGCGCGCGGGGAGTCGGGCGAGCTGCGGGTGGGCTTCACCTCGTCGCTGCCCTTCACCGACCTGCTGCCCGACGCGCTGCACGCCTACCGCCGGCGCTACCCGGCGGTGCGCCTGCAACTGCGCGAGATGTTCACGCCGGAGCAGTTCGGCGCGCTCGCGCGCGGCGAACTCGACGTCGGCTTCGTGCGTCTGCAGGCCGGGCGCGCGCCGGACGGCATCGTGCTGCGCGAGGTGGCGCGCAATCCCTTGCGGGTGGTGGTGAATGCGGGGCATCGGCTGGCGGCGGGCGGGGCGGTGTCGATTGCCGATCTGCGCGATGAGGACTTCATCAGCTTCCCCGACGATGTCGGCACCGACCTGCCGGCGGTGCTGCGTGCGCTCTGCCGGCAGGCCGGCTTCGAGCCGCGCATCGTGCAGACGGCGCGCGAGGCGACGACGCAGATCGGCCTCGTGGCGGCCGGCCTGGGCATCGCGCTGCTGCCGGCGCCGCTCGAGACCGTGCGCATGGCGCGGGTGCGTTACCTGGCGCTGAGCGATGCGGAGGCGCAGTTCCGCCTTGCGGTGGCGACCGCGGCCGGACCGGTCGGGCCCCTGCTCGGCGGCTTTCTGGACGTCATCGAGGCGCTCGCAAAGGCGGGTTGAGGGCGCCTGCGCGCGCGGACCGGCAGGGCTGCGGAGCGGGCCGCGCAGCTTGAGCGGCCGTCGGCCGCCGGCCGTGGCGCCGTTCAGGCGACCGGGTGGGGCGTGAAGAAGCGCTGCCGCGCCGCCTCCGGGAGTTCCATGCCGGTGTTGCGCGCGCGCTGCAGCAGCTCCCAGTAGTAACGATACGAGGCGCGGTCGTGCAGGCGACCCTTGTGCTGGATCGGTCCCCAGGCGGCGTCCTGGGCGGAGACGAGGATCTCGGACGCTTCCTCGACCTCGGTGAAGTCGGGCTGCATCGCGGCGATGATCGGCAGGATCTGGTTGGGGTGGATGCTCCACATGCGCAGGTAGCCGAACTCGCGGCGGGCGCGCTCGGCGTTGTGGCGGATCACCGCGACGTCCTGCAGCTCGGTGGTGACGTTGTGCGAGGGCACGACGCCGTTGGCGAGCGCCGCGGCGGCGATGTCGGCCTTGGCGCGGACGATCAGCGGGTGCTCGAACTGTCCGGGGCTCTTCATCGCGCTGCCGGGGATGGCGCCGTGGTGGCCGGAGACGAAATCCATCAGACCGAAGTCGAGCGACTCCACGCCGTCGAGCGCGGCGATCTCCCAGGCCTCGCGCAGCGCGCCGTGGGTCTCGATCAGCACGTGAACCGGCAGCGGACGCGCCAGGCTGCAGGCGGCCTCGACGCGGCGCAGTTCGCGGATCTGCTCGGCCGCGTCGGCTGCCGAGCGCACCTTGGGGATGGTCACGAAGGCGAGGCGATGTCCGGCGCCGCCGACCAGGATCTCCAGGTCGCGCTGCCAGTGCGGATGGGTGATGTCGTGGATGCGCGCGCCGACGCGGCCGAAGTGGTTCTCGGCGCCATTGACGACCTCGACCACCATCTGCGCGTGCTCGGCCTCGGCGCCGGCGCGCGCGCCGTCCTCGCAGTCGCAGGTGATGTCGAACACCGGACCGAGCTCCTGCTGCAGCTTGAGCGCCTTCATCATCAGCTTCTCGGCGCCGGCGTAGTGGTCGACGGCGGGCAGGGCAGGGAAGGGCTTTTCGCCGGCGAACAGGACCTGGGCGGGGTGAAGCGACATGTCGGGCTCCTCGGATGGGGGCTGTTTGGGGCGGTTTGGCGGCGCGCTTGCCGCTGTGGGGCGGGGCGTCGCGCCGGGCCCCGCGGGGCGACGCGGAAATGAAAAAGGCCACGGATTCTACCCCGTGGCCTCGCGCGGGGGCGGCTCGGGGCCGCCCCGGGTACGCTGATTACTTCAGCATGTCGGCCACGGCCGCGCGCTCGTCCTCGAGTTCCTTGAGCGTGATCGCGATCTTGCCCTTGGAGTACTCGTCGATCTCCAGACCCTGGATGATCTTGAACTGGCCGTCCTTGCACTCGCAGGGGAAGCCGAACACGACGCCTTCCGGGATGCCGTAGGAGCCGTCGGACGGGACGCCCATGGTGACCCAGTCGTTGGAGCCGAGCACCCAGTCACGCACGTGGTCGATGGCGGCGTTGGCGGCCGAGGCGGCCGAGGACAGGCCACGGGCCTCGATGATGGCAGCACCGCGCTTGCCGACGGTGGGCAGGAACACGTCGTTGTTCCAGGCGTGGTCGTTGATCAGCGCCTTGACGCTGTCGCCGTTCGACTCGCAGAAGCGGTAGTCGGCGTACATCGAGGGCGAGTGGTTGCCCCACACGACCATCTTCTTCAGCGACGACACTTCACGGCCGGACTTGGCGGCGAGCTGCGACAGCGCGCGGTTGTGATCCAGGCGCAGCATGCCGTGGTAGTTGTTCGGGTTGGTGCGGCCGACCTTGATGGCGGCGGCGCGGGCGATGTAGGCGTTGGTGTTGCAGGGGTTGCCCACGACCAGCACGCGCACGTCTTCCTTGGCGTTCTCGGCGATGGCCTTGCCCTGGACGGTGAAGATGGCGCCGTTGGCGGTCAGCAGGTCGGCACGCTCCATGCCGGGGCCGCGCGGGCGGGCACCGACCAGCAGGCAGACGTCAGCGTCCTTGAAGGCGACGTTGGGGTCGTCGGTGGCGATCATGCCGGCCAGCAGCGGGAAGGCGCAGTCCTCCAGCTCCATCATGACGCCCTTCACCGCCTTCTGAGCCTGGGGCAGGTCGAGCAGTTGCAGGATGACGGGCTGGTCCTTGCCCAGCATTTCACCGCTGGCGATGCGGAACAGCAGGCTGTAGCCGATCTGGCCGGCGGCGCCGGTGACAGCGACGCGCATGGGGGCTTTGCTCATGTTTTACTCCCTCGAGTGAGACGGTCGTTAATGTGCTCGAATCCTGCCCGGCAGCGCCGAACGGGAGGGTGGGGCGGTGGCCGCGGACCTGCCGGCCTGCCTTGCGTCCTGTCATCCGGCCGCGACAGAACCCTTGCTGCCCGGGTTCCGTATGGGCGCAAGGATGGTAATGACTTGATCCTGCCCTGTCAAATGGCATCTTATGTCTTATATAAGATATAAGAGGAACAATAGACGTCAATAGAATTTTGTGCTCAAATGCGCGCATGTCGCATGAATCGCCCACCTTCAGCCCGCTCTATCGCCAGATCAAGGCCTTGATTCTTCAGGCGCTTGAGTCTGGCGAATGGCGTCCCGGGCAGGCGATCCCGAGCGAGCAGGAACTCGCTTCGCGGTTCAGCGTTTCCCAGGGCACGGTGCGCAAGGCGATCGACGAGATGGCGGCCGAGAACCTGCTCGTGCGCAAGCAGGGCAAAGGCACCTACGTCGCCTCGCACAACGACCCGCGCGCGCTATTCCGCTTCCTCCGGCTGGTGCCGATCGATGGGGACCTGTCGCCGCCGCAGAGCATACCGCTCGACTGCTGGCGCGCAAAGGCCGGGCAGGAAGCCTCGCGCATGCTCGGCATCGAGCCCGGCGCGCCGATCATCATCGTGCGTCGCCTTCTCAGATTCTCGAACAGGCCGGTCGTGATCGACGAGATCTACCTGCCCGGCGAGGTCTTCCAGGGGCTGACCGCGGAGACGCTGCAAGGCTGGCACGGGTCGCTCTACAGTCTTTTCGAGAGTCGCTTCGGTGTGCGCATGATCCGCGCCCAGGAACGCATCCGTGCGGTCGCGGCGGACCGCAACGCGAGCGAGGCGCTCAAGCTCCCCGAGGGGACGCCGCTGCTGTCGGTCGAGCGCGTCACGTACACGTACGGAGACAGGCCGGTCGAATGGCGGCGGGGGTTGTACTCGACCGCCGAGCATTTTTATCTGAATGAGTTGAGTTGAGCGTCGCATCTGTAAGTTGCAGGCAAGCTGCGACGCTATAATTATGTCTTTTCGGAGTCCGCGACGGGGGTCCGTCGCACATGCAGAGGGGAGTCTTCATGTCAGAAGCGACAGTGCGTAAACAAAGGCCGAAGCACCTGGCCTTGAATCAGATCCGGCTCCCGTTGCCGGGTATCGTCTCGATCCTGCACCGGATCAGCGGCGTCGGCATCTTCTTGCTGCTGCCTTTCCTGTTGTTCCTGCTGGATCGCAGCCTGGGGTCGCCCGAGACCTTCGAGACCTTTGCTGCCGTGGTCGACAACTGGTTCGTCAAGCTCATTCTGCTCGGCCTGCTGTGGGCGTACATGCACCACTTCTGTGCCGGCATCCGCTTCCTGCTGCTCGACATGCACATGGGTGTCGATCTCGAGTCCGCCCGCAAGTCCTCCAAGATCGTTCTCGGTGTCAGCATCGCGCTGACCGTCATCATCGGGGTGAAACTATGGTGAAACGTCAACCCGTCGGCGCGCACTACGGCCTGAAGGACTGGATCGCGCAGCGAGCCACCGCCGTATACATGGCGATCTACACGCTCATCTTCGCAGTCTGTGCGCTTGCGCTGCCCGAACTGAGCTATGAGGCATGGTCCGGCCTGTTCTCGAACGGCTTGTTCAAGTTCCTCAGCTTCCTGTTCTTCCTGTCGGTGTTCTATCACGCATGGATCGGTGTGCGTGACCTGTGGATGGACTACATCAAGCCGACCGGTGTGCGCCTCGCGCTGCACCTGATCACCCTCTTCCTGCTCGTCGGCTATGCCGGCTGGGCGGCCCAGATTCTGTGGAGGCTTTAAGCGTGAACGTCGCCAAGCGTACCTTTGATGCAGTCATCGTCGGCGCGGGTGGCGCCGGCCTGCGTGCGGCCCTGCAACTCTCCGAGGCCGGCCTGAAGACCGCCGTGCTGACCAAGGTCTTCCCGACTCGCTCGCACACCGTGGCGGCGCAGGGCGGTGTGGCCGCCTCGCTCGGAAACTCCACCGAGGACAACTGGCACTGGCACATGTACGACACCGTGAAGGGTTCGGACTGGCTGGGCGACCAGGATGCCATCGAGTTCATGTGCAAGAAGGCCAACGAGGTCGTCATCGAGCTCGAGCACTACGGCATGCCCTTCGACCGCACCGACAACGGCAAGATCTACCAGCGCCCGTTCGGTGGCCATTCGATGAACTACGGCCAGGCGCCGGTGATGCGCTCCTGTGCCGCCGCCGACCGCACCGGCCACGCCATGCTGCACGCGCTCTACCAGCGCAACGTGCGCGCCAATACCCAGTTCTTCGTGGAGTGGATGGCGCTCGACCTGATCCGCGATGCCGACGGCGACGTGCTCGGCGTGACCGCGATGGAGATGGAGACCGGCGAGGTCTCGATCTTCCATGCCAAGGCCACCGTCTTCGCCACCGGCGGTGCCGGTCGCATCTACTACTCCTCGACCAACGCCTTCATCAACACCGGTGACGGCGTCGGCATGGCGGCGCGCGCCGGCATCCCGCTCGAGGACATGGAGTTCTGGCAGTTCCACCCGACCGGCGTCGCCGGCGCGGGCGTGCTCATCACCGAGGGCGTGCGCGGCGAGGGCGGCATCCTGCGCAACGCGTCGGGTGAGCGCTTCATGGAGCGCTATGCGCCGAACCTCAAGGACCTCGCCTCGCGTGACGTGGTCTCGCGTGCGATGACCACCGAGATCAACGAAGGTCGTGGTTGCGGTCCCGACAAGGATCACGTGCTGCTCGACATCACCCACCTGTCGCCCGAGACGATCATGAAGCGCCTGCCTGGCATTCGCGAGATCGCGATCCAGTTCGCCGGCGTCGATCCGATCAAGGCGCCGATCCCGGTCGTGCCGACCTGCCACTACCAGATGGGCGGTATCCCGACCAACTACAAGGGTCAGGTGGTCGTGCCCAAGGACGGCAACCCGAACAGCCCGGTGGCCGGTTTCTACGCCGCGGGCGAGTGCGCCTGCGCCTCGGTGCATGGCGCCAACCGCCTCGGCACCAACTCGCTGCTCGACCTGCTGGTGTTCGGCAAGTCGGCCGGCGAGACGGTCGTGGAGGACTTCCAGTCCGGTCAGCTCAAGCTCAAGCCGCTGCCGGCCGATGCTGCCGACGTCTCGCTCGCCCGCCTGGCCCGTCTCGATGGACAGACCAATGGCGAGAGCGTGTTCGACGTCGGTCTCGACATGCGCCGCACCATGCAGAAGCACGCGGGCGTGTTCCGCTTCGACAACCTGCTCAAGGAAGGCGTGCAGAAGATGGGCGAGATCGCGGAGCGTGCCAAGCGCACCGAGATCAAGGACAAGTCCAAGGTCTGGAACGTCGCCCGCATGGAAGCGCTCGAGCTCGACAACCTGATCGAGGTCGCGCGTGCCACCATCGTGTCGGCCGAGGCCCGCAAGGAGTCGCGTGGCGCACATGTGCGCGATGACGCGCCGGATACGGCGGAGAATCCGAACGGCCGTGACGACGCCAACTGGCTCAAGCACACCCTTTGGTACAGCGAAGGCAACCGGCTTGACTACAAGCCGGTCAACCTGAAGCCGCTGTCCGACGACGTCGAGCCGATCGCGCTCGCCAAGCGCACTTACTGAGCGCCCGGGAGATACACACATGACCAAGCGTACCGTTCAATTCAAGATCTACCGCTACGATCCGGACAAGGACGAGAAGCCCTACATGCAGGACATCTCGGTCGAGCTCGAGGCCTCCGACAAGAAGCTGCTCGACGCCCTGGTTCGCCTGCGCGCTAAGGACGATTCGATGTCCTTCCGTCGCTCGTGCCGTGAAGGCGTGTGCGGCTCCGATGCGATGAACATCAACGGCAAGAACGGCCTGGCCTGCCTGACCGACATCGACAGCCTGCAGCAGCCGATCACGCTGCGCCCGCTGCCCGGTCTGCCGGTCATCCGCGACCTGATCGTGGACATGACGCAGTTCTTCAAGCAGTACCACTCGATCAAGCCGTATCTGGTCAACAACGACCCGGCACCCGAGCGCGAGCGCCTGCAGACGCCGGAGGACCGCGAGGAACTCAACGGCCTGTACGAGTGCATCCTGTGCGCGTGCTGCTCGACCTCCTGCCCGTCGTTCTGGTGGAACCCGGACAAGTTCGTCGGCCCCGCCGGCCTGCTGGCTGCCTACCGCTTCCTGGCCGACACCCGCGACCAGGACACGAATGCGCGCCTCGACAACCTCGAGGATCCGTATCGCCTGTTCCGCTGCCACACCATCATGAACTGCGTCGACGTCTGTCCGAAGGGTCTGAATCCGACCCGTGCGATCGGCAAGATCAAGGACATGATGGTCCGGCGCGCGGTATAAGGTCGGGCCAGCACGATGAGCATCAACAGGGGGCGCGTGCGCTGGCAGTGCAGGCGGGCTTTGCTCGAGCTGGACCTCGTGTTCACGCGCTTTCTTGAGCGGCATTTCGATCGTCTCACCGACGATCAGGTGGCGGATCTGGACGACCTGCTGCGCTGCGACGACTACGACATCTGGGCGTGGGTCAACGGCAGCAAGGCATGTGAGAACGACCGCTGGAAGGAGATGATCGGACTGCTGCGTCAGGGGTGACGCAGCGGCACCGGTCCGATTACCACGACAAGCAGTTAAACCGGCAAGTAGAAGGGACGATCTATGAGCACTGAACGCACTGCAACCCTCACCGTCGATGGCAAGACCGTCGAATTCCCGGTCATGACCGGCACCCACGGCCAGGATGTCATCGACATTCGTACCCTGGGCGGCAAGACCGGCCTCTTCACCTACGACTCGGGCTTCCTGTCCACCGCCAGCTGCAAGTCGAATATCACCTTCATCGATGGTGACAAGGGCGAGCTGCTGTATCGCGGTTACCCGATCGAGCAACTTGCCGAACAGTGCAACTTCCTCGAGGTTGCCTACCTGCTCAAGAACGGCGAACTGCCCAACGCGACCCAGAAGGTCGAATTCGAGACCACGATCAAGCGCCACACCATGGTGCATGATCAGATGACCAAGTTCTATTCGGGCTTCCGCCGCGACGCGCACCCGATGGCGGTCATGGTCGGCGTGGTCGGCGCGCTGTCGGCCTTCTACCACGAGGCGATGGACTTCTCCGACGCCGAGCACCGCAACATCTCGATCAATCGCCTGATCGCCAAGCTGCCGACCATCGTTGCGATGGCCTACAAGTACAACAGCGGCCAGCCGTTCATGTACCCGCGCAACGACCTCGATTACACCGCGAACTTCATGCACATGATGTTCGGCACGCCGTGCGAGGAGTACAAGCCCAATCCGGTGCTGGTGCGCGCGCTCGACGTCATCTTCACCCTGCACGCCGATCACGAGCAGAACGCCTCGACCTCGACCGTCCGCCTGGCCGGCTCGTCGGGCGCCAACCCCTTCGCCTGCATCTCGGCCGGTATCGCCTGCCTGTGGGGGCCGGCGCACGGCGGCGCGAACGAGGCCTGCCTGAACATGCTGGAGGAGATCGGCGACGTGTCGCGCGTCGGCGAGTACATCAAGCGTGCGAAGGACAAGAACGACAGCTTCAAGCTGATGGGCTTCGGCCACCGCGTCTACAAGAACTTCGATCCGCGCGCCAAGCTCATGGGCAAGGTCTGCGCCGACGTGCTCGGCGAGCTGGGCCTCGAGAACGACCGCCTGTTCAAGCTGGCGAAGGAACTCGAGCGCATCGCACTCGAGGACGAGTACTTCGTCGAGAAGAAGCTCTACCCGAACGTCGACTTCTACTCGGGCATCGTGCAGAAGGCGCTCGGCATCCCGACCTCGATGTTCACCTGCATCTTCGCCCTGGCACGCACCGTGGGCTGGATCACGCAGTGGGAAGAGATGATCACGGATCCGGAATACAAGATCGGCCGTCCGCGCCAGCTGTACGTCGGTGCGGCGCGTCGCGACGTCCCGGGACTCGCACAGCGTCCTTAAGAGACGATGGAGAGGGGAGGGAGGCTTCGCCGACTCTGAGATGTACGGGGTGGTCGCGCCTGCGCGGCCATCCCGTTTTCACTTCGGACCCGGCGCCGGGGCAGATCCCGACCACCGCATCACCCGCACAGCGGGGCAATAGCACACAACAGGTGGCTTTCATGACGATGAAGCAACTCGAACAGACTTCGCACTTGTTCGGCTCGAATGCGCCGTTCATCGAAGAGCAGTACGAAAATTATCTGGCCGACCCGGCGTCGGTCTCCGAGGAGTGGCGCGAGTATTTCGACAAGCTCCAGGCGCAAGCCAGCGCGACCGCGCGTGACGTGGCCCACGGCCCGATCATCGCCGCCTTCGAGCAGATGGCCAAGCGCGGCCCGGTCCGCACCATCGTGTCGGGCGGTGGCGAAGACAAGCAGCAGGTCTCGGTGCTGCAGCTGATCAACGCCTATCGCTTCCTGGGCAACCGCTGGGCCAACCTCGACCCGCTCAAGCGCACCGAGCGCCCGCAGATCGCCGAGCTCGAGCCGTCCTACTACGGCTTCACCGAGGCCGATCTGTCGAAGAGCTTCAACGTCGGCTCGTTCCACGGCTTCAACACCGAGTACGCGAGCCTGCGCGAGATCCTCGAGGCCTTGCGTCAGACCTACTGCAGCTCGATCGGCGCCGAATACATGTACATGACCGACATTGGTCAGAAGCGCTGGATCCAGAGCCGCCTCGAGAGCGTGCGCGGGACGCCGAAGTTCTCCGCGGAGATGAAGAAGCGCATCCTCGAGCGCACCACCGCAGCCGAGACGCTCGAGCGTTACCTGCACACCAAGTACGTCGGTCAGAAGCGCTTCTCGCTCGAGGGTGGCGAGTCGGCGATCGTCGCCATGGACGAGATCATTCGCGTCGCCGGCAGCCTCGGCGTCGCCGAGACGGTGATCGGCATGGCCCACCGTGGCCGCCTGAACGTGCTGGTGAACACCCTGGGCAAGTCCCCCTCGATGCTGTTCTCCGAGTTCGAGGGCAAGGCCGCAGCCGACCTCACCGCGGGTGACGTCAAGTACCACATGGGCTTCTCGAGCGACGTCATGACCCCGGGCGGCCCGATGCACCTGACGCTGGCGTTCAACCCCTCGCACCTCGAGATCATCAACCCGGTGGTGGCCGGCTCGGTGTACGCACGCCAGGTTCGCCGCGGCGACACCGAGAAGGGTGAGGTGCTGTCGGTGCTGATCCACGGCGACGCCGCCGTCGCAGGCCAGGGTGTCAACCAGGAGATGCTGAACTTCTCCCAGACCCGCGGCTACGGCACGGGCGGGACGATGCACATCGTCGTCAACAACCAGATCGGCTTCACGACCTCCGATCCGCGCGACTATCGCTCCTCGCTGTACTGCACCGACATCTTCAAGATGGTCGAGGCGCCGATCTTCCACGTCAATGGCGACGACCCCGAGGCCGTGGCCTTCGTGACCGCGCTGGCGATCGAGTTCCGCCAGGAGTTCAAGAAGGACGTGGTGGTCGACATCATCTGCTTCCGCAAGCTCGGCCACAACGAGCAGGACGAGCCGATGGTCACCCAGCCGCTGATGTATCGCAGCATCCAGAAGCACCCGGGCACCCGCAAGCTCTACGCCGACCGCCTGGTCGCCGAGGGCACCATCACCGCCGACGAGCCCGAGAAGATGATCGCGGAGTACCGCGAGCACCTTGACCGCGGCGAGCTGCTCTACAACCCGGTGCTCTCCGGGCACAACCGCCAGCACGCTGTGGACTGGACCCCTTATCTCAAGCAGCCCTACACCGACGAGGCCGAGACCGCCATCCCGGTGCAGGAGGTCAAGCGCCTGGGTGAGCGCCTGAGCACGCTCCCCGAGGGCTTTGCCCTGCACTCGCGGGTCAAGAAGATCATCGACGACCGCGCGGCGATGGCGCGTGGCGAGTTGCCGCTCGACTGGGGCATGGGCGAGAACCTCGCCTATGCGAGCCTGCTCGCGCAGGGCTACGGTGTGCGGATCTCGGGTGAGGACGTCAATCGCGGAACCTTCTTCCATCGGCACGCCGCGCTCCACGACCAGAAGCGCGAGCGCTGGGACGAGGGCACCTACAAGCCGCTCGAGCACATCCAGGAAGGCCAGGCACGCTTCCAGTGCTTCGACTCGGTGCTGTCGGAAGAGGCCTTGCTGGCCTTCGAATACGGCTACTCGACCGCCGAGCCCAACGAGCTCGTGGTCTGGGAAGCCCAGTTCGGTGACTTCGTCAACGGCGCCCAGGTGGTGATCGACCAGTTCATCAGCTCGGGCGAGGCCAAGTGGGGTCGCCTGTCGGGTCTGGTGATGATGCTCCCGCATGGATACGAGGGCCAGGGCCCGGAGCATTCCTCCGCCCGCCCCGAGCGCTTCATGAACATGGCGGCCGAGAACAACTGGCAGATCTGCGTGCCCACCACGCCGGCCCAGATCTTCCATCTGCTGCGTCGCCAGATGGTGCGCCGCCTGCGCAAGCCGCTGATCATCATCACGCCGAAGTCGCTGCTGCGGCACAAGGAGGCGATCTCCTCGATCGACGAACTGGCGAACGGTCACTTCCAGACCGTGATCCCGGAGATCGAGAAGCTCGATCCCAAGAAGGTCAAGCGCGTGGTGCTGTGCCAGGGCAAGATCTACTACGAGCTGCTGGCCCACCGTCGCGAGCACAAGATCACCGACACCGCGCTGGTGCGCGTCGAGCAGCTGTATCCCTTCCCGGCGGAGGCGTTCGGCAAGGCGATCGAGCAGTTCCCGAACGCCAAGGAGGTCGTCTGGTGCCAGGAAGAGCCGCGCAACCAGGGCGCCTGGTACTGGCTCGCCTCGCGTCAGCACCTGGTGAATGTGCTCGGTACCAAGCGCAAGCTGCTGCTGGTCAGCCGTCCGGCCGCCGCATCGCCGGCTGTGGGCTACTACGCCAAGCACAACCAGCAGCAGAAGGACGTGATCGAGCACGCGTTCGGCCCGATCCAGGACACCACACCGCAGTCCCCGAACTGAAAGAACAACCAGGGAGATTAATCCATGCTGATCGAAGTCAAAGTACCGCAGCTGTCCGAGTCCGTGTCCGAGGCCACGCTGGTCACCTGGCACAAGAAGGAAGGCGAGGCCGTCTCGCGCGATGAGAACCTGATCGACATCGAGACCGACAAGGTCGTGCTCGAGACCCCGGCGCCTGCCGATGGCGTGCTGGTCAAGATCATCAAGCAAGGCGGCGACACCGTGACCTCGGGCGAGCTGATCGCCCAGATCGACACCGAAGCCAAGGCCGCGGGCGCGTCCGCCCCGGCCGCCGCGCCGGTGCAGGCGGTGACTCCGCCGGCGGCCGCCCCGGCTGCGTCCTCGGCTGCGGGCGCCGCCAGCCCGGCCGCGCGCAAGATCCTCGACGAGAAGGGCATCGCTGCCGCTGACGTCGCCGGTTCCGGTCGTGGCGGTCGCGTGACCAAGGAAGACGCCGTGGCGGCCAAGCCCAAGGCGGCTGCCGCTGCCCCGGCGGTGATCGCTGCCGTCGGCGACCGTGCCGAAGAGCGCGTGCCGATGACCCGCCTGCGCGCCCGCATCGCCGAGCGCCTGATCCAGTCGAAGAACGAGAACGCCATCCTGACCACGTTCAACGAGGTCAACATGGCGCCGGTCATGGCCCTGCGCAAGCAGTACGGCGACAAGTTCGAGAAGGCGCACGGCGTACGCCTGGGCTTCATGGGCTTCTTCGTCAAGGCCGCGGTGGCTGCGCTGAAGAAGTTCCCGATCCTGAACGCCTCGGTCGACGGCAACGACATCGTCTACCACGGCTACATCGACATCGGCATCGCGGTCGGTTCGCCGCGCGGCCTGGTCGTGCCGATCCTGCGCAACGCCGAAGCCATGTCGATCGCCGAGATCGAACTCAAGATCGCCGAGTTCGGGCAGAGGGCCAAGGACGGCAAGCTGTCGCTCGACGACCTGTCCGGTGGCACCTTCTCGATCTCCAACGGTGGGGTGTTCGGCTCGATGATGTCGACCCCGATCATCAACCCGCCGCAGTCCGCCATCCTCGGCATCCACGCCACCAAGGATCGTCCGGTGGTCGAGAACGGCCAGATCGTGATTCGTCCGATCAACTACCTGGCCATGTCCTACGACCACCGCATCATCGACGGTCGCGAGGCGGTGCTTGGCCTGGTGACGATGAAGGAAGCGCTGGAAGATCCGGCTCGCCTGATTCTCGACGTCTGATCACAACGCACAGGGGCGCGTCACGCTGCCAGGCCCGGCGCCTGCGCGGCGGGGCAGCGCCCCGTTTTCCGGTAGGGAGAGATGAATGTCCAAAGAATTTGACGTCCTCGTCATCGGCGGCGGCCCCGGCGGCTATGTCGCGGCCATCCGTGCAGCGCAACTCGGCTTCAAGACCGCGTGCTGCGAATCCAATCCGTATGCCGACCCCAAGGGCGAGCCGCGCCTCGGCGGGACCTGCCTGAACGTCGGCTGCATCCCGTCCAAGGCGCTGCTGCACACCTCGCACCTGTTCGAGGAGGCCGGCCACAGCTTCGAGAGCCAGGGTATCAACGTCGGCACGCCGAAGATCGACGTCGCGAAGATGATCGCGCGCAAGGCGGGCATCGTCGACCAGCTCACCGGTGGCATCAAGGGCCTGTTCAAGAAGAACAAGGTCACGCTGCTCAACGGCCACGGTTCGTTCGCAGGCAAGGGCGATGCGGGCTGGCACGTCAAGGTGGGTGAGGAGCTCGTCGTCGCCAAGCAGGTGATCATCGCCACCGGTTCGTCGCCGCGCCACCTGCCGGGGATTCCGGTCGACAACAAGATCGTCTGCGACAACGTCGGCGCGCTCGAGATCGACGCGGTGCCCAAGAAGCTCGCCGTGATCGGTGCCGGCGTGATCGGCCTCGAGATGGGTTCGGTCTGGCGTCGTGTGGGGGCGGACGTGACCGTTCTCGAGGCGATGCCCGACTTCCTCGCCGCGGCCGATCAGGACGTGGCCAAGGAGGCGCTCAAGGTCTTCACCAAGCAGGGCCTCAAGATCAACCTCGGTGTCACCATCGGCGAGGTCAAGATCGGCAAGAAGGGCGTCACGATCAACTACAAGGACAAGGACGGCGCCGATCAGAAGCTCGAGGCCGACCGCCTGATCGTCTCCGTCGGCCGCGTGCCCAACACCGAGGGCCTGAACTCCGAAGCTGTCGATCTCAAGATCAACGAGCGCGGCCAGATCGAGGTGGACGAGCACTGCCGCACCAACCTGCCGGGCGTTTGGGCCGTGGGCGACGTGGTGCGTGGCCCGATGCTCGCGCACAAGGCGATGGAAGAGGCGGTGATGGTCGCCGAGCTGATGGCGGGTCAGGCCGGCCACTGCAACTTCGACACCGTGCCCTGGGTCATCTACACCAGCCCCGAGATCGCCTGGGTCGGCAAGACCGAGCAGCAACTCAAGGCCGCCGGTGTCGCCTACAAGGTCGGCAAGATCCCCTTCCTCGCCAACGGCCGTGCGCTCGGCATGGGTGACCCGACCGGCTTCGTCAAGATGCTGGCCGATGCCGCCACCGACCGCATCCTCGGCGTGCACATCATCGGCGCCAATGCCTCCGAGCTGATCTCCGAAGCGGTGGTGGCGATGGAGTTCGCCGGCTGCTCCGAGGATCTGGCGCGCATCTGCCACGCCCACCCGACGCTGTCGGAAGTGGTGCATGAAGCTGCGCTGGCCTGCGACAAGCGCCCGCTGCACTTCTAAGCGCAACGTTCAGGGCCGAGGGTGAGCTGTGCGGGGCCGGGCCTCGCCACTCACCCTCTTTCCGTCTACCCTCTCGCCGTTTCCCGCTCCGTACTTCTCCAGCCATGCCGCATCGCATTCTCAACGTTCCCGAGCACGGGATGATCGACGCCTACGAGCACCAGCTCAAGTCGCGCGGATTCAAGTCCGACCCCGCTCAGCGCGCAGCGGCGCAGCGGCTGCAGGGGCTGTATACCGAGCTTGTCGGCTTCAAGGCCGCGCGCCAGGGCAGCCGCATCAAGCAACTCTTCAACAAGCCGAAGATGCCTCGCAGCGTGTATTTCTGGGGCGGGGTGGGGCGCGGCAAGAGCTTCCTGATGGACTGCTTCTTCGATGCGGTGCCCTACAAGCGCAAGCGCCGGGTGCACTTCCACGCCTTCATGCAGGAAGTGCAGAACGACCTCAAGGATCACAACCACGAGCCCGATCCGCTGCAGAAGGTGGCCGACCGCATTGCCAAGGCCACCCGACTGCTGTGCTTCGACGAGTTCCACGTCTCGGACATCGCCGACGCCATGATCCTCGGCCGGCTGCTCGAAGCCTTGTTCGCGCGCGGCGTCATCTTCGTGATGACCTCGAACTATCCGCCCGACGGGCTGTATCCGAACGGCCTGATGCGGATCAACTTCCTGCCCACGATCGCGATGATCAAGCAGCGCTTCGACGTCATCGAGGTCGACCACGGTACCGACTACCGACTGCGCACGCTCGAGAACATGGAAATGTATCTCGTCCCGCACGATGGGGCGGCCGAACGCAAGATGGCCGAGGACTTCCGCCGCCTGGCGGCGAGCGAGGGCCGCGGCGGGTCGGTCGAGGTGCTCGGCCGCAGCCTGGCGGTGGTGCGCCAGGCCCCCGGCGTGATCTGGTTCGACTTCGCTACCCTGTGCGGCGGGCCGCGTTCGCAGAACGACTATCTCGAGATCGCGCGCGAACACCACACCTTGATCCTGGCCGACGTGCCGAAGATGCTGGTGGGCAACGCCTCCGAGGCGCGCCGCTTCACCTGGCTGATCGACGTGCTCTACGACCACCGTGTGAAGCTGATCATGAGCGCCGCGGTCGAGGCCTACGATCTCTACACCGAGGGCCACAACGCCCACGAGTTCGTGCGTACCGTCAGCCGTTTGATGGAGATGCGCACGCGCGACTACCTCGCCGAGGCGCACCGCACCGAGTGAGTCGAAGGACGGGGCGTCGCGGCAACCGCCCGTCCGCGACGGCAGTGCGCGTATCGATGATATAATTGCGCAAAACTAAATCGCTGCAAGCCCCGCCGCGTGCCCCTGTCTCGCACGCAGCCGGGCGGACGACGCACTGAAGCCCGCCAGCGTCGCGCAGCCGCGGCCACCGCCCTCCGGTGCCGCCACGACAATCCCGATGACTGGAGCCATGCCATGAAGCAACCGCTCATGGCCTGCCTTGCGTTCGTGTTTGCGCTCGCGCTTGCAGGCCTCTTCCCCCCGACCACGCACGCTGCCGACCCGAAATCCGACGCCCCCGCGGCCGAGTCGGGCCACGAGCGCCTCGCCGACTTGCTCGAGGACGAAGCGGCACGCGCGGCGCTGATCGAACAGCTGCGCAAGCACGGTGAGCAGGATGCGGCGGAGGCCATCGCCGGGGCGGCCGGCGAACCCTCGCTCGCCGCCCGCGTGGCCGAACTGTCCCAGCGCGTCGCGCAGGGCGCGGTGAGCGAGACCCGCAACGCCGTTGCCGCGTTCGGCGACGCATGGCACCGCCTGCTGGCCGTGGATACCCAGGTTCTAGGTCGCATCGGTGGCGAGTTCGCTGCGCTGGTGGTGGTCACCCTGGTCGTGTTCCGCTTGCTGTGGTTGGGGGCACGGGCGGCGTTTCGCGCCCTCGATCGCCAGGCCGGACGCCGCGACGGCGCGGTGGCGTTGATCTGGTTGCGGCGCGCGTTCTCGATCGGTGGCGCAGCGATGACCGATGTCGCAGTCGTCGCGCTCGCCTGGCTTGCGGGCCACGGGCTGGCGCTGTTCGCGCTCGGCGCGCCCGGGGAGCTGCGCGCTCACGAATCCCTGTTCCTCAACGCCTTCCTCGTGGTCGAGTGCCTGCGCGCTGCCCTGCGCATCCTGCTCGCACGCCATGGCGAGCGCCTGCGGATCCTGCCGCTTGCCGAGGAGGACCAGGCGTACTGGTACGCCTGGTCCTCGCGCATGGTGTTCTTTCTCGGTTATGGCCTGATGATGGCGGTGCCGATGATCAACCACTTCGTCACCGCCGAGCTCGGGCGGGCCGTCGCCGTCCTCATCCTGCTCGCCGCGCTGCTGCGTACCGCGGTGATCGTGATGCAGAATCGCCTGCGCGCGCGCGCGGCGCTCGATGCACTCGCCGAGCGCATGGAGTCGTCCTTCGCACGGATCAGCGTCGGAATTGGCGCGCGGATCTGGCACGTGGTCGCGCTCGTCTATCTCGCTGCGATCCTCGTCACCGCCATCCTGTACCCGGAGGAGGCGCTCCCCTTCATGCTCGCCGCGACCGGTCAGACCCTGATCGCGGTGGTCGGGGGCATCGTTCTTGCGGCGCTGCTCACGCAGGTGATCCTGCGCCGCATCCACATCGGCGACGAGCTGCGCGCCAAGTTTCCCTTGCTCGAGGCGCGCCTCAATGCCTATGTGCCGACTGCGCTCAAGGTCGCCCGCTTCGCGATCCTGGCGGCGGTGCTCGCGGTCGTCGCCGACGCCTGGACGCCCTTCGATCTCGGCGCGTGGGTGGCTTCGGAGTCCGGTGCGCGCCTGCTCGGGCGCGCCCTGTCGGTCGCGCTCATCATCGTGCTGGCGCTCTTCGCGTGGCTGGTGATCGCGAGCTGGATCGAGTTCCGCCTCAATCCGCAGGCGGGCGCGGCGCCCAACCCGCGCGCGCGCACGCTGCTGACCATCTTCCGCAATGCGGTCGCGATCGCGCTGGTGGTGGTGACCTCGATGGTCGTGCTTTCCGAGATCGGCATCAACATCGCGCCGCTGCTCGCCGGTGCGGGCGTGCTCGGACTGGCGATCGGCTTCGGCGCGCAGAAGCTGGTGCAGGACGTCATCACCGGGGTCTTCATCCAGCTCGAGCGTGCGATCGACGTGGGTGACACCGTCACCGCAGGGGGCATCACCGGCACCGTCGAGCGCATGACGATCCGCTCGCTCGGCCTGCGCGACCTCTCCGGAACCTACCATCTGCTGCCGTTCTCGTCGGTGGACACGGTGGCGAACTACAACCGCGGTTTCGCTTGGCACGTCGGCGAGTACGGCATCGGCTACCGGGAAGATACCGACGACGCCATCGAGCATCTGCGCGCGGCATTCGCCGAGTTGCTGCAGGATCCCGCCCTTCGCGAGCAGATCCTCGACGATCAGCTCGAGGTGCATGGCGTGACCGCGCTCGCGGACAGCTCGGTCAACATCAGGGTGCGCATCAAGACCCGCGCGGGCTCGCAGTTTCCGGTCGGCCGTGCCTACAACCGCCTGGTCAAGCGTCACTTCGATGCGGCCGGGATCGAGATCCCGTACCCGCACCTGACGCTTTATTTCGGTGAGGACAAGCACGGCAAGGCGCCGCCGGCCCATCTGAAGCTGCTCGACTCGGGCGGAGCCGGGTGAGGCGGGGCGACCGAGGCAGGGGTAGATGAGATCGGGCCTGCCACGGCGAGGGTGCCGTGGCAGGCCCGATGCGATCGAGCCCGGCGCGTGCGCCCCGGCGAAGGGTCGGTAACGCGCGCCGGGCGCCGATGCAACTCAGCTGCCGATCACGCCGCCATCGTCCTTGGTGATGATGACGGTCGCCGAGCGCGGGCGCCCGCCCGCGGCATCCGGCCAGCGGCTGAAGGCGAGCGGGTTGGCGGCGATGAAGTCGTCCATTCCGACGCCGGCGGGCGGGGTGGGGCGGTTGGGGTGGCTGCCGACTTCACCCGGGTGCTGGACGTTGATGAACATCGTCCGGCCGTCGGGGGTGAAGGTGAGACCGGTGATCTCGCAACCCGACGGACCGACGAGGAAGCGGCGGATCTCGCCCGTCGCCGGATCGGCGCACAACATCTGGTTGTTGCCCTGACCCGCGTAGACGCCGGCGTCGCTGAAGTTGCCGTCGGTCTGGATCCACAGGCGGCCGTCCGGGTCGAAGCCGATGCCGTCCGGGCTGTTGAAGGTGTTGGTGGCGTCGATGTTCGCCGAGCCGGCGTTGAGGTCGCCCGGCGCATAGACGTTCGGGTTGCCGGCGATCACGAACAGGTCCCAGTCGAAGTGCATCGCCGCGACATCGTTGCCCGCCTCGCGCCAGCGCACGATCTGGCCGAAGCGGTTGGCGGCACGGGGGTTGGCATCGTCGGTCTGAGCCGGGCTGCGGCCGCTGTTGTTGGTGAGTGCGCAGTAGACCTCGTTGGTCCCCGGATGCACGGCGATCCATTCCGGGCGGTCCATCTTGGTCGCGCCCACGGCGTCGGCGGCGAGGCGGGTCTTGATCAGCACCTCGGCCTGATCGGCGAAACGGCCATCGGCGGCCAGTACCGGGTTTGCCTGCTTGTCGAGCAGCACCCACTCGCCCGTGCCCATGAAGTCACCGGTGGTGGCGCCATTGCCGAACCGGGCGACGTAGAGCTTGCCATGGTCGAGCAGCTGGCGGTTGGCCGCATCCTTGCCGGGAACGAATCGGCCATCCGACACGAACTTGTAGATGTAGTCGTTGGTCTGGTCGTCGCCCATGTACACCACGACGCGGCGGTCGGCGGTGAAGGCGTAGGCGCAGTTCTCGTGCTTGATGCGGCCGAGCGCGGTGCGCTTGACCGGCATCGAGGTGGGGTCGAAGGGGTCGATCTCCACCACCCAGCCGAAGCGGTTCGACTCGTTCGGCTCCTTCGCGTAGTCGAAGCGATCGTCGAACTCTTCCCAGCGGTAGCCGGTGCCGCGGGCGTTGATGCCGTAGCGCTTCATCGACTCGTCGCGGCCGTCGACGCCTGAGGTGGTGCCGAAGTAGCCGTTGAAGTTCTCCTCACAGGTGAGGTAGGTGCCCCACGGCGTGAAGCCGTTGGCGCAGTTGTTGAGCGTGCCGAGGACGCGGGTGCCGGTGGGGTCGGCCTGGGTCTTCATCAGCGCATGGCCGGCGGCCGGGCCGCTGATCCGCATCGGCGTGTTGCCGGTGATGCGGCGGTTGTACTTCGATCCGAGGACGATCTCCCACCTGTTGCGGTGCTGGCGGATGTGGATCACCGAGGCACCGTGCGCGTTCTGCGCCTTCAGCACCTTGTCGGCCGTCCACGGCGTCATGAACCCGGCGCCGAACAGGTATTCGTAGTTGCAGTACTCGTGGTTCATCACCAGCAGGCCTTCCCGGCCCGATTTGCCGTGGAGCGGGAAGAAGTGCATGCCGTCGTGGTTGTCGCCGATCTGGCGGGCCTGCTCGGCGCCGGTGTTGGTGCCGTCCGGTTTCCACATCGGCGAGTCGGCGAACAGCGCATCGCCCCAGGGCGCGAAGATCTGCGCGCTGTAGCCGGGCGGAACGACGATGGCGTCTGCACGCGAGGCGGCGACCGGCGCGAAGCCGATCTTCGGTGCGGTGCGCGGGCCGTTGTTGCCATAGCCGGCATCCATGTGCTGGTGTGCGTGCTGAGCCGCCTGAGCCGCGAGCGGGACGGCAAGGAAGGCGGCGGCGCCGAGGCCCAGGCCGCTCTTCAGGAAGCCGCGGCGCGACACCACGCGGTCCACCACGTGCTGGAAGTGCTCGTTGTCGGAATGATTGCTGGGCAGGTCGTCGAGGTCGAACTGACTCATTGGGGGCTCCACGGATCGAGGTTCTGAAGGGGAAGCCGGATTTTCCTCAGCGCAGATTTCAGTTCCGTGACCGCCACGTGACAGTATCGAACGGGCGATACGCAACTAGGACAATGGAATTGTCGCGCGGGCGCTGCTGCGGTCCCGCCGGGCGCTATACTCTCGGCTTTTCAAGCGTTCTCCGAGTCGATGTCCGACCCCACCCCGATCTTTGCCGCCGACGGCCCGCTCGCCGCCGCGATCCCCGGCTTTCGCGCCCGCCCGCAACAGATCGAGATGGCGCAGAAGATCGCCGAGGCGCTGCGCGAGAACCGCGTGCTGGTGGCCGAGGCCGGCACCGGCACCGGCAAGACCTTCGCCTACCTGGTGCCGGCGCTGCTGGCCGGCGGCAAGGTGATCCTGTCCACCGGCACCAAGACCCTGCAGGACCAGCTCTTCAACCGCGACCTGCCGACGGTGCGGGCGGCACTCAAGGTGCCGGTGAGCATCGCCCTGCTCAAGGGCCGTGCCAACTACGTCTGCCACTATCACCTCGAGCGCAACGCGCGCGACGGCCGCTTCCTCACCGCGCAGGACGCCGCCGACCTGCGCGCCATCGCGCGCTTCGCCAAGGTCACGCAGAGCGGCGACAAGGCCGAATGCACCGATGTGCGCGAGGACTCGCTGGCCTGGATCGCCGCCACCTCGACGCGCGACAACTGCCTCGGCCAGGATTGTCCGCACAAGGAGGAGTGCTTCGTGATGCAGGCGCGGCGGAACGCGATGGAGGCGGACGTAGTGGTGGTCAATCACCACCTCTTCTTCGCCGATGTGATGCTGCGGGACGAGGGCATGGGCGAACTGCTGCCGGCGTGCAACGCGGTGATCTTCGACGAGGCCCACCAGCTGCCCGAGACCGCGAGCCTGTTCTTCGGCGACAGCGTGTCCACCGCGCAGGTGCTGGAGCTGGCGCGCGACACCCGTTCGGAAACCGTGGCGGCGGCGCGCGACTGCGTGGCGATGATCGACCAGACCCGCAACCTGGAAAAGGCGGCGCGCGATCTGCGCCTCGTGTTCGGCGCCGAGAGTGCACGGATTTCCGCCGCGCAGGCCGCCGAGCGCGAGAACTTCGACGCCATGGTCGAGGCGCTGGAAAAGGCGCTCGCCGACTTCAAGGCGGTGCTCGACACCCAGGCCGAGCGCTCCGAGGGCCTGGGCAACTGCCTGCGCCGCACCGAGGAGATGGCCGAGCGCCTGGCGAGCTGGCGCAACCCGGACGAGAAGGACCTGATCCGCTGGGTCGAGGTGTTCACCCAGTCGCTGGCGCTCAACGCCACGCCGCTGCACGTCTCGGACGTGTTCAAGCGCCAGCTCGAGGGTCATCCGCGGGCGTGGATCTTCACCTCGGCGACGCTCGCGGTGGGCAAGGCCGATTTCGGCCATTACTGCCGCGAGCTAGGCCTGGCCTGGATGGATCCACCGCCGCTCACCGCGGTGTGGGGCAGCCCCTTCGACTACGCCGAGCAGGCCCTGCTGTACGCGCCCGCGGGCATGTCCGAGCCCAATTCGCCCGACTACACCGAGCGCGTGGCCAAGGTGGCGCTGCCGCTGATCCGCGCCGCGCGCGGGCGCACCTTCGTGCTGTGCACCTCGCTGCGGGCGATGCGCCGCATTCACGAACTGATTCTCGATGGCCTCGTGCAGAGCAGCGACGACCTGCCGGTGCTGCTGCAGGGCGAGGGCTCGCGCACCGAGCTGCTCGAGCGCTTCCGCCGCCTTGGCAACGCGGTGCTGGTGGCGAGCCAGAGCTTCTGGGAAGGTGTGGACGTGCCGGGGGACGCACTGTCGCTGGTGGTGATCGACAAGCTGCCCTTCGCCCCGCCCGACGATCCGGTGCTGGCCGCGCGCGTCGAGCACATGCAGAAGCAGGGCCTGAGCCCCTTCGTGCATCACCAGCTGCCCAAGACCGTGATCAACATGAAGCAGGGCGCCGGCCGGCTCATCCGCACCGAGCGCGACCGCGGCGTGCTCTGCATCTGCGACCCGCGCATGATCGACAAGTCTTACGGAAAGGTCGTGTGGCGCAGCCTGCCGCCGATGCGGCGCACGCGCGCCGAGGCCGACGCGGTCGCCTTCCTGGAGAACCTGCCGCCGCCACGGCAGGGGGGCTGAGCTCGGTAAGGGGGGTGAGGGGTGGTTGGGGAGCGCTCTGTTGTATCCTTGCGTGCTCAAGTCACCCTTCGGCCGAGTTCTCGATGAATGTGTTCGGTTTCGCCGGCTGGTCCGGTTCCGGCAAGACCACCCTGGTCGAAAAGCTGATCCCCGAGTTCACTGCGCGCGGCTTGCGCGTGTCGGTGATCAAGCACGCCCATCACGGCTTCGACCTCGACAAGCCGGGCAAGGACTCCTGGCGCCACCGCGAGGCCGGTGCCACTCAGGTGCTGATGCTGTCCAATGACCGCTGGGTGCTGATGCACGAGTTGCGCGGTGCGCCCGAGCCCTCGCTGGAGGCGCAGCTGCGCCTGCTCGAACCCTGCGATCTCGTCCTGATCGAAGGCTACAAGGCCGCTGCCGTGCCCAAGATCGAGATCCATCGCCCCGCTCACGGCAAGCCGCCGTTGTGGCCGGAGAACCCCCACGTGGTCGCTGTCGCCACCAATGGCGACATCGACTGCCCGCTACCGCGCCTGCCGCTTGACGAGCCGGCGAAGGTAGCGGACTTCATCCTGGAATACCTGAAGAGCCGATGAACGCAAACATGCTTTCCTTCGACGAGGCCTACGAAAAGCTGCTCGGCTTCGTTCGTCCGGTGCGCGAGATCGAACAGGTGGATGCCATGTTCGCCGCCGGCCGCGTGCTGGCAGCCACGCAGTACTCCACGATCAACCAGCCGCCGATGGACAACTCCGGCATGGACGGCTACGCGCTGCGCGCGGCCGACGTACCGGTGGCCGGCACCCGCCTGCCGGTGAGCCAGCGCATCCCCGCAGGCAGCGTCGGTCATGAGCTTGCGCCCGCCACCGCCGCGCGCATCTTTACCGGCGCGCCGCTGCCTCCGGGGGCGGACACCGTGGTGATGCAGGAGTGCTGCGAACACATCGGTGACGAGGTGGTGATCAACACCGTGCCGCGGCTGGGCGAAGCGGTACGCAAGATGGGCGAGGACATCGCAGCGGGTGCGCAGATCCTGCCTGCGGGTCTTCGCCTGTCGCCGCAGGCGGTGGCGCTCGCCGCCTCGGTTGGCCTGGCGCAGCTGCCGGTGTATCGCCGCGTCCGGGTCGCCATGTTCTCGACCGGCTCGGAGCTCGTGATGCCGGGCGAGCCCCTGCCACCGGGCGGCATCTACAACTCCAATCGCTTCATGTTGCGCAACCTGCTGACCGCGATCGGCTGCGAGGTCGAGGATTTCGGCATCGTCCCTGACCGCCTCGATGCGACTCGGGAGGTGCTGCGACGTGCCGCCGAGGGCCACGATCTCATCCTCACCAGCGGTGGGGTGTCGGTCGGCGAGGAGGACCACGTCAAGCCGGCGGTCGAGGCCGAAGGCAGTCTGGACATGTGGAAGATCGCGATGAAGCCGGGCAAGCCGCTCGCCTATGGCCGGGTGCACGGCGCCGCCTTCATCGGCCTGCCCGGCAACCCGGTGTCGAGCTTCGTGACCTTCCTGATGATGGTGCGCCCCTTCCTGCTCGCCACCCAGGGCGTGACCGAGGTGGCGCCGGCGTCGATGATGCTGCGCGCCGATTTCGACTGGCCGAAGCCGGACCGTCGCCGCGAGTTCCTGCGCGCGCGCATGAATGAGGCGGGCGGTGTGGAGCTGTTCTCCAACCAGGGCTCGGCGGCGCTCAATTCAACTGTTTGGGCGACCGGGCTTGTGGACATTCCGGCCTCGACCGCGATCGCGCGCGGCGAGACGGTCCGTTTCCTGCCCTACGGCGAGCTCATGCACTGAGCCCCGTGCCACCTGCAACTCTAGAACGAACGCGGACGATGACTGCAATGACGACGAAGGTGAAGCTGCTGTATTTCGCCAGCCTGCGGGAGGCGGTGGGCCGCCCGGGTGAAGAGATCGAACTTCCTGGCGACGTGACCACGGTTGGATCCTTGCGTGCCCATCTGGCCGGACGCGGCGACCGCTGGCAGGCGCTTGCGGAGGGGCGTAACGTGCGTGCCGCGCTCAATCAGCGCATGGTGAGCGAAGATGCGGCGCTGGCAGGGGGGGACGAGGTCGCCTTCTTTCCGCCGGTGACTGGAGGCTGAGCATGGACATGGGTTCCGAAGTCAGTGTGCAGGAGGCCGACTTCGACGTCGGTGCGGAAATGGCCGCGCTGAGCGCCGATCGCCGCGATATCGGCGCGGTGGCGAGTTTCGTCGGTCTGGTGCGAGATGCCAACGATGGCAGCGGTGTGTATGCGATGACCCTGGAGCACTACCCGGGCATGACCGAGCGCGCGCTCGCGGACATCGTCGTACAGGCCAGAGCGCGCTGGCCCTTGCTCGGCGTGCGGGTGATCCACCGCCATGGCCGGCTCGAGCCGGGCGATCGTATCGTCTTCGTCGGTGTGGCCAGCGCCAACCGGGGCGCGGCGTTTGCGGCCTGCGAGTTCATCATGGACTACCTGAAGACTCAGGCCCCGTTCTGGAAGCGTGAAGAAACGCCGACAGGTGCGCGCTGGGTCGATGCACGCGCGGCCGATGACGCGGCGGCCGCGCGCTGGTCGGGGGCTGGCCCTGCTGCAGAGGATGAATCGAACTGGGAAGACATCGAGCAGCGCCGCTGACGCGCGGGCCGTGCCTGCGTGGACGTCACGAAAAACGGCGCCCGCGGGCGCCGTGTTCATCTGGCCGCGACCGAGCGCCACGGGCACCCGGTCTTGCCGGCTCAGCGCCGGCCGCGCGTGCCTTGCTGCGTAAATGCCTGGAAGGCTTCGGTCGAGGCCCGCGTCATCTGCTCGAATGCCGCACGGGTGGTGTCCATCGCGGTCTGCATCGCACCCAGGGCGTTCTGATCCGAGATCGGCATGCCTTTGAACATCTTCTGCATCGCCTCGAACATGTCGGTGCTGCCGCTGGTGAGCTGCTCGCCGACCAGCTTGCCGAACTCGGCCTGCGTGCTGGCGGTGATCTCGGCGATCTGGCGGGCACATGCGAGCATCTGCTCGGTCGTGCTCTGCGCGTAGTTCGCACGCAGTTCCATCATGTTCTTCGGATCCTTGACGGACGACAGCGCCTTGGCGTTCTCGACGCCTTCCTCGAACAGGCGCTTTGCGGTCGTAACCTGGATCTCCATGATGCGCTGGGAGTTCTCGATGGACAGCTGAGCCAGCCGCATCGCGGCCTCCAGGTTCTTCTTCTGAAGTTCGTTCATCTGTTCTTGCTTGCTGGCCATAGGGTCCTCTCCACTCGCATTCATTGATTGTCTGATTGGCTTGAGACGGGGCTCTCGCCTGCGCGAAACCGCAATGCGGCAAACGTCTGCCGGATGCGGCCGTCTCCATCTCACAATAGCATAGCTGGCCGGCGCAGCCCGACCGGAGTGCGATGCAGCTGGCGTTTCCATGACGGGATGTTGCAATGCAGCGACAGTCGGGCCGTGGGCGGCGTGCCGGCGTTCAACGTATGGTCGGCCGGTCCGGCAGGCCGGGATCGTCGGCGCCGCCTGCGCGTGCTGCGGATGCAGGGAAATGTTCGGCGAGCAGCGCGTCCACGGCGTCGACCGCCGCTGCGAGGCCCTGCTCGATTCGACCGGATCGGCAATCCCCGGCCAGGCGGGCAACGAGGTCTTGCCACTCGGACTCCGCGGCGCAGCGGGCGAGGGCGCGGTCCGCGACGATCTCGATGCGATGCTCGGCCAGCAGCAGGTAGATGAGCACGCCATTGTTGTGCTCCGTGTCCCACACGCGCTGCTTGCCGAAAAGGGTGAGGGCGCGGTCGCGCACCACGTCGGCGATCGGCTGTCGGCGGCCAATCCAACGCCACAGGTAGCTGGGCGGCAGGCTGGCCTCCACGCACAGGCAGACCTCGCCAGTGTGCGCGCGCTCGCTGGCGGCGACGCGGGCCTCCAGACGGTCGATCGCGTCGTCGCCGAGCGCGCGCCGGGCGTCGTCGGCGTCGAGCCAGAGATGGTGGAGAACGCGAAGCAGGGCCTGCATCACCAGCCCCCCGAGGCGCCACCGCCACCGAAACTGCCACCGCCACCGGAGCGGAAGCCTCCACTGCCGCGCCCGCCGAAGCCGCCGCTTCCGCCGCGGATGATCGGGCCTCCGCCACGATGCGTCGGGCCGCCGCGCCCGCCGCTACCGACCCCGAGCGCCAGCACGAAGACCACCGCCAGAACCCCCGCTACGAGCGCCAGCACCAGACTGGCGGTCAGGAGATGCACGAAGAGGCCGGTGAGGCCGCCGGTGAGCAGCGATCCGGGCTTGCGACCCAGCACGCCGACGAGGACCGCGCCGAGCATGGGGACGGCCACGAAGAGCAGGGCGCCGAGATCGTCGAGCCCCATTCCCGCACCGCCCGCAGCGCGTTGCTCCGGCACCGGCAGACCCTCGCCACGAATGAGCGCGATCAGCCCCTCCACCCCGGCGTCGATCCCGCCCGCGAAGTCGCCACGGCGAAAAGCCGGCGTGATCGACCCGTCGATGATGCGCCAGGCTGCGAGATCGGGAATCGCGCCCTCGAGCGCACGTGCCACCTCGATGCGAACCTTGCGGTCTTCCTTTGCCACCAGCAGCAGCACGCCGTCGCCTACCTCGCGGCGGCCGATCTTCCAGCTGTCGGCGACGCGGAACGCGTAGGCAGCGATGTCCTCGGGCTGGGTGGTGGGGACGAGGAGCACGACGATCTGGCTCCCCTGTTGCGCTTCGAATGCCGCCAGCTTCTGCTCCAGGGCCTCGATCTGGCGGGGATCGAGCGTGCCGCTGCGGTCGATCACGCGCGCGCTGAGCGCGGGCACCGGCTGCAGCGCCTGGGCGCAGGCCGGGGAGGAGGCCAGAGCCAGGGCGAGCGCAAGCGCGAGCGCGCCGGCCGTCAGACGCAGTGCACCCATGAACGCAGCCCCAAGCACCGCGTGGAAGACCGAGGCCACCCCGAGGCGACAGACCGCGCCGGAGACCGTGCCGCGAGGACGAAGCCCGTGCGGCAAGGCGTGGAGCATGGGGCTCGCCATGCGGGCGTCAGCGTCCGCCCTGGCCGCCGAAGTCCACGCGCGGGGGCGCCGAGATCTCGGCTTCGTTGGCCACGGTGAAGCCGGCCTTGGGCTTGTAGCTGAAGACCATGGCAGTCAGGTTGGTCGGGAAGCTGCGGGCCAGCACGTTGTAGGCCTGCACCGCCTCGATGTAGCGGTTGCGTGCCACGGTGACCCGGTTCTCGGTGCCTTCGAGCTGTACGCGAAGATCCTGGAAGCCCTGGTTGGCCTTGAGGTTGGGGTAGTTCTCGGAGACCGCGAGCAGGCGTGACAGCGCGCTGCCAAGCTGGCCCTGGGCCTGCTGGAAGCGCGCCATGGCCTCTGGGTCGTCGAGCATCCCGGGCGTGACCTGGATCGCGGTCGCGCGCGAGCGCGCCTCGATCACGCGGCTGAGGGTCTCCTGTTCGAAGTTCGCCTCGCCCTTGACCGTCTCCACCAGGTTGGGGATCAGGTCGGCACGCCGCTGGTACTGGTTGAGGACCTCGGCCCAGGCCGACTTGGTCTGCTCGTCGAGACGCTGGAAGTCGTTGTAGCCGCAACCCGTCAGGGCCAGGGAGGCGGCGAGGAGCACGGTGAGCGACAGGCGGCGTGCGAGGGTGGCGCGCATGGGGGCGACTCCGATCGATGCTGTGGTGATACGGGACACTTTAGCAGTCCACAGGGCGTTTTTGTCCTTGCTCAAGGTTTTGCGCGCGGCGGATCGCTAGCATCCGCATGCTGCGATTCCGGCCGCAGAACGAGACCGGACCCCACCCGATGGAAGAGATCACGATGTTCGAGAATGCTGTTCACCCCTTCGATGCGCGCGGCGTCGCCAAGCGCTTCCGCCATGCCGCCATCTTCGGTGCGCTCGAGTCGCTCGAGGACGGAGAGGTCATGCGCTTCGTCAACGACCACGACCCGCTGCCGCTGCTCAACCAGATCCAGCAGCGCTACGGCAACCAGGTCGGCATCAGTTACGTTGCGCGCGAGCCGGGCAACATCGTTATCGACTTCACCATCCAGCTCGGCGCGCCGGCTGCGGTGGGCGCCCCCGTGGCCGCAGCGGCCGGCATGGGCGGCGGCTGCGGCGGCGGTGGCGGTCACGGCTGCTGCTCCTAAGCCTTTCCGTACTTGCGAAAGACCGCGCGGGCGTCCGCCTGCGCGCGTTCCAGCGTGCAGATCGACGGATCGTCGTCATGCCCGCTGAAGAAGTCGTCCGCTTGGGCGGCCATCACCAGCTTGATGGCCGCCTCCTCGCTCTGGTCGTAGCGCTCGTAGAGCAGGGTGGCGACCTCGTCGAGGTGCTGTTCGTAGGTCATCGGCATCGCTCGCTCCCCGTCACCGCATGGTGACGAATTCTTCCGCGCTGGTCGGGTGGATCGCGATCGTGTCGTCGAAGTCCGCCTTGCGCGCGCCCATCTTCACCGCCACCGCGAAGCCCTGCAGCATCTCGTCCGCGCCTTCGCCGATCACGTGGGCGCCGACGATGCGCTCCTCGGCGCCGGCGCACACGAGCTTCATCGCCGTCTTCGGGCGATGCTCGGTGAGGGCGTGGTACATCCCGGTGAAGCGGGTGGTGTACACCTTGACCGCCGTGAGCCGCGCGCGCGCCTCGTCTTCGGTCAGCCCCACGGTGCCGATCGGCGGGTGGCTGAAGATCACCGTCGGGATGGTGTCGTAGTCGAGCTTGCTGTCGGCCTGGTTCAGGAACAGCCGCGCCGCCAGGCGGCGGCCGGCGGCGATCGCCACCGGAGTGAGCTCGGCGCGGCCGGTGATGTCGCCGATGGCGTAGATGCCCGGCACCACGGTGTTCTGGAAGGCGTCGGTGGCGATCACGCCGTGCGCGTCGGCGGTCAGACCGGCGGCGGCGAGGTCGAGCGCGTCGGTGTTGGCGCGCCGACCGGTCGCCCATACCAGCGCATCCACCTCGAGCGCCTTGCCGCTGCTGCACGCGACGCGCAGGGTGCCGTCGGCCCCGCGGGCGACGCTGCGGACCTCGGTCGCGAAGTTGAGCCGCACGCCGTCCTCCTGCATCTGCGCCATCAGCTCCTCGCGCAGCAAGGCATCGAAGGGGCGCAGCAGATGGGGGCCGCGCACGAGCATGTTGACCTCGCTGCCGAGCGCGTTGAACACGCCGGCGAGCTCGACCGCGATGTAACCCCCGCCCACCACCGCGACCCGGCGCGGCTGCTGCTCGAGGGCGAAGAAGCCGTCCGAGTCGATGCCGAGCTCGGCGCCCGGGATGTCCGGCACCAGCGGCCGGCCGCCGGTGGCGATGACGATGTGCGGCGCGCTGAAGCGCTCGCCGTTCACCTCGATCGTGCGCGCATCGACGAAGCGCGCGAAGCCGCGCACGACATCGACGCCGGCCTTCTCAAGCATGTTGGCGTAGATGCCGTTGAGGCGCGCGATGTAGGCGTCGCGGCGCGACTTGAGCGTGTTCCAGTCGAAGCGCGTGTCGCCGACGCTGAATCCGTAGCCCGCTGCGTCGCGCATCGCCTGCGCAATCCCCGCGGCGTACCACATGACCTTTTTCGGCACGCAGCCGACGTTGACGCAGGTGCCCCCCAGGCGGTTCGCCTCCACCACCAGCGCGCGGGCGCCGTATTCGGCGGCCCGGCGCGCCGTGGCGACGCCGCCGCTGCCACCGCCGATGGCGATGTAGTCGTAGGTCTTCATTGCTCGCTCCCGTTATGTAAGGCCTGTTGACCCGACCCCGCGCGCGCGCAGGGGTTCGGCAAGGCACGCATTCTCGCCTGCCTGGCAGCGTATGGGGAACGTTCGCGGTCGGTCCCGTGTTGCGGCGCGCGGGCGCGAACGCCCACCCCGCGGCGCCGGCGGCGGGCGATGTGGCGGCCTGCGGCCTTAAAGGACCTGCTCGATCGCCTTCAGCACCTCGGGCGCGTCAGGCTTGACCCGGCTGGGGAAGGCGGCGACCACGCGCCCGCTGCGGTCGATCACGTACTTGTGGAAATTCCAGCGCGGCGCCGAGGACTGGCGCGCGATCTCGCGGAACAGCGGGTGGGCCTGGTCCCCGGTGACGGCGATCGGGGCGAACATGTCGAAGGTGACGCCAAAGTTCTCGAAGCACACCTCGGCGGTCCTGGCTTCGTCGTTGGCCTCCTGGCGGAAGTCGTCGGACGGGAAGCCCGCCACCTTCAGGCCGCGGTCCTTGTACTTCCGGTGCACGGCCTCGAGCTCGCGGAACTGGTCGGTGAAGCCACAATGGCTGGCGGTGTTGACCACGAGCACCGGCTGCCCGGCGAAGCGCTCGCCCAGCTTGACCACCTCGTCGGAGTGCAGGCGGCGCAATTCGTGGTCGAACATCGCTGCGCCGCCGGGGCCCGGGTCGGCGAGGGCGGGAGCACACAGCGCCGCGATCGCGGCCGGCAGCACAAGGTGGCGCAAGGATTGAAGAAGCATGATCGGGTCTCCGCTCTGGGGTGCCGGATAGACCACGGTCGGCGCGGCCGGTTCGCGCGCCTCAGGCGAGGCGGAAGCTGCGCACCGCCTGCGACAGCTCGCGCGCGGTGCGATCGAGGGTGTCGACCTCGCCGGCGACGACGCGCGCGGAGTGCTCGGTCTCGTCCGCGAGGCTCGCCACCGACTCGACCGCGGCCGCGATCTGGCGCGCGGCCGTGCTCTGCTCGACCAGGCTCGAGGCGATCGCCCCGAACACCTGCTCGACCCGGCACGCGTCCTCGGTGATGCGCGCGATCGAGGCGCCCGCCTCGGCGGCGAGCTCGGTGCCCTTGCCGACCCGGGCGACGGCTGACTCGATGTTCGCCAGCGCCTGCGTCTTGCTTGCCTGAATGTCGTCGATCATGCCGGAGATCTCTTCGGTCGCGGCCGAGGTGCGCTCGGCGAGCTTGCGAACCTCGTCGGCGACGACGGCGAAGCCGCGCCCCTGTTCGCCTGCGCGCGCGGCCTCGATGGCGGCGTTGAGCGCGAGCAGGTTGGTCTGGCCCGCGATGTCCTTGATCAGGCTGACGACTTCGGCGACGCGGTCGGACTGGTTGCCGAGCTCGTCGACGCTGTCTGCCGAGTGCTGGATGGTGCCGGCGATGCCGGTGATCTCGTCGATCGCCGCCTGCACGATGCGCGCGCCGGTGCGCGCCGACGCCCCCGAGTCCGCCGCGAGCGTGCGCGCCTGCTCGGCGTCGGACGCGAGGCGGGCCATCTCGCCGGTGAGCCCGTCGACCGCGGTTGCGATGTCGCTGGTTGCGGTGCGCTGCTGGCGCATGTGTTCGGCTGCGACGCCCGAATGGTGGTCGAGCGCCTGCGCGCTGGTGGCGATCGACTGCGCCTCGCGGCTGAAGCCCTGGAGGGTTGCCGCGAGCTTGGCCTGCATGTCGATCACCGAGCGCAGCAGGCCCGAGTCGTCGTCGCGCTCGTCGAGCGTGCGCAGGTCGCCCTCGCCGATGCGTGCGGCGAGCTGGCCGACCCGCGCCGACACCTGCGCCTCCTGTTCGAGGCGCAGCGCCATGTACATCAGCATGCCGGCCTGGACGACGACGTAGGCTGCATGCACCAGCACGCGCGCGAGCGAGGCGCCGTCGGAGAACACCACCACGCCCCAGTTGAGCGCCTGCAGGTAGTTGAAGGCGAGATGGTGGGCCGCGATCAGCACGGCGGCGAGCAGGATCGGTCGCCAGTCGCGGTAGTAGAGCAGGAAGGCGAGCAGGACGAAGATGCCGAAGTGGGCCTCGATCGCGCCACCGAACTGCTGGATCGTGAGCGCGGAGAACACCATGAAGGCGGCCGCGATCGCCAGGCGCGAGAGCAGCGTGCCCGCGCCGGCCGCAGCCAGGGCGCCCGGTACGAGCAGTGCCGGCAGACCGACGGCGAGGGCGATCGCCCAGGTGTCGGTGTAGGCCGCGATGCCCAGGGTGAGGACGAAATGCACGCCGAGGAAGGCGAGCATCAGGCGGTCGGCTGCGGCACGGAAATCATGCAGGGCGTCTGTGGAGGCGTGGGGCCTGGACATGTGGGATTCCTGTTTCTACGGCAGTGCTTGGGGGTCAGCGCACGATGCAGGCATCGGCGGGCGGAGCGTCGAGGGCGTGCCAGCCCAGCAGCGCGGCGCTGTAGGCGATCCAGAGCAGGAAGGCGGCCCACGCCAGGCGGCTCGAAGCAAGGCCCCGCGCCTCGTTAGAGGGGCGGGGCCGGCGTTGGGAGGCATCCTGCGTTCCAGAGCGCGTCATGCGTCGGTGAACGGCGCGCGATCCGGAAACTTTAGCGCCCGCCGCAAGGCGAGCAGCGCTGCTCACATGCGGTTGAGGTCCTCGATCGCGTCGACCACCAGGCCGGTGCCCACCGCAATCAGCAGGATGTCGGCGGCCACGCGCACATAGCGGTGACCTTCCGGCGGGAGGCCGAGTCGCAGCACGATCTCGCCTGGCGCGTCGTAGTAGATGAGATCGCGCGGCAGGGGATAGCCGATCCGCCATTGCTTGGCCAGGCCCGGCGGCATGCATCCGTTGTCCTTCCTGGCCAGGCCCGGCGGGCAGCTGCCGCTGCGGTAACGTTCGCCGTAATAGCTGCGTACGACTTCGCGGTGGCGCTCGGTGAAGTAGTTGCCCGCGCGCGGGGCGACGTCGCGCTGGTTGCGCTCACGATCTCCATTCCGGTCGCGATCGCGGCTGTCGCCACGATCGGGATCCTTGCGGTGCTCGCGCGCGTCGTTGCCCTGGGCCCCGTTGCGGTGGTCGTCGCGACGATCCGTCCTTGCGCCCGGGCCGCGTTCGTCCTGCATGCGCTCGGGCTTTCCACCGCCCGCATGCGCGGGCTTTTCGGCGAACACCGGTGTCGCGAGCAGCGAACCGGCGAGCGCGAGCGCCCTCAGGGTGGTCCCATCGAGTCTGGTCATCTCGTTCCTCCTCCCGACTGTGGTTCGGATCCCGGCCCTGACCGGGCGGGATGAGGCCACACTAGACCATCGGACGGCGCCCGTCGCACGCCCGCTTACGTCTGCTCACAGCGGCGGGTAAACTGATGCGAAAAAAGTGCCTCATGTGGCGCTGCGTTCAATTACAGCAGCGGTACCGCGTCCTTCTCGCCGCGCTCGTAGACCACGTTGGCGCGCCCGACCAGCAGCGGGTCGAGCGGGCCGATGCGCTCGATGTCCTTGTTCGTGTAGGGCAGCTTGTGCAGCACGTAGCGCAGGGCGTTGAGGCGCGCGCGCTTCTTGCAGTCGGACTTGACCACCGTCCACGGCGAGTCGGCGGTGTCGGTGTAGAAGAACATCGCCTCCTTGGCCTTGGTGTAGTCGTCCCACTTGTCGAGCGAGGCGAGGTCGATCGGCGACAGCTTCCATTGCTTGAGCGGATGCGACTCGCGTTCCTTGAAGCGGCGCCGCTGTTCCTCCCGGCTGACCGAGAACCAGAACTTGATCACGTGGATGCCGCTGCGCACCAGGTTGCGCTCGAACTCCGGAACCTGGCGCATGAACTCGTTGTACTCGTCGTTGGTGCAGAAGCCCATCACGCGTTCGACGCCTGCGCGGTTGTACCAGGAGCGGTCGAAGAGGGCGATTTCCCCCGCTGTGGGCAGGTGCTGGATGTAGCGCTGGAAGTACCACTGGCCGCGTTCGATCTCGGAGGGCTTCTCCAGCGCCACCACGCGCGCGCCGCGCGGGTTGAGGTGCTCCATGAAGCGCTTGATGGTGCCGCCCTTGCCGGCGGCATCGCGGCCCTCGAACAGGATCACCACGCGTTGCCCGGTGTCCTTGACCCAGGCCTGCAGCTTGAGCAGCTCGACCTGCAGTCGGTACTTCTGCTTCTCGTAGGCCTTGCGCGACATCAGGTTGCGGTAGGGGTAGCCGCCCTGGCGCCAGTCGGGCGACAGCTCGTCGTCCGGATTGGTCTCGGCCGCGGCCGGCGTGCTGTCGGCACGCATGAGCGCGCGGCGCAGCATGTGGATGTCGTCCGGCGAAGCGCCCGCCAGAATCGCCTCGAGCGCACGCGAGGCGCCGCGGGCGTCGCGCGCGACTTCGGTCTTGAGGATGTCGCTGATGGCGACCAGCTTGGAGTCTTCTGCGGCGGAGATCGCTTCCTCGACCTCGAACCGCTCGATACCGGCGGCGCTCAGGTCGGGAGCGGTGTCGCCCGCACGTGACGGCCGGACGGCCTTCTTCGCGGTCGCCGGCTTCCTGGCTGCAGCGGGTTTCCGGGCTGCCGGCGCTTCCGCGCGCTCGGCGGTGGCGTCGATCTTGGAGTCTTCGGTCTTGCTCATGCTCTTCCTCCTCTGTTTCGATGCATTCTAATCCTGCGCAAGGCGCTGCGCTGTGGATTGGCACACAATCGAAGGGGTTATTGCCCGTGCTGGCGCGAATGATCGGCGCACGCCGCCGCCGCGAGGACCGCTAGAATTGCGACCCGTCCAAACACATGCCGAAGGCCTTTGACGGCCCGGTTCCCGGCTCCCCGCATTCATGCCCCTGACCCCTCAAGCCCGCTCCCTGCTCGACATGGCGTACCGTGTCGGCGCGCCGCGCTTTCACCACCTGTCCGAAGCGCAGGCCCGGCATTCCTTCCACAAGCTGCAGTTCGCCTTTCGCCCGGAGCCGCCCGCGGTCGCTGCGACCGTCGAGGTGCCGATGGGGCGTCCCGACGGTTCGGCATTGCTCGCCCGTCTTTATCGACCGCTGCAAAGTCATGCCGACGAGATCCTGCCGCTGTTGATCTACTTCCATGGTGGGGGCTGGTGCGTGGGCGACGTGCCGAGCTATGACGTGCTCTGTCGCCAACTCGCCAATGCCTCGGGCTGCGCGGTCCTGTCGGTGGAGTATCGGCTTGCCCCGGAGCACCCGTTTCCCGCGGCGACCGAGGATGCGCGCTTTGCCTTCGCTTGGGCGACCGACCACGCAGACCTGCTCGCCATCGACCGGGAGCGGATCGCGCTCGGCGGGGACAGCGCAGGCGGCAACCTGTCCATCGTCACCGCGCTCGCGCTGCGGGGCGAGGAAGCGCAGCCGCGCTTCCTGATGCTGGTGTATCCGAGCACCGAGATCGTGAGTACGCGCGCATCGCGCGACCGCTACGCCGATGGCTACTTTCTCGATCGCGAGACGCTGCACTGGTTCTTCGAGCGCTATCTCCCGGAGGGCGATACCGAGGACTGGCGGGCCTCACCGATGCGGGCCGCTTCGCTCGCCGGCCTGCCGCCGATGCTCGTGATCGGCGCCGAGTTCGACCCGCTGGTCGATGACTGCGAGGCCTTCGCCGCCCGGGTCGCGGCCGAGGGCGGCGAGGTCACCTACCACGCCTTTCCCGGTGTGGTGCATGGCTTCCTGACGCTCGGCAAGGTCTTCCCGGAGGCGCAGCAGGCGGTCGAGCTGTGCGCGCGGACGCTCCGCCGGGCACTGCTCGACGTGGAGGATTGACCGACACGGGACGGACCCGGCGTGCGCGGTGCGAGGCCAGTGGCGGCGGCGATCGCCGCCGTGCGGCGACTCAGTCGCAGGCGGCTGCGATGAGTTCGTGCCGTGTGGTGCGCGCGGCGTCGAGCAGGCCCTGGAAGGCCTCGCGCTCGAGTCCGCCCAGGCTGGCCTCGAGCAGGCCGGGCCGACGCTCGACCCCGAGCAGCGAATCGAAGGGGTTCGGCGCCTCGGCGGCGAGGGTGGCGAGGAATACGATGTCACTCATCGATTCCGGGGGCCATTCGGTGCGCGCGGTGGGGTCGGCGGTGCACGCCTCGATGATGCTGTCGGGGAGGTCGAAGGTCTCGAGCACCGCGGTGCGCACGGGTTCATCCCAGAGCGCAACCAGCTCGGCAAAGCGCGGCAAGTCGCCTTCGAGCGCTGGATAGCGGGCGGCACGGGCGAGCAGGTAGAACTGGCCGATGTCGAGCATGAGGCCGGCGAGCATCGCTCCGTCCGGGTTGGGGCGGTCGAGCGCGCGCGCAAGGGCGAAAGACCAGGCCGCGACGTCGATCGCGTGCATCCACAGTCCGGTCGCGATCAGTCGCATCTGGCGCGAGCGGTGGTCGCGCGCGAGTTGCTCGGCCGCGACCGCGAAGGCGAGGCAGCGCAGCGTCGACAGGCCGATGCGGCCGATCGCGTCCTTGAGGCTGTCGATCTCGCCGCGATACGGGTTCATCGACAAGGTGTTGGCCATGCGGATGGCCTTGGCCGCAAGCAGGGGTTCGGCGCGCACGACATTGGCGATGTCGGCGAGCGAGCTGTCGGGATCGTCCGCCAGCCGCTTGATGCGCAGGGAGAGGTCGAAGACGGTCGGGAAGCTCAGCGTGCCGTCACGCAGCTCCTGTTCGACCTGCTCGGCAAAGGCCTCGGTTTGCGCCTGGAACGCTTCCATGTTCGGTACCCCCTGTTTCGAGGCGTCCAGTCTAAGCAGGCGCGCCGTCCGCTGCGCGTGCAAATCCCACGTTCGCGCGCAGGTTCAGGGCTGGGTGAGCTGCACGCGGCCGTTCTCGAGTGCCTCGACCTGGGCCAGTGTGGAGACGGGCACGCCCAAGGCCTCGATGGCGGCATGGCCCTTCTTGAAGCGCTTTTCCACGATGAAGCTGGCGCACAACACGGTCGCCCCCGCCTCGCGTGCCATTTCCACGAGTGCGACCGCGGTACGGCCGTTGGAAAGGAAATCGTCCACGATGACGACGCGGTCGGTCGGCACGATGTAGCGCTGCGACAGCACGAGCTTGGTCTCACCCCCCTTGGTCGGCGACGGAATCACCCTCGCGATCGCGGGAGACTCCACCTGCGGGGCGTATTTCTTGGCGTATACCAGCGGCACGTCGAGCGCCTGGGCGACGACGAGACCGGGGGCGATGCCGCTCGCCTCGGCGGTGAGCACGACGGTGGGATCGAACGCCGCCAGGCGGCGGGCGAGCTCCTGGCCCATCTCGGTGATGAAGCTGGGTTCGATGCGGTGGTTCAGGAAATGATCGATCTTCAGGATCTGGTCGCCGATGACCGTGGCTTCGGCTTCGATGCGTCGCACCAGCGGGGCGTAGGGGCGGATCAGGGAGGGATCGACGTTCATGCGCAAGTCCGTAAACGAAAACGCCCCCTGGGCCGGGGGCAGGTCGCGCGGATTCTAGCCCAAGCGGCGCGTCGCGCGACAGGCTGACGGGCTGCGCGCGCGCGAGTGGGTCGTGGCCTCGCCCGACGCAGAGCCGGCCGCGGCCACGGCAGCGTTCGGGCTAGAATCCTGCCCATTCCCAGGTGAACGTGACGATGAACGACGAAGATTTCATGCGCGCGGCGCTCGAACAGGCACGCGCGGCCGGTGCCTGCGACGAGGTGCCGGTGGGGGCGGTGGTGGTGCTCGAGGGCGCGATCGTGGGCCGCGGCTTCAACCAGCCGATCGGCCGCCACGACCCCACCGCACACGCCGAGGTCATGGCCTTGCGCGACGCCGCCGCGCGCCTTGGCAACTACCGCCTGCCCGGCTGCGAGCTCTACGTGACCCTGGAGCCGTGTGCGATGTGTTCGGGTGCGATCATGCACGCGCGCATCGCGCGCGTCGTCTTCGGCGCGCGCGACCCCAAGACCGGTGTCGCGGGCAGCGTGCTCGATCTGTTCGCAGAACCGCGCCTCAACCACCACGCGACCGTCGAGGGGGGGCTGCTCGCCGACGAGTGCGGAAGCATGTTGTCGCGCTTCTTTGCGGCCCGGCGCGGTCGGACGATGGTGGGTTGAATGCGCGTCGAGGTGGATATCGGCCGGCAGACCCTGGCAGTCTTCGGTGACGATGGCGCCTGCATCCGGCGCTACGCAGTGTCGACCGCCGCCAACGGCGCTGGCGAGGAGATTGGCAGCTACCGCACGCCGCGCGGGCGCCACCGCATCCGTGCCAGGATCGGCGCCGGCGCGCCCAGCGGTGCGGTGTTCCGCGCCCGGCGTGCGACCGGCGAGGTGTGGACGACGGCCTTCGCGGCCGCGCATCCCGGCCGCGACTGGGTGCTGACGCGCATCCTGTGGCTGTGCGGCGAAGAGCCGGGCCGCAATCGCGGCGGGCGGGTGGATTCGATGCGGCGCTACATCTACATCCACGGCACCGGCGACGATCAGCCGATGGGGACGCCGCGCTCGCACGGCTGCGTGCGCATGCGCAACCGCGACATCATCGAGCTGTTCGAGCTTGTGCCGGTAGGGACGCAGGTGGAGATCGTGGAATGAGCGCGAATCGGGAGTTGCGCCAGATCCGCGTCGACGTGGAGGTCGCCGACTGGACGCGCGCCCGGGCCCTGGTGCTGCCGGTGCGCACCGCGGTCTTCGTGGTCGAGCAGGGCGTGCCGGAATCGATCGAGCGCGACGCGATGGATGCGGTCAGTCGTCACGCGATCGCGCGTGACGTAAGCGGGTCCGTGGTGGCGACCGGGCGCCTGCTGCCTGACGGCCACATCGGCCGCATGGCGGTGCTCGCCGCGCTGCGTGGCGCGGGGGTCGGCGCTGCGGTGTTGCAGGCGCTGATGGCCGAGGCGGTGCGCCAGGGGCTGACCGAGGTGGTGCTCAACGCGCAGGTGCATGCACTCGATTTCTATCGCCGCCTCGGCTTCGTCGAGCGTGGCGAGGTCTTCCTGGAGGCCGGCATCGAGCATCGGACGATGCGCCGCAGCCTGTGAGGGCTCAGCCCGGCGCGCGCGCCGTGAAGCGGTGATCGACCTGGTTGAGCAGTTCGCCGTCCACGTCCCAGGTCCATTCCACGAGGCGCGTGCGAGCGCCGCGGTCGCGCAGCACCACGCTCGTGCAGCGCGTGCCGTAGCCCGGTGCGCGGATGAAGGCCGGTGAGAGCCAGCGCTCCCACTCCAGGCTCACGCCGGTGTCGGGCAGGTGCGGGTCGGGGGCGGGGACCGGGTCGCGCATGAGTCCGAGCAAGGCATCGACGAGGGTCTCCTCGCCACCCGGCGGATGCGCGATGTGTGCGGCGAGCCCGGCGCGGGCTTTCACCAGCTTCGGCCAGGGGGTGTCGAGCAGGTGGTTGGACAGGCCATAGACGCCGGGTGCGAGCGCGCGCACCTGGCCCGTCGTGCTTTCCAGTACCCCCAGGTGCGTGCCGTCCCCGACCAGCAGGTTGAACGCGGCATAGGCCTGCGAGCGCGCACCGAGCTGGCGCAGGCTCTCGTGTGCCGGCCGGTCGTCCTCGAGGGCCGCGCGCACCAGTGCGCCCCGCGAGGGCGCGCCGGGCAGGTGGCGGCTGGGGTCACGGTAGTTGGTGAGCGCGGCCAACCGGCCGCTGCGGCTCAGGCCCATCCACGTGCCGCCGGCCTCGAGGTCGCGCCCGGCGAGCAGCTCGGGCGCATCGGTCCACCAGTGCGCAGGGGCCGCCGGCCGCTTGAAGTACTCGTCGCGGTTGGCGGCGAGTACCAGGGGATAGTCGGCATGCACCTGCCACGCGAAGACGACGAGGCACATCGCCCGTGCGTCCTGGCGCTCAGGCGAGGGCGTAGGGCAGGTCGAGCACGCGCAGGCGCGGGCCGTCCGCTGCGGCGAGATGAAGCTCGCCCGCCTCGGCACTGCTCGACTGGATCACCGCCAGCGCCTCGCTGCCACCGTCGGCGGCAGGCGCGACGTTCACCAGCTTGCCCGCGGACTGCTCGCCGAAATCGGGCGCGTAGAGATCCATGCCCGGTTTCGCCTCCACGCCCGCCGGTACGGCCACGCGGTAGGTGCGCTTCTTGAGCTTGCCGAGGTATTGCGTGCGGGCAACGATCTCCTGGCCCGGGTAACAGCCCTTGTGGAAGCTGACGCCGCCGATGAGCTCGTAGTTGAGCATCTGCGCGACGAACTCCTCCTGCGTGGCCGCCGTGATCAGCGGCAGGCCGGCACGGATCATCGTCAGCTGCCAGGCCGCGGTCCCGGCACGTACCGCACCGGCGGACAACAGCGCGTCATAGACTGCCGGTGCCGAGGCGGCGGGCACGGCCAGCACGAAGCGGTTCTCGGCGAGGCGGATGCAGCGCAGTCCGCCTGCCGACACGGTCTGCTTCATGTCGGCGGACGGGAGCACCGCGCTGGCGGCCTCGAGGGCAGCGGCAGCGGCAGGACCCGTGACGCCGATGAGGGCGAGTTCCGCGCTGGCGTCGGAGAGCTTGACCTTGCTGCGCAGCACGTACATCGAGAACTTCTTCAGGAAGGCAGGCAGGATGTCGGCGGACATCATCAGCGCATGGCCCTCGGCCTCAGACCACATCAGGAAGCTCGCGATCATGCGGCCCTTGGGCGAGTTGAAGCTGTTCCACGCGGCGGCATCCGCTTCGAGCTTCTTGACGTCGTTCGACACCAGGTTGTGCAGGAAGGCAGCGGAGTCCGGGCCCACCGAGCGGATCGTACCCAGGTGCAGCAAGGGCACCGCGATGGTCGCTTCGGTGGCGGCGCGGGCCTCGGCGGCGGGCTCGGCAAAGCTCAGGGCGGCGGCGTCCAGGGTGGCGCCCAGGCGGGCAAGGTGTTCGGTCCAGGCTGTCATGATCGGCGTTCGGAATAAGGGGGCGAAGGGGCAATGCAGTATTATATGCGCCCTCCGCAGACCGGTCGCCCCTGGCGCCGGCAGGGGTTTTCCGTCATTCGCGACCCTCGATGAAGCGTCTCTTCCTCCGCCTCCTGATCGTGCTGTTCGCCGCCGCCGCGCTCGTGGCAGGCGCGGGCTGGTGGTACGCCCATCGTCCGCTTGCGCTCGCAGCCGATGCGGTCGATTTCACCGTTCCGCGCGGCGTCGCCATGCGTCAGGCAGCGAGCCTGATCGAGCGCGCCGGAGTCGACGTCGATGCACGCCTGCTCAGCCTCCTTGCCCGCATCGGCGGGCGTGCCCACCGCATCAAGGCCGGAAGCTACGAGGTGCACGCAGGCATCACGCCCTGGCAGCTGATCCTCAAGCTTTCCGATGGCGACGTCACGCAGGGCGAGCTCCTCCTCGTCGAGGGCTGGACCTTCCGCCAGGTGCGCCAGGCGCTGGAGTCGCATCCAGACCTCGAGGCGGACATCGCAGGCCTCTCCGACACGGAGATCCTCAGCCGCATCGGCGCGCGCGAGAAGCACCCGGAAGGGTTGTTCTTCCCGGACACTTATCTCTTCGACAAGCGCTCGGGCGCGCTCGCGGTGCTCAAGCGCGCCCATGGCGCAATGCAGGCGCGGCTCGAACGCGCGTGGGCCGCGCGCGATCCGGCCAGCCCGCTTGCGTCGCCCTACGAGGCGCTGATCCTGGCCTCGATCATCGAGAAGGAAACGGGCCGCCCCGAGGATCGCGGCCTGGTCGCATCGGTGTTTTCCAACCGCCTGCGCATCGGCATGCGATTGCAGACCGACCCCGCGGTCATCTACGGTCTTGGCCCGGAGTTCGACGGCCGCCTGCGGCGTGTCCATCTCGAAACCGATCACCCTTGGAATACCTACATCCGCGCGGGCCTGCCGCCCACGCCGATCGCCATGCCGGGAGAGGCCGCCCTGCGTGCCGCGGTGCAGCCGGACAAGAGCGATTTCCTGTATTTCGTCTCCCGAGGTGACGGCAGCAGCGAGTTCTCCCGCAGCCTCGCCGAGCACAACCGCGCGGTGAACAAGTTCATCCGCAATGGAGGCGGCGGATGAGCACCCTGCAGTCCGTCCCGGGGTCGATCACTCCCAATCTCGCGAATGCCGAAATGACATCCTCAAGCGCCCCGGAAGCACCCGTCACAGCTGCAGCGTTGGCACGCGCGCCGCAGCCACGGGGGCGGTTCATCACCTTCGAGGGCATCGACGGCGCGGGCAAGAGCAGCCAGATCGCCGCCGTGGTGGCGCTGCTGCGGGCGAGCGGGGTGGCCGTCGATCAGACCCGCGAACCCGGCGGCACGGCGCTCGGCGAGCGCCTGCGCGAGCTCCTGCTCCACGCGCCGATGCATCTCGAGACCGAGGCCATGCTGATGTTCGCCGCGCGCCGCGAGCACCTCGCCGCGCGCATCGAGCCGGCGCTCGCGTCCGGGCGCTGGGTGGTGTGCGACCGCTTCTCCGACGCCACCTTCGCCTATCAGGTGGGTGGCCGCGGCCTGGACCGCGCCAAGTTCGACGCGCTCGAGCGCTGGGTACATCCCGGCCTGCAGCCCGACCTCACCCTGGTGTTCGATCTCGATCCGGCGGTCGCCGCCGCGCGCGTGGCCTCCACCGGGGTCGATCCCGACCGCTTCGAGCGCGAGCAGCGCGATTTCTTCGTGCGCGTGCGCGAGGCCTACCTCGAGCGCGCCCGCCTTGCGCCGCAGCGCATCTGCGTCATCGACGCCGACCGCGCGCCAGAGCGCATCAGCGTCGACATCGAGCGCATCGTGCGCGAACGTTTCTTCTCATGATCCACGCCTGGCTGCAGCCGACCTGGACGCGCCTCGTCGAACTCGGCGAGCGGCTGCCGCATGCGCTGCTCTTCGTCGGCCCGGCAGGCCTCGGCAAGCGTGCGCTCGCCGAGGCGCTCGCCGCCCGTCTGCTTTGCGACGCCCCGCGGTCCGACGGACATGCCTGCGACCGCTGCGAACCCTGCCAGTGGCGAATCACCGGCAACCATCCCGACCTCATGCGGGTGGTGCCGGCGGCCGAGCTGGCCGCCGAGCGCGCCGAGGGCGAAGCCGACGCACCCGTGCGCGAGGCCACCGGCAAGGCCGCCTCGGAGCAGATCGTCATCGAGCAGATCCGCGACCTGCAGGCGTCGCTCAGCGTCACCGGGCATCACGGTTCGCGTCGTGTGGTGGTGCTCGATCCCGCCGAAGCGATGAACCTGTACACCGCCAATGCCTTGCTGAAGCTGCTCGAGGAGCCGCCGGCGGGGTGCGTGTTCCTGCTCGTCTCTTCCGCTCCGCGTCGCTTGCTGGCGACCATTCGCAGCCGCTGCCAGCAGTGGCACTTCACCCGGCCGGCTGAAGACGAACTGGCGCACTGGCGCGCTCGGGCCGACGCGCAGACGCAGGCATTGCTGGCGCTCGGCGGTGGCATGCCGCTCGCGGCCGAGCGCCTCGCGGCAGCGGGGGGCGGCGAACTGCTGGCGCGCTTCGTGCGCGACCTCTCGGGGCTTCAGGTGGCCGACGTGCTTCGCCTGGCTGGCCAGTGGGAGACCTGGTTGAAGTCGAAGGAGGCCGGCGCAGCCGGTTTCGGCCTCCCCGAACTCAGCGACTGGATGCAGCGCTGGGTGAGCGATCTCGCCGCGCTGCGCCTGGGCGGCCGGGTACGCTTCTTTCCGGCGCAGGAAGGCGTGCTGTCGGCGCTCGCCAGCCGCATGAGCGTGGCGGCCGCGAGCGGCTGCTACAATGAGCTCGTCCAGATACACAAGGTGTCGCGCCACCCCTTGAGCCTGCGCCTGGTTCTGGAAGATATGCTGATGCGCTACGCGCGCGCCATCGCCGGAGCCAGAGGATGACCGAAGCTGCCCGCCCCGCCGTCAGTCGACCGAGCGTGCTGTCGCTGAACATCAACTCGAAGTCGGCGCTGTATGCGGCCTACATGCCCTTCCTCAGCAACGGCGGCATCTTCGTACCCACGCCGAAGACCTACAAGCTCGGCGACGAGGTGTTCATGCTGCTGCAGTTGATGGACGATCCCACCCGCCACCCGGTCGCGGGCTCGGTGGTGTGGATCACGCCGCACGGCTCCCAGGGCGGCAAGACGCAGGGTATCGGCGTGCATTTCTCGGCCGACGAGTCGAGCAAGGTGCTGCGCAGCCGCATCGAGCAGGTGCTGGCCGGACATCTCGGCTCGAACCGGCCCACGCACACGCTCTGAGGCCGTTCCCACCGCGCATGCGGCATCTTTCCGGTGGCGCCGGGTTGCGTCCGGGTCGGCCCCCAGTTGTTCCACCATCGAGTTTCTCTGCCAGGATCCGGATGTTCGTAGACTCACACTGCCACCTCGATTTTCCCGACCTCGCCAACCGCGTCGATGAGGTGCTGGCCACGATGGCCGCCAACGATGTCGGTACGGCGCTGTGCATCAGCGTGAAGCTGGAGGATTTCCCACGCGTGCTCGGCTTGGCCGAACGTCACGCCCACCTGTGGGCGACGGTCGGCGTGCATCCCGACAATGACGGCGTGGACGAGCCCGACGTCGCCCGCCTCGTCGCGCTCGCCGATCATCCCAAGGTGGTCGCCATCGGCGAGACCGGGCTGGACTACTACTGGCAGAAGGATGCCCCGGAGTGGCAGCGCGAGCGCTTCCGCGTGCACATCCGCGCCGCGCGCGCCACCGGCAAGCCGCTGGTCATCCACACCCGCAGCGCCGCCGAGGACACCTTGCGTCTGATGCGCGAGGAGGGGGCCGACCGGGCCGGCGGCGTCATGCACTGCTTCACCGAGACCTGGGAGGTCGCCGAGGCCGCGCTCGCGCTCGGCTTCTACATATCCTTCTCCGGCATCGTCACCTTCCGCAACGCCAAGGACCTCAAGGAGGTCGCCCGGCGCGTGCCGCTCGATCGACTGCTGATCGAGACCGATTCACCCTACCTGGCTCCGGTGCCGCACCGCGGCAAGACCAATGAGCCGGGCTGGGTCGTGCATGTGGCCGAGGAGATCGCCCGCCTGCGCGACATCCCGCTGGCAAGCGTCGAGCAAGCCACCACCGACAACTTCTTCCGCCTCTTCCGCCATGTCCAAAGACCCTCGTGACACGCCCGCTGCGGGACTCCTTCCGCGCAAGCTGCTCGCTGCGACCGTGCTTGCGGCGAGCACGCTGTTCTCGTGCGCAACCATCGCCGGCAGCTACGACGATGCGCTGAGCGCCGCGACCCTGGGCGACAGCCGCCAGCTCGCCGGCCTGCTCGACCGCGGCATCGACCCCAACACCGTGGACGCCCAAGGCAACTCGCTGCTGATCCTGGCCGCGCGCGAGGGCCAGCTCGATACCGTGGAGACCCTGCTCAAGTACCGGCCGCGGATCGACTACCGCAACCAGGCGGGTGATTCCGCGCTGATGCTTGCGGCGCTGCGCGGCCACGACGACGTCGCCCGTGCGCTGCTCAAGGGTGGCGCGGCGGTCAATCACGAGGGCTGGGCGCCGCTGCACTACGCCGCGTTCGAGGGCCGCGAGGGCATCCTGGACGCGCTTGTTGCGGCGGGTGCCGATGTCAATGCGCCCGCGCCGAACAAAGCGACGGCGCTGATGCTGGCCGCGCGCAACGGCCACGCCGGCGTGGTCCGGCGCCTGCTTGCCTTGCCGCAGACCGACCTCAATGCGCTCAATGACGTCGGGCTGTCCGCCGATGCCTGGGCGCTGCAGAACAAGAACACCGACATCGCCGAGCTCATCGCCGCCGAGCGCAAGCGCCGCGGCCTGCGCCCGCCGGCGATGCGGGTCACGATCGAGTGATGCACGTGGAGGGCGGCCGCTTCAAGCGACCGCGCTCCGCAGGCGCAGCGGGCCGAAGCCGGCGCTTCAGTCCCTGAACTTCGGCGCCTGCCGCGTCATCCCGGCGCGGATCGCTGCCTGCAGGTCCTCCGACATCAGCATCGCCGCGTTCCAGGTGGCGACGCGGTCGAGGCCGTCCGCGGTGCTGTGGTCGCGGGCGTAGTTGAGCGCGTCCTTGGTGCCGCGAATGGCCAGCGGCGACTTGGCGGCGATGCTGTGGGCAATCTGCATCACGCCCTCCATCAGCGCTTCGCCAGTAGCGAAGACTCGGTTCACCAGGCCGATGCGCGCGGCCTCCGCGCCGTCCACCTTGCGTGCTGTGTAGGCGAGCTCGCGCACCATGCCGTCGCCGATCAGGCGGGGCAGGCGTTGCAGGCTGCCGACGTCGGCGACCATGCCGAGGTCGATTTCCTTGACCGAGAACTTCGCGTCCGCGGCGCAGTAGCGCATGTCGGCACAGGCGATCAGGTCCACGCCGCCGCCGACGCAGGCGCCATGGATCGCGGCGAGCACCGGCTTGCGGCAGCGTTCCAGGCTGGTGAGCGTGTCCTGCAGGTCGAGGATCAGGTTGCGCAGGTTCTCGCGCGTGCGCGCCTCGCAGGCGTCCTTCACGGTGGGCAGGATGCTCATCATCATCTGCAGGTCGATGCCGGAGCAGAAGTTGTCGCCGGCGCCGTGCAGCATCGCCACGCGCACGGCGGGCGTGCGGTCCACCCACTGCATCGCGCTGCGGATGTCGTGCCACATCTGCAGGTTCATCGCGTTGGCCTTGTCGGGGCGGTTCAGGGTGACGATGGCGACCTGGCCGTCCAGCGTGATGCGCAGGGTGTCGAACTGCGGCAGCGGGATGCCGGCGATGGTCGCCGAGGCGGGGAGTTGACCCGGGACGAGGGCCGGCGCGGTCTGCGTCATCTCGATACGCGCGGCGAGCTCGACGCCCTGCTTGATCGCACGCTTGGCATCCAGTTCGGCGGCAACGTCCGCGCCGCCGATCAGATGCACCCGCATGCCGGCCTCGAGCAGCGCAGCCTGCAACTCGCGGCGTGGCTCCTGGCCGGTGCACAGGATCACGTTGTCGACCACGAGGACCTCGTCCTTGCCGCCGATCGTCACATGCAGGCCGGCGTCGTCGATGCGATGGTAGGTGGCGCCCGCGATCATCTGCACGCCGCGGTTCTTCAGCGCGGTGCGATGGATCCAGCCAGTGGTCTTACCCAGGCCCTCGCCGACCTTGCTGGTCTTGCGTTGCAGCAGAACGATCTCGCGCGGCGCGTTCTCGCGCTGCGGACGCATCAGGCCGCCGCGGCGCACGTAGCGCGCGTCGATGCCCCATTCGGCGTAGAACTTTTCCGGCGCCAGGCTGGGGCTGATGCCCTCGTGGCTGAGGTATTCCGCGACGTCGAAGCCGATGCCGCCGGCGCCGAGGATCGCGATGCGGCGACCGACCGGCTTCCTGTCGCGCAGCACGTCGAGGTAGCCGAGCACCTTGGGGTGATCCACGCCCTCGATGTCGGGCACGCGCGGCACGATGCCGGTGGCGAGCACGACCTCGTCGAACCGGCCGGCGAGCTCGGCAGCCGTCACGCGGGTGTTGAGCTTGAGCACCACCCCGGTCTGCTCGATGCGGCGGCCGAAGTAGCGCAGGGTCTCGGCGAACTCCTCCTTGCCCGGGATCTGCATCGCGATATTGAACTGCCCACCGATGCGCTCGCCCGCTTCGAACAGCGTGACCCTGTGGCCGCGCTCCGCGGCAGTGGTGGCGAAGGCCAGACCCGCCGGGCCGGCGCCGACCACCGCGATGCTGCGCGGCGTGGTGGTCGGCTCGATCACCAGCTCGGTCTCATGGCAGGCGCGCGGGTTCACCAGGCAGGAGGTGATCTTGCCGTTGAAGGTGTGGTCCAGGCAGGCCTGGTTGCAGGCGATGCAGGTGTTGATGTCGGCACCGCGTCCTTCGGCCGCCTTGCGCACGAAGTCCGGATCGGCGAGGAAGGGCCGCGCCATCGACACCATGTCGGCCTTCTCCTCGGCGAGGATGGCCTCTGCGACCTCGGGCGTGTTGATGCGGTTGGTGGCGATCAGCGGGATGCCGACGTGGTCCTTGAGCTTCTGCGTCACCCAGGCGAAGCCGGCGCGCGGCACGCAGGTGGCGATGGTCGGGATGCGCGCCTCGTGCCAGCCGATACCGCTGTTGATCAGCGTGGCGCCGGCGGCCTCGATCGCCTGCGCGAGCTGCACCACCTCCTCGAAGGTGGAGCCGTCCTCGACCAGGTCGAGGAGCGACAGGCGAAAGATGATGATGAACTCGCGCCCGAGGCGCTCGCGCGTACGGCGCACGATCTCGGTGGCGAAGCGGATGCGGTTGGCGTAGGCGCCGCCCCATTCGTCCGTGCGCTTGTTGGTGTGGGCGACGATGAACTCGTTGATCAGGTAGCCCTCGGAACCCATGATCTCGACGCCGTCGTAGCCGCCTTCGCGGGCGAGTTCGGCGCAGCGCACGAAGTCCTCGATCGTGCGCTCGACGTCGTCGCCAGAAAGCTCGCGCGGCGCGAACGGTGAGATGGGTGCCTGGATCGGGCTGGGCGCAACCAGCTCGGGGTGGTAGGCGTAGCGGCCGAAGTGCAGGATCTGCATGGCGATCTTTCCGCCCTCGCGATGCACCGCGTCGGTGATCACGCGGTGGCGGGCGGCTTCCTCCGCGGTGGTCAGGGTGGCGCCGCCGCTCCATGGCCGGCCCTCGAGGTTGGGGGCGATGCCGCCGGTGACGATGAGTCCGACGCCGCCGCGCACCCGCTCGGCGTAGAAGGCCGCCATGCGTTCGAAGCCCCCTTCGGCCTCTTCCAGACCGACATGCATCGAGCCCATCAGGAAGCGGTTGGGCAGGGTGGTGAAGCCGAGGTCCAGGGGGCGGAACAGGTTCGGATAGGTGGCCATCGTCTCGCTCGCAATCAGGTCTGGGGGCGCGTGATTCCGCGTGGTTTTGTCCGGGGCTGGCCGCATGGCCGGACGAGGACCCGAGGGAGGCCGACGCGCGCGCGAGGGGAGGGAGAACGCGCGCGCCGGCAGGCAGCCCCATCCGACTATGCAACCAGTTGCAGGACTGTAGAAGATCCTGTGCGACTATGCAACGCGTTGCATGGTTGCGCGGCGCACGGCTAGACTTCGCGAATGTCGCTCGCTCACGCCCTGCTCACCTCGCTGCTCGAACAACCCTCGTCCGGCTACGACCTGGCGCGGCGCTTCGACAAGTCCATCGGTCACTTCTGGCAGGCCACGCACCAGCAGATCTACCGAGAGCTCGGCCGCATGGAAAATGCAGGCTGGATCCAATCCGAGCCCGATCCCGAAGCCGGCCGCACACGCAAGCGCACCTACCTCGTGCTGCCCGCCGGGCGCGACGAGCTGATGCGCTGGGCGGCGGAGGCTGCGCCCCTGCCCGAGCTGCGTGACGAGTTCATGGTGCGCCTGCGCGCCGATGCGGTCATCGGACCGCTTGGCCTGCTGCCAGAGCTCCAGCGCCGCCGCGCACGCCACGCCGACAAGCTGCGCGCCTACCGCGCCATCGAGGCGCGCGACTTTCCGGCCGGCGGTGAATCCACCCGACAGCGCCGCATCCACCACCTGATCCTCAAGGCCGGCATCCAGTACGAACAGGGCTGGATCGCCTGGTACGACGAGGCGGTGAAAACACTCTCGGAAGTGTAATCAACGCCCGCGGTGGCCTGCGCCCCCGGGCGTTGCTTCGAACGTCTGGATCAGCGCGCAGAATAGCGCTCCAGCCAGTGTGCATACGGGGCCGGCAGCACCCAGGTCGGGCGCTCGACGCCGAGCGCGCGTGCAGCCTGCATCGGCCAGTGGGGGTTGGCGAGGTGGGCGCGGCCGACCATCACCAGGTCGAGCTGGCCGTCGCGCACGCAGGCGTCGGCGATCGCCGGGTTGTCGATGCCCCAGGCCGCAGCCACCGGCAGGTCGGCCTCCCGACGCACGCGCTCGGCGATCGGGGCGAGGAAGGCCGGGCCCCAGGGCACCTTGGCCGCGAGGGTGGAGAAGCCCACGCTGACGCTGAGCAGATCCAGGCCCTCGCGCCTGAAGTTGCGCGCGAGCTCGATCGACTCGGCCAGCGTCTCCTCGTCGCGGCCGTCGTACTCGATGACGCCGAAGCGCGCGGTCAGCGGCAGGTGCTCCGGCCACACCTTGCGCACCGCCTGCAGGGTCTCGAGTAGGAAGCGGCTGCGGTTGTCGAAGCTGCCGCCGTATGCGTCGTCGCGCTGGTTGGCATGCACCGAGAAGAAGCTCTGGCCGAGATAGCCGTGCGCAAAGTGCAGCTCCAGCCACTCGAAGCCGGCCTCGCGCGCGCGCCGGGCGGCGGCGACGAAGTCCGCGCGCACGCGGGCGATGTCGTCCACCGTCATCGCGCGCGGGACCTTGGGCAGGTTGGCGCCGAAGGCCGTCGCCGAGGGCGAGATCGTCGGCCAGCCGCGCGCATCGTCGGCGGCGATGTGGTCGTCGCCCTCCCACGGCCGGTTGGCGCTGGCCTTGCGGCCGGCGTGGCCGATCTGGATGCCGGGCACGGCGCCCGCGGCCTTGATCGAGGCGGCGATCGGCGCCAGCGCCTCGGCCTGGGTGTTGTTCCACAGCCCGGTGCAGTTGGGCGTGATGCGGCCTTCGGGCGACACCGCGGTGGCCTCGACGATGACCAGGCCGGCGCCGCCGCGCGCGATCGCGGGGTAGTGCACCCGGTGCCAGTCATTGACCACACCGTCGGTGGCCATGTACTGGCACATCGGCGGCACGACGATGCGGTTGCGCAGGGTGAGGTCCTTGAGCTTGAAGGGCTCGAAAAGTGCGGTCATGCGGGGTGTCCTTGCAGGGTGTTCGGGAAGCGATGGGGTTTCAGAGGCAGGCTTCGAGGATGCGGCGGCTGGTGGCGAGGTCGAGGTCGCGGTGTTCGCCGATCGCGGTCATGCCGTGGGCCTCGAGCTGGGCGACCAGCGCGTCGATCGCTTCGGCACCGATGCCGTAGCCCGATAGCCGCGTCCTCACCCCGAGCGACTCGAAGAATTCACGCGTGCGCGCGATCGCGGCATCGATGCGTGCGTCCTCGTCGCCGTCGCGGATGTTCCACACCCGCGCGGCGTACTGCAGCAGCTTCGCGCGCTTGGGCGCCCGGCGCTCGGCGAGCAGGGCGGGCAGTACGATCGCCAGCGTCTGGGCGTGGTCCAGGCCGTGTAGCGCGGTGATCTCGTGGCCGATCATGTGCGTCGCCCAGTCCTGCGGCACGCCTGCGCCGACCGGGCCGCTGAGCGCCTGCGTCGCCGCCCACATCAGGTTGGCGCGCACGTCGTAGTCCTGCGGCGTGGCCAGCGCCTGCGGGCCGACCTCGATCAGGGTCTGCAGCAGGCTCTCGGCGTAGCGGTCCTGCACCGCTGCGCTCACCGGGTAGGTGAGGTACTGCTCGGCGACGTGCACGAAGGCGTCGACCACGCCGTTGGCGATCTGGCGCGGCGGCAGGGTGTACGTCTTCACCGGGTCGAGTACCGAGAAGCGCGGGAACACATGCCGGCTGAAGAAGCCGATCTTGGCGTTGAGGGACCTGCGCGTGACGACCGAGGCGCAGTTCATCTCGGAGCCGGTCGCGGGCAGGGTGAGCACGCAGCCGAGGGGCAGGGCGCTGGAGACGCTCTTGCCTCGCGTCTGCAGGATCTCCCACGGGTCGCCCGCGTGCCCGACCGCTGCGGCGACGAATTTGGTGCCATCGATCACCGAGCCGCCTCCCACCGCGAGCAGGAAGTCGAGGCCCTCGCGGCGGATCTGCTCGACGGCCTTCATCAGGGTCTCGTAGCTCGGGTTGGGCTCGATGCCGCCGAAGCGCTGCACGCTGCGCTGCCCGAGCGCGGCCTCGACCTCGGCCAGCGTGCCGTTGCGTTCGGCGCTGCCGCCGCCGTAGAGCACCAGCACGCGCGCATCGGCGGGCACGAGCTCGTCCAGGCGGGCGATGGTGCCCTCGCCGAAGACGACGCGGGTGGGGTTGTAGAAGTCGAAGTTCAGCATGTGAGGGTCCTTGGTTCGTGGCGTCGGGCGACAGTGGCCGGACGGGGATGCGTGGGGATCGAGCGGATCGGCCCGCGGTTCGACATGGCGAAATGCTGTGGGGCGCTTTGCGCGCACTGCGTGATTGGGCGCACGCTGCCGGATCAGGCCGCCAGCAGGTGCAGGCTCGCCGTCCACGCCTGCTCGAGCGGTTCGGCGTTGCGGTGGAGCTTGGCGAGCAGGTTGGCGCCCAGCCACAGCGAATAGAGCGTGCGCGCCGTGGAAAGCGGCTCGACCGCCGCGAGCGAGCCGTCCTCGACAGCGTCCGCCACG